>DATBHU010000310.1:0-10226 GCA_036557265.1 Polyangia bacterium
TAGCGGCAAGCCGCTCGAGCGCTGCCCGCTCCTCGGTGGTCAGCGTCAGGATTTCGATCTTCGGTCGCCCGGTGCGTGCCATCCCACGCTTAGATCATGGCCACCTGACTTTGTCGATCATTCTCTGATACGGGACACTAGGCGCTGCGCGACGCGCGGAGCTTCGCCGCCGTCACCGTGTTGGCCAGCAGCATGGCGATGGTCATCGGGCCGACGCCGCCCGGGACCGGCGTGATGGCGGCGGCGCGCGCGGCGGCGGCCGCGTACTCGACGTCGCCCAGCAGCTTGCCGGCGGGCGTGCGGTTGATACCGACGTCGATCACGACGGCGCCCGGCTTGATCCAGTCGCCGCGCACCATCTCGGCGCGGCCGACGGCGGCGACCACCAGATCCGCGCGGGCGACGACGGCGCCGAGATCGCGCGTCTTCGAATGGCAGACCGTGACGGTGGCGTCGGCGTTGAGCAGCAGGGCCGCCATCGGCTTGCCGACCATGTTCGAGCGCCCGACGACCACCGCCTGGGCGCCGGCGAGCGGCAGCCGCGCCTCCTCGCAGAGCTTCATCACGCCGAACGGCGTGCAGGCCACGAAGCGCGGCTCGCCCATCAGCAGGCGTCCGACGTTTTCGGGGTGGATGCCGTCGACGTCCTTGCGCGGATCGACGGAGAACAGGACGCGCCGCGCGTCGACCCCGGACGGCAGCGGCAGCTGGATCAGGATCCCGTCGACGCGCGCGTCGGCGTTGAGCGCCGCCACCAGCCGCAGCAGCTCGTCGGTCGAGGTGGTGGCCGGCAGGCGGTGGTCGAACGTCGCGATGCCGGCCTGCGCGCAGGCGGCGGTCTTGCTGCGCACGTAGATCTGGGAGGCCGGATCGTCGCCGACCAGCACAACGGCCAGGCCCGGCGTGATCCCGGCGGCGGCCAGCCGCTCGGTGTCGACCTTCAGATCGCCGCGAATCCGGGCCGCCAGCGCCTTGCCATCCAGAACCGTCGCGGACATCGCGCCTTCCTATAACACACGCGCCTGACGGTTTCCGGCGCCCGTGTCCAGCCGGCGGCTGCGCGGCGACCGCCCCGGGGACGCGCCCGCCGAGAACGCGCGCGCCGTCGGCGGCACGTCGGTTGCTGATACCGCGCGGCATGTCGTCCGCGCGCATCCGAACCTTGGCGATCGCCGCGCTCGTCGCGGCGCGGCCGGCGATCGCGGGCGCGCGGGGTGCGCGGCAGCCGGTCGCCGCCGGAAGCGAACCGCGGATCAGCGATCTCGCCGCCGGGGCGAGCCGGCTGTTCGTGTTGCGCGCGAACGACGTCGTCTGGTTCGACGCCGATGGACGCGAGGTCGGGCGATGCCCGCGCTTCGAGTCGACGCCGCCCGAGCGCCCGCGCCCGTCCAGCGCGGGGGCGATCGACGCCGGCGAGGCGCTGCGCGCCGTCGGGCTGCCCGACGACGATCTCGACAGCAGCGAGGCGGAGGACGTGCTGGACGCCGAGGACCTGGAGCCGAAGCGGCGCCGGCGAAGCTCGACCCCGGAGGCGGACGGCGCGGTCGTGGCCCGGGCGCTCGCCGCGTCGCCCGCGTCGGACGACGTCTGGATCGCCACGTCGGCCGGCGTCTACCGCGGGCGTGGTCACGGCTGCGGGCGCGTCGCGCTGGCCGGCCGGGACGTCGTGGCGGTCGCGGCCGGCGACGGGGCGGTCGCCGTCGCGACGCCGGACCTGCTGTGGCGTTCGGACGGCGGCGGCGCCTTCCGTGTCGCCGCCGGTCTGGTGGCGCGGCCGCGCGCGCTGGCCGCGGCGGACGTCGAGCACACGCTGGTCGCGACGGACGACGCCGTCGTGGAGATCGGACCGTTCGGCGTCACGCGTCCCGTGCTCGATCACGGCGCGGACGCGCTGGCGGTCTGCGACGGGCTGGCGCTGGCGCTGGCGGGCGACGGCGTCTGGGCCTGGAGCGGCGATGCGCCCCCGCAGCGGGTCGGCGATCGCCCCCCGGCCCGCACGGTCACGTGCGGCGACACGGCCGGCGCGCGCTTCGTCGCCGCGGGTGGCGGCCTCTACACGTCGGCGGACGGCGCCGCCTGGCGCGCGCCCGTCGTGCTGCCCGGCCCCGCCGTCGGCCACGCGGCGGCGCTCGCCGGGCGGCTCTGGGTTGCGCTCGACGACCAGCTGGTCGCGATCGGCGGCGCGCTGCCGCCGCGCCCGCGCCCGGGCGGCATCGCCGCCCCACCCTCGCCCCTGCCGCCGCCCGCCACGCGCCGGCTGCTGCAACCCGTGCTCCCCTGGCCGCAGCTGACCCTGGTCCTCGCCGGTGTCCGCACCCCGCTGCGCGCCAGCTGGTCGCTGGTCGTGCTCGTCGCGTTCCGCTTCGGACGCACCGGGGCGGCCGGCGCCGATCGCCGCCTGCTGGCCGCGGAGCTCGTGCGGCGCGACGCCGCGCTGGCCGCCGAGGAGCAGGAGCTGTCCGTCTCGACCGACGACGATCCGTCCCGAACCGCGCGGCTACGCGCCGCCCGACAAGAGAGAGAGGCGCTGCGATGATCGATCTGCTCTGTGTCACCCTGCTGGCCGCGTGGCTGGCGCAATCCGACGCCCCGGCGCCCGAGCCGGGCGCGCGCGACGCCGCGGCGGGCGCTTCCGACAGCGGCGCCCGCCGCGGCGACGATCCGGCGCGCGCGGGCCGGCGCGCGCGCGACCGCCGGCTCGACCCCGTCGTGCTGCGCGCGCTGGCGGCCTCCGACCCGCCGCTCGATGCCCTGCGCGCGGCGGCGAGCGCGCTAGCGCTGGTCGAGCCCGATCGGGCGCGCTCGCTGGTGACGCGCGCCCGCTTCGCCGGCTGGCTGCCCGAGGTCCGGGCCCGCGTCGACCGCCGCTTCGCCCGCAGCGAGTCCGTCGACCTCGGCTCCTCGAGCGCGGCGCCTCTGGCCCCGGTCGGGATCGACAGCAATAACGACGTGCGTTACGAGTTGAGAGCGACCTGGGACCTGTCTAGAATGGTCTTTAACCCCGACGAGTTAGGGGCTCAGTTCCAGGCGTTGCGCACGGCGGACGCCCGCCGCGAGATCGAAGCCCTCGTGATCAGACTCTACTTCGAACGCAGGCGGCTCAAGGCGGAGCTGAGCGCTGCCGATGCCACAGCCATGGCGCCTGCTGGCATGCCGATGTCGGGCATGACACTCGAGCTGCGTGTGGCGGAGATCGAAGCCGAGCTCGACGCGCTGACCGGCGGCGCGTTCACCCGCCTCGCGCGCAGGCGCGACGCCGAGGCAGCGGTCACCGATCAATGACGAAGCAGTACGCGAAGCGCCGGGAACACCCCCGCTACAACGTCGACATCAAGGTGACGGTCGCCGTCGGCGACCGCAAGCTGGCGGCGCGGACGCGCGACATGTCGCGGGCCGGGCTGTGCCTGATCGCCGACGAGTCGATCGCCGTCGACGCCGAGATCAACCTGGATCTGGTGCTGACGTTCGGCGACGCCGGCGCCACCGAACCGCTGCAGCTGCCAGGCCGGGTCGCGTGGTGCACGGCGCTGTTCGGTTCGTACCAGATCGGCGTGAAGTTCGTGAAGCTGGACAGCGATCGCACCCGCTACCTGGACATGTTCGTCGGGTTCCTGGACGGCACGCTGGCACCGGGCGACGCGTTCTCCGGCGAAGAGGAAGCGCGCGCCGCCGATCCCGACGATCCCTTCGCGGCATGAGGGTGTAAACGATGAGACCAACCCCGCTCCCTGATCCGTCCGCGCCCCGCCGGCAGCACGAACGCCGCGATCTGCGCATGTCGGCCGAGGTCCGCACGGCCCGGTCGGTGTTCACGGCCACCACGCGCGATCTCTCCGAAGGCGGGGCCGGCCTCAACTGCGATCGCCCGCTGGACGCGGGCGAGGCGGTCACCGTCGGCCTGTTCCTGGTGCTCGACGACGTGGAGACCGACGCGCCGCCGCTGTGGGTGAAGGCGCACGTCGCGTGGGCCCGCCCGGTGGAGGATCGCCGCTTCGCGGCCGGCGTGCGCTTCGACGCGATCACCGACGAGCAGCGCGCCTGGCTGCAGCAGATCTTGAAAGAGATCAGCGGGCCGAACGAGCCGAGCGTCCCGATCTCGCTCTGACACCGGCGCGCCGCGGTCAGCCCGCGGCGAGCACGCGCGCCGCCACGCGGGCGCCGTCGAGCGCCGCGCTGACGATCCCGCCGGCGTAGCCCGCGCCCTCCCCGCAAGGATAAAGCCCCGCCAGCGACGGCGACATCAGCGTCGCGTCGTCGCGCAGCAGCCGGACGGGCGCGCTGGTGCGCGTCTCGACCCCCACCAGCGTGGCGTCCGGGAACAGGAACCCGGGCAGGCGCGCGCCCATGCGCCGCAGGCCGCCGCGCAGGGCCTGCGCGACGAACGCCGGCAGCACCGCGCCGAGATCGGCGGGCGCCAGACCGGGACGATAGCTGGACGCGCCGACAGCGCCCCCGCTGCGTCCGTCGAGGAAATCGCCGAGCCGCTGGGCCGGCGCGCGAAAGCGGCCGCCGCCCGCCCGAAACGCAGCCTGCTCGACCTGCCGCTGCAGCGCGACGCCGGCGAGCGGACCGGCCGCCGCCGGCCCGAAGTCCCCGGCGGCGACGGTGACCACCATGCCCGCGTTCGCGAACGGCGAATCGCGGCGCGACAGGCTCATGCCGTTGACCACGACGCCGTCCGCCTCGGTCGCGGCCGGAACGATCCAGCCGCCCGGGCACATGCAGAAGCTGTAGACGCCGCGATCTCCGTCGCCGCTGGTCAGCTCGTAGAACGCCGGCGGCAGCTTCGGGTGTCCGGCGGCCTCACCGTACTGGATCTCGTCGATCAACCGCTGCGGGTGCTCGATGCGTACGCCGATCGCGATCGGCTTGCGTTCGAGCGCGATGCCGGCCGCGGCCGCCCACGCGTACACCGGCCGCGCCGAGTGCCCGACCGCCAGCACGACGACGTCGGCGGGCAGCTCGTCGCCGCCCGCCAGGCGGACCGCCTGCACGCGGCCGCCGGCGACGCGCAGTCCGGCCACGGTGGACTCGAAGCGATAGTCGACGCCGAGCGCGGCCAGATGCGCGCGCAGCGCCTGCAGCACGCGCGGCAGCTGATTCGAGCCGACGTGCGGCCGCGCCTCGACGACGATGTCAGCCGGCGCGCCGAAGCGGACCAGATCGTCGAGCACCGCCGCGACGCCTTCGCGATCCTTGGCGCGCGTGTAGAGCTTGCCGTCCGAGTACGTCCCCGCGCCGCCCTCGCCGAAGCAGTAGTTCGAGCTCTCCGCCAGCTCGCCCCGCGTCAGCAGCGCCAGATCGCGGCGGCGCGGCTGCACCGGCTTGCCCTGCTCGACGATGGTGACGGGCACGCCCGCCTCGGCGAGGCGCAGCGCCGCCCACGAGCCCGCCGGTCCCGAGCCGACGACGACGACCCTGGGCGCCGGACGTCCGGTGGGCCAGCGCGGCGGCGGCGGCGCGGGCGCGTCGGCCGGCGCCAGCGCTTCCCCCGCCCGCGCCACCAGCACGCGCAGGCGCTGCCCGAGCGGGCGGCCCTTGCGCGCGTCGAGCGATCGCCGCAGCACGCGCACGGCGCCCGCCTGCCCGCGCGACCAGCCGAGCGCCCGCTCCAGACGCGGCGGCAGCGGATCGTCGAGCTCGGCGAGCGGGACGAACAGATCGACGGTCTCAGGCATTCTGCTGCGGCTTCGCGCTCAGCCCGACCCGGCGCCGCGCGTCCAGGCAGTGCCGCCCGCCTGCCGCGAATTCGCGGCACGGCCGCGGCCGGTGCTCGTAGATCGTGCAACCGTAGTGGCCGCCCGGCTCCACCTGCAATGCCGCGCACCGCGATCCTTCCCGGCGGATCTCGAAGCGCGGGCCGTGCCGCTCGATCAGATGCGGCTCCTGCCAGACGACCGGATCGCGAACGGACACCGTCACCGAATGATACGCCTCGCGGCAGCACGCGCCGCAGGTGCGGCAGTCGACCGCGGGCTCCCAGTGAACGCAGGCGGGATGATTGCGCGCGGTCCGGGCGCCGTCGCCGGCGGCGGGCGCGCTCTGCCGGCAGCGCGTGACCGCGGCCCCGCGCCCTCCCTCGTAAGCCCACGCGCAGGTCCCGCAGCTCTCGCCGACCGGCCCGAGCGCGAAGCCGAGCGGGTGCGCGCCCGCCGGCGCCAGCGCCGCGGCGGTCTCCGCCAGCGCCGCTTCGATCGGCGCGCGCCACGTCGACGCCGCAAAGCGCGCGTGCGCGGCCGCCGCCAGCGCCACCGCTTCACCGTCACCGTCGCCGTCTGACATCGCCGTCAGCGGATCCTGCGGCAGCGCCGCGTAGTACGCGCGATAGGGCGTGGTCGGCGCCATCGGCGCGCGCAGGCCGAAACGATCGGACAGCGCCGCCTGCACGCGCAGGCACGCGTGCTCGCGCACCGCGTGCTCCGGGACGTTGTCGAGGCCCCAGTCCGGTTTGTCGAGCGACGCGTGGCCTTCCGTGATCGCGTGACACAGCTCGTGAAACACCAGCTGCGCAAACGCGTCGTCGTCGTCGAGCGTCTCGTGCGCGCCGATCGTGATGCCGCCGCGCCCGTCGCTGCTCGCGTACGCGGCGTCCGTGCGCGCCAGCGCGAAGCCGACGCGGGCGGCGGCGCGTCGCCAGATCTCGTCGATCGCCGACGTGGCGAGAGGGCTGCGATCACCTTCTTTCATCGCGGGCATTCTATGCGACGCGGCCCGCCGCGCATTTTGCCCGTCTTCATTGTGCAATTAACGTTACAGTCGCCCAACGCGTTGCTGCGAGAAATAATTCGACAACCCTCTTGCCTTACTGCCACGTCGGATCAAATCTTGCCAGCTCCGAAGCGGGTGTACCCGCGACGTAAGAAGAAGCCCTGTAACGCCGACTTCACGACTCGGCGCCGCTCATGAGGAAAGGGGATCGACGTGCTGGCCGACATGCCAAAGTTATCTTTGTCGCTCGCTGCTGCAGCTCTGCTCGGTGGTGGATTCGGGGCAACCTCGCACGCAACCGTCGCGCCCCAGGCGTCGCCTGACCCCGCCCCCGCGGCGGTCGCGGCCCCGGCGGTGAATCCACGGACCTCGTCGGCAGACGCCGAGGCGTGCCTCGCGCAGACGATCTGCGCGGTCAAGGAACGCATCCGCTGGCAGACGCCCGCCTGGACGCCGTCGCAGTGTCGCAAGATCGCCGACGCGGTCAGCGAATCCGCGAAGCGGCACGATCTTTCGCCGACGCTGCTGCTCGCGGTGATGGTGAACGAGAGCGACATGAACGAGAAGTCGTCGCGCGCGTACACCCGCAACGGGAAGATCTACGCGAAGGACGGCGGGCTGATGGCGATTCGCTGCATCCTCGACGAGAAAGAGGAGCACTGCACGAACGGCAACGTGCGTGGCGTCGCCTGGAAAGACATCATGACGCCGACGACGAACATCGAGCTGGGCGCGCGCGAGCTCGCCCACTGGCGCGACGGCGGCGGCGTCACCCGCACGACGATCGTCAAGCTCGACGGCGAGGGGCATCGGTACAAGGTGACCAAGGACGTCCCCTGTCAGCACAAGACGCACGGCTGGTGGGCGCACTACAACCACGGCCCGCGTTACATCGACAAGGGCTACCCCCGCCACTATCCCCACCGCATCGCCGTGCTCGATCACGCGTTCGCGACGGTGATGAACACGCCGGCGCCCGAGCTGCAGAGCGGCCGCATCACGATTCACGACCCCGGCAAGCGCGAACGGACCGTCGATCGACCGCTCGAGCCCCGCTTCAAGAAGCTCTACGAGCAGATCATGTCGAGCGGCACCTGCTCGGCGCTCGCGCTCAACTAGCGGCGCCGCCGCGATCCCGGCGGTCGCCGTCCGCGGCAACGAGTCAGTCGCGCGGGAGCGGCCAGGGCTGCTCGCGTTCGACGAGGCCGGTCTGCGGCCGCGGCTGCGTCACGGCCGCGCCGGTGATCTTCTGGGGCGCGACGTCCTTACCGACCGCGACCTTCGCGCGCAGGCCGATCGCGGTGCCGACGCCGAGCGCCACCAGCGCCACGCCCAGCGCCACCACCGCGCGCGCGCGCGACACCACCGGCCGCACCCCCTCACGCCGCGGCGCCGCCGCCACGCGACGGCGCGCGGGTGCGCCGTCGACCTCGAACCGCCGCTCGCGCGCGCGTCGTCCCCGCCGGACGACGGCGGGACTGACCAGCACGGGCGGCGGCGCGGCCGCCTGCGCGATCGCGCGGACGAAGCGGATCACGTCGTCGACGTGCAGCTTCGACGCGACGACGAAGTCATCCAGCGCCGCCGCCATCTCCGCCGCGCTCGCGAACCGCCGCGCGCGATCCCGTTCCAGCGCGCGCATGACGACGTGGTCGAGTGTCTCGGGCACGTCGTCGCGCTTCGCCGACGGCTTCGGGATCTCCATCTCCATGATCTGCTTGACGGTGCCGAGATCGCTGTCGCCGGCGAACAGGTGCTGCAGCGTCAGCATCTCGTGCATCACGATGCCGAGCGCGAAGAGATCGACGCGGCCGTCGATCGTCTTGCCCTCGAGCTGCTCCGGCGCCAGATACGCCGGCTTGCCCTTCACCGTCCCCGACTTGGTCGCCTGCAGGGCGTGCTTGAACGTCGCCACGCCGAAGTCGAGCAGCTTCACCTCGCCCGCCGGCGTCAGGATCACGTTGGACGGCGTCACGTCCCGGTGCACGGCGCCGAGCGGCCGCCCCTGGTCGTCACGAAGCTCGTGGACACAGGCGAGCGCGCGGCAGATCTCGCGGGCCACGAACGCCGCGATGGCGGGCGGCATCCGCTTGTTCGCGCCGCGCAGCGTGCGCAGCACGCGCGACAACGATGGGCCGTCCACGTACTCGAGCGCGAGGAACAGGACCCCGTCCTCCTCGCCGAAGTCGTAGACTTGGACGACGTTCGGGTGATGCAGGAGCCCGAGCAGCTTCGCCTCGTCGACGAACATGCGGATGAACTCCGCGTCGCGTCCGTGCTCCGGCAAGATCCGCTTGACGACGACATCTCGCCGAAAGCCGCCCGGGCCGACGGCGCGGGCCTTGAACACCTGCGCCATGCCGCCCACCCCGAGGGGCTGCACGAGCTCGTACCGTCCCAGCGTCACCACCCCGTTCCGCCAACGCCCGAATCGGCGATCAACCTGCCGCCGCCGCATCAATCTGTCGAACAGCATGAGCCCCTGCAGGTCTCCTTCATGACGCGTGCCACATCTGCAGCGCACCGCTGTCCACACACTCATCGCCTGGCGCTCGGGACGGTTACGCCGTCGTGACGCCCCCGCGGCGGGCGGTAACGGCTCGACCGCCTGCACCGGCAAACGATCGACGCCTTACGTTGGGCTGTGATGGACGGTGAGAAGAAGAAGCTCAGGCTTTCCGTGGGCTACCTCATCCTGGGCTTGTGGGCCGTCCTGCTGGTCCAGCAAGTGCTGAGCGCATACCTGCGCCCGAATCGGATCCCGTACAGCGACTTCAAGGTCGCGGTCACGCAGGGCAAGGTCGAAGACGTGGCGATCGGCAAGACGGTCATCCAGGGCCGCATGCGGGCGGCGCCGCCCACGCCCGCCGGGTCCGCGACGCCAGCCGCCGAGCCCGCGAAGGCGCCCGCCGAGCCCGCGAAGGCGTCGCCGTCGAAGCCGGCCGAGACCGCGCCGCCCGCCGGCGGTGAGGCCGACCGCAAGAACGCGACCGCCTTCGAGACCGTCCGTGTCGACGACCCCGACCTCTTGAAGGATCTCGCCGCGCACGGCGTGCGCGTGACCGGCATCGTCGAGACGACCTTCTGGCGCGACGCCGCGGGCTGGCTGATCCCGATCGCGCTCATCGGTGCCTTCTGGATGTTGATGATCCGCCGCCTCGGCCAGGCGGGACAGAACGGGTTCATGACCCTCGGCCGCAGCAAGGCCAAGGTCTACATGGAGAAGGACGTCAACATCCGGTTCTCCGACGTCGCCGGCGTCGACGAGGCGAAGGAGGAGCTGCGCGAGGTGATCGATTTCCTCAAGACGCCGGCGCGCTTCGGCCGCCTGGGCGCCAAGCTGCCGAAGGGGGTGCTGCTGGTCGGCCCGCCCGGGACCGGCAAGACGCTGCTGGCGCGCGCGGTGGCGGGCGAGGCCGGGGTTCCGTTCTTCTCGATCAGCGGCTCCGATTTCGTCGAGATGTTCGTGGGCGTCGGCGCGGCCCGCGTCCGGGACCTCTTCCAGCAGGCGAAGGAGC
>DATBHU010000311.1:0-4364 GCA_036557265.1 Polyangia bacterium
GGGAGCGGGGGCAAGGGGAATGTCGAGCCGTCGCTCTACGAGCCCGCTCTCCCTCACCCTAACCCTCTCCCTGCGGGAGAGGGGATCTGATCTCCCTCTCCCGCAGGGAGAGGGCCGGGGTGAGAGCCGCTCTTCGGCGGGGCCCGCCTAAAGGCCCGTGTGGCCGAAGCCGCCGTCGCCGCGGGCGCTGTCGGCGAGGCTGTCGGCTTCTTCCAGCTGGGCGGTGACGACGGGCGCGATCACCAGCTGGGCGATCCGGTCGCCCGGCCGGACGACGTACGGCTCGGCGCCCAGGTTCGCGAGCAGCACCTGCACCTCGCCCCGGTAGTCGCTGTCGATCGTCCCGGGCGCGTTCGGCAGCGTGATGCCGAACTTGCGCGCCAGCCCGGAGCGCGGGCGCACCTGCCCCTCGAACCCGGCCGGGATCTCGAACGCCAGCCCGGTCGGCACGGCCACCCGTCCGCCCGGCGCGATCTCGATCGGCTCGTCGGCGGCGGAGGCGAGGTCCAGCCCCGCCGCCCCCTCCGACATGTAGCGCGGCGCCTGCGCCCCCGGGCGCAGCTTCTGGAAGCGGACCCGGGGCGCGGCCACGTGCCTCTGTGCTTACCTACGCTTTGCCTACGTCGCTTACGACGCGGCGACGGCGCGGAAGTTGTGGACGACGTCCGGCGTCTTGCCCAGCGCCTCACGGCGCGACAGGCGGATCTTGCCCGAAGCGCGATCGATGCCGATCACCTTCACCAGCATCTCGTCGCCCTCCTTGCAGATGTCCTGCACCACCCGCACGCGCTTCTCGTCGAGCTCGCTGATGTGGACCAGGCCGTCGGTGCCCGGCAGGATCTCGACGAACGCGCCGAACTCCGCCAGCCGCTTGACCACGCCCAGGTAGAACTCGCCCACCTCGGGCTCCGTGGTCAGGCCCTTGATGATGTCGATCGCCTTCTTCACCGCGATGCCGTCCGGCGACGCGATGTGCACCGTACCGTCGTCCTCCACCTCGATGGCGACGCCGGTCTGGGCCGTGATGCCGCGGATGGTCTTTCCGCCCGGGCCGATGATCTCGCGGATCTGGTCGGGCTTGACCCGCAGCGTGTGGATGCGCGGCGCGTAGCGCGACAGGTCCTCGCGCGGCGCGGCCAGCGCCTCGGCCATCTTGCCGAGGATGAACAGGCGGGCATCCTTGGCCTGGCGCAGCGCCGTCTCGAGGATCTCCCGCGTCAGCCCCTGGATCTTGATGTCCATCTGGACCGCCGTGATCCCGGCCTTCGAACCGCAGATCTTGAAGTCCATGTCGCCCAGGTGATCTTCGTCCCCGAGGATGTCCGACAGCACGGCGACGCGATCGCCTTCCTTGATGAGGCCCATCGCGATGCCGGCGACCGGCGTCTTGATCGGAACGCCCGCGTCCATCAGGCAGAGCGTGCCGCCGCACACCGACGCCATCGACGAGCTGCCGTTCGACTCGAGGATCTCCGACACGATCCGGATCGTGTAGGGGAAGTCCTTGTCGCTCGGGAGGATGCGCGCCAGCGCGCGCTCGGCCAGGTGGCCGTGGCCGGTCTCGCGACGGCTGGCGCCGCGCAGCGGCTTGGTCTCGCCGGTCGAGAAGGGCGGGAAGTTGTAGTGCAGCATGAAGCGCTTCTCGATGTCGCCGATGATGCCTTCGATGTGCTGCGTGTCTTGGCTGGTGCCCAGCGTCGTCGTCACCAGCGCCTGGGTCTCGCCGCGCGTGAACAGCGACGAGCCGTGCGTCCGCGGCAGAACGCCGACCTCGGACGTGATGGTCCGGATGTCCGTCGTGGCGCGCCCGTCGATGCGCCGGCCCGTGTTCAGCACCAGCTCGCGCAGGTGCTTCTTCTTGGCCGACTCGAACGCCTCGCTGACCTCGCCGGCACGCTCCGCGAACTCCTCGGCGAGCGCCGCCTTCGTCTCGCTGCCCGCCGCGTCCAGCGCCGCGTAGCGCTGCTGCTTGTCGCGGATCGCCATGGCCGCTTCGATCTTCTGGTTGGCGAGCTGCCCGACCTTCTCGACGATCACCGGGTCCTTGGCCGGCGGCGCGAACTCGCGCTTGGCCTTGCCGACCGCCGCCTTCAGCTTCTCCTGCAGGTCGATGAGCGGCTGGCACTCCTTGTGCGCGAACATCAGCGCGTCGACGATGACCTCCTCGCCGACCTCGCCGCCGCTGCCCTCGACCATGACGATGGCGTCGCGGTTACAGGCGACGACCAGATCCAGGTCCGACGTGGCGCGCTCCGCGAACGTCGGGTTGACCAGCAGCTTGCCGTCGACGCGGCCGACGCGGACGCCCGCGTACGGGCCCGCCCAGGGGATGTCGCTGAGGTGCAGCGCCGACGAGGCGCCGGTCATCGCCAGCACGTCCGAGGCGTTCTCGCGATCGGTCGACACGACCATCGCGATCACCTGCGTATCGAACCGCCAGCCCTTCGGAAACAGAGGACGCGACGGACGATCGATGAGCCGCGAGGTCAGCACCTCGACCTCGGTCATCCGCCCCTCGCGCTTGAAATAGCCGCCCGGGATGCGCCCGGCGGCGGAGGTCTTCTCCAGGTAGTCGACGGTCAGCGGCATGAAGTCGACGCCGGGCCGGATCGACGAGGAGGCGACCGCGGTCACGAGCACCATCGTGTCGCCGTAGCGGACGACCACCGAGCCGTCGGCCTGCTTGGCCATGCGGCCGGTCTCGATGCTGAGCTCCTTGCCGCCGAAATTCACACCTTCACGAACGAACATGCTTGTCTCCTGATCAGGGGGCCCGTTTGCGGCCGAACGAAGTCGGGTCGAACGGAGGTCGCGACAATGCGAATGGGCGCGGCGCGCAAGCGCCGTCGCCCTTCGCAAAAGCCTGCGATCGTCGGATTCGCGTCCGAATGTCTACTTGCGGATACCGAGCGACTGGATCACGGCGCGGTAGCGGTCGACGTTCTTGGCCTTGAGGTAGTCCAGGAGACGTCGGCGCTGGCCGACCAGCATCAGCAGGCCGCGACGCGAGTGGTGATCCTTCGCGTGCACCTTGAAGTGCTCGGTGAGATACGAGATCCGTTCCGAAAGCAGAGCGATCTGAACTTCGGGAGACCCGGTGTCACCGGGTTTCCGGGCGAATTTCTGTACGACTGCCGACTTACGTTCCGCTGCGAGGGCCATTGTTTCTTCTTTGTCTTTTCGAGTGGTCGGGAATGTGCCAAAAAACCCGGCCCTCGTCAATGAGTTAGGGACGAAAAACGCGCAATATCTCTACCACAGTCGCAGCTTGCGTCCGCACGACCGCGACCAGCCTGCCCCGCCCGTCCAGCAGGCAGAGCCGCCGATCGCCTGTCTCTTCGCCGGGTTCGAGGGTGACCCGCTTGCCCATCCGGACGTCGCGGGCCGTGTCGTCGCCGATGCTCCGGCGCTCGAGGTGCCGGAGCGCGTCCGCCGGCTCGACCAGCGGCAGGGCCGCGGCGGCCTGGTCGGGCGCGACCAGCGCGGACAGCACCTCGTCCAGCGGCCGCGCCTGGGCCAGCGAGAACGGCCCCGACCGGGTTCGCCGCAGCGCCGTCACGTGTCCGCCCACACCGAGCGCGCGCCCGAGATCGCGCGCCAGCGCGCGCACGTAGGTCCCCTTCGCGCAGCGCATGCGAAACGCCGCCGCCGCCGGACCGGCGAACGACGTCAGCTCCAGCTCGTACACCGTGACGGCGCGCGGCGCGGGCGCGACCGCCTCGCCGGCGCGCGCGTAGTCGTACAGCGGGCGCCCCGCGCGCTTCAGCGCCGAGTAGCTGGGCGGCACCTGCGTGATCGGACCGCGAAACGGCGCCAGCGCGGCGCGCACCGCCGCCTCGCCGATCGCACTCGCGTCAGCGCGGGCCGTGACGGCGCCCATCGCGTCGTCGGTGTCGGTCTCGACGCCGAGGCAGACCGTGAACTCGTACTCCTTGTCGGCGTCGAGCAGGAACTGGGCGAGCTTGGTCGCTTCGCCGAGGCAGACCGGCAGCACGCCCGACGCCGCCGGATCCAGCGTGCCGCCGTGCCCGATTCGCCGCATCCCGGCGGCGCGCCGCACGCGCCGGACCACGTCGAACGACGTGGGCCCGACCGGCTTGTCGATCACCAGCACCGCGTCCAGCGCCAGTCGATCGGGCCGCGCCCTATTCGTCGTCGCCGCCTTCGTCATCCGCGTTGCGGCTGCGGTCGGCATCGCCCGCGCCCGGCGCCGTTGCTTCGGGATGCTCCGCCGCCTCCTCGCGCAGCAGCTTCTCGACGCGCTCGGCCTGCTCGAACACCTTGTCGACCTCGAACTTCACCGCCGGCGCGACCTTCATCCGCAGCCGCCGCGCGATCGCCTGGCGGAAGTAGCCGCTGGCGTG
>DATBHU010000312.1:0-11671 GCA_036557265.1 Polyangia bacterium
CGCCAGCACCGCGCCCGCCGCGGCGAGGAGTGCGAAGGCGCGCTGTTCCGTCAGCTTCATGGCGACTCCAGCCCCACGTTCGCGGCGACGAGCAGGCCGCGCGCGCTGGCGACGGCCGCGCCCCCGTCCTTCGCCTCCACGCCGCGCAGGGCCGCGCCGACGTCGACGCCGGCCGTCGCGTGCAGCGCGCGCCCGAGCCCGAGCCGCCCGACCACGCGCGCGCGCCCGACCGCCAGCAGGTTGGCGTACGTCGAGCCTTCGCCGCCCGGCGCCGCCTCCGCGCGGAACGACAGCCAGGCGGCCGACGCCCCGGCGCCGACCGCCAGCGACGCCCGCCGCCCGCCGGCGACGCGCACGAAGAAGGAGACGCTTCCGCCCGCCGCGAGCGCGCTGACGCGGCCGTGGGGCGCCGCGGTCGCGGGCGCGGCGCGCAGCTCGCCCGCGAACTCCAGCTGCCAGCGCGGCGCGACCACCCGGCCGAACGCGTCGCCCCCGAGCAGCGTCAGCCCCTCGCCGCCCAGGTAGCGCTCGAACACCCCGCGCGCGCCCACCGCGCCCGCCTCGCCGACGCGCGCGGGCGCCAGCGTCTGCGCGACGGTGGTGACGACCTGCGGGCGCGCGCTCTCCTGCGCCTGCCGGGCGCGCGCCGTGTCGAGCGCGATCTCCGCCCAGCTCGCGCTCAGCAGCTCGTCCGCCTCGATGGCGATGGCGGCGGCGCGCCCGTCGTCGGGGATGCGCGACAGATCGACGTCGCGGCGGACGCGCTTGTGCGTGACGGCGTCGCGCACCTCGATGTCGACGGTCGCCTTGGCGGCGTCGTCGGGGCTCGCGTCCACGGTCAACGTCGCCAGCGGCGCGCCCGTCGCCGGGTGCGCGTCGCCCGAGCAGGCGGCGATGCCGCGGGTCGCCAGCGTGTGCTGCAGGTCGGACAGCACGGCCGCCCGCTGGGCGTCGCTCCACCCCTGCGTGCCGAGCTGCAGCTGCACCCACGGTCCGTCGCCGCCGCCCGCGCAGCTCGGCGGGGCCGCAGCCGCCGCCGGCCGGCCGGCGGCCAGGGCGGCGGCCAGGGCGGCGGTGAAGAAGGCGAGCGGCAGCGTCGGACCGCGCATCCGTCCCCCATCATAGAGGATAGCGACAACGAACACGGCACGTTACGGCGATCGTGGACCGTTTGGCGGATCTCGGGGTTCGTACTCCGCAGATGGGCGGAGCCGTGCCAGATTCCGCGCCGTATCGCGCGC
The DNA here is from genome assembly GCA_036557265.1 of Polyangia bacterium. Taxonomy (GTDB): domain Bacteria; phylum Myxococcota_A; class Polyangia; order Fen-1088; family Fen-1088; genus JADGRB01. Next base: position 1,242 of record DATBHU010000312.1, read on the forward strand.
GCCACCGCGCCTTGTTCGCGCTGGCGGCGTTCGCGGCGGCCTCCGGGCTGCTCGCCTGCGAGGGCAAGGTGGGCGGCCACGGCCAGGGGGCGGGCGGGGTCGGCGCGGGCGTCATGACGGGCACGGGCGGCGCGGGGGCCAGCATGCCGGCGCCGACGACGCCCGACGCCTTCGGCACCTGCCCCGCGGGCGGCGGTGAGCCGGGCGTGTCGCCGCTGATGAAGCTGTCGACGCTGCAGTACCGGAACACCGTGCGTGACCTGCTGAGCGCGAGCGGCCTCGACGCCGTGGCGACCGAGGTCGCGCCGATGCTGGCGGCCATCCCGGACGACAGCACGGTCGCGTTCCGCGGCCTGGACGCGCGCATCTCGGACGACCACATCCAGGGCTACTTCAACGTCGCCAGCGCGGTCGCCGACGCGGCGACCAAGAGCAGCCAGCGCCTGACCACGCTCGCCGGCAGCTGCGCGACGACGACGCCGCTCGCCGCCAGCTGCCTGGACGCGTTCCTCGCCTCGTTCGGCAAGCGCGCCTTCCGCCGCCCCCTCGACGCCGACGAGCTCGCCGAGATGAAGGACGTCGCGACGGGGACGTCGCCGGCGCCCGCCAGCGCCACCGAGGCGATCCGCAACGTGGTCGTCATGCTGCTGATGTCGCCGCGCTTCGTGAACCACCTCGAGCTCGCCGGCACACCCATCTCCGGGCGCGCCGACTACCTGGCGCTCGATCCCTACGAGATCGCGTCGCGCCTCTCGTACACGTTCTGGCAGACGCTGCCCGACGACGCGCTGCTGGCGGCGGCCGCTGACGGATCCTTGGCGACGGACGCCGGATTCAACACCCAGCTGGATCGCGTGTTCGCCGATCCGCGCACGCGCGACACCATCTGGCAGTTCTGGAACGAGTGGATGAAGTTCGAATCGTTCACCGGCTTCTCGGCCGATCGCCCCGGGTTCATGGCGTTCGCGGCGGGCGAGAACGTCGGCGTCGCCGGCCACGACCACTGGGGCGACATGGTGACGGAGATCCACGACCTGACCGACCTCTACACCTGGACGCAGTCCGGGACGCTCGACGATCTGCTGACCTCCGACCTGTCGGTCACGAAGTCGGCCGACCTGGCGCACCTCTACGGCGTCGCCGCCTGGAGCGGCAGCGGCGACTACCCGCGCTTCACCGACGGCAGCCGGGCCGGCCTCCTGCAGCGCGCGGCGCTGCTCGCCGACAACCTGGAAACGACCAACCCGTTCCACCGCGGCGCCATGCTCCGGCGCGCGATCCTGTGCGACAACCTGCCGCGCCCCGACCCGAACAGCCTGCCGGCCGGATCGCTGGACCCGCCGCCCCAGAGCACGGCGATGACGACGCGCCAGCGCTACCAGGCCAAGGTCGAAGGCAACGGCCTCTGCCAGACCTGCCACAACTCGTTCAGCAACCTCGGCTACGTGATGGAGGCGTACGACGCGCTCGGCCGCTTCCGCACCGCGGAGAAGGTGTACGACGAGCAGACGGGCGCGCTGCTGGCGACGCTGCCCATCGACACCAGCGCGATCCCGCAGGTGGTCCTGGGCGACATGCGGCCCGTCGCCGGTCCGGCCGAGCTGAACCAGCGGATCGTCGACAGCGGCAAGGTCGAGGCCTGCCTGTCGGCCAACTATTTCCGCTACGCGCTCCGCCGCGATCCCACGGCCGACAGCGCCGACGCCTGCGCGTACGACACCATGCGCGCCGGCCTGGCCTCGGGCGGCGCGCTGGCCGCCGCGTTCCGCGCCATCGCGACCGGCGACGGTTTCCGCCAGCACAAGGTGGGCGCGCCATGAGAAGGCCGACGCGGTTTCAGCGGCGGCTGTTCCTCAGGGGCGCGGGCGGCGCCGTGCTGGCGATGCCGTTCCTCGAATCGCTGGCGCCGCGCGACGCCGCCGGCCAGACCGTCACGCCGCCCAGGCGGTTCATCGTGCTGAAGTCGTTCAGCACGCAGCTGGTGCAGGAGTGGTACCCGGCCTTCACGGGCAACGGCTACATGCTGAAGGACAGCAAGTACGCGGGGACCAGCAAGGCGGACGGCACGACGTTGCTGACGCAGAAGCTGGTCAGCGGCAAGAACTACACCTGGGCGCCGCTCACCGACTTCCAGACGTCGACGGGGATCTCTGGAATCTTGGGCCCGGCGCTGAACCCGTTCCTGCCCAAGCTGACGCTGATCCGCGGCCTCGATTTCCTTCCCGCCGTGAACCACAACTACGGCGGCCTGCTGGGCAACTTCTCGTCGTGCACGGCCGCCACCCCGTGCGACGCCGACAGCCTGCCCGACGTGCCGACGATCGACCAGGTGATGGCGTATTCGCCCAAGGTCTACGCGGCGACGCCGGGCCTGCGCTCCCTGCACATCTCGCAGGGGGTGACGAACGCGATGTCGTACTCGGACCTCGGCATGAAGGGCGGGCCGGTCCAGCAGCTGACCACGCGCGCCAACCCGCTGGACGCCTTCAACGACGTGTTCGCGGGCTTCACCGCCGGCGGCGGCGTGAACCCGACCAACACGCGCGACAAGCTGCTGGTCGATCGCGTCTACGCCGACTACACGCGCCTCCGGCAGACCAGCCGCCTCGGCGGCGCCGACAAGCAGCTGGTCGATCGCTACGTGTCGCTGGTGTCGGAGCTGCAGGCCAAGCTGTCACCGACCGGGACGCCGATGATGTCGTGCACGCCGCCGATGGCGCCCGCGTCGATGGCCAACAACACCGGTCTCAACACCACCGACATCACGACCAAGTGGGGCCTGTTCCTCGACATCGTGACCGCGGCCCTGATGTGCGATCGCACGCGCATCGTCACCATCGGCGTCCACAAGGCGCTCGGACCCAGCCCCGATTCGACCAGCACCGCGCAGCTCGGCTACTACCATTCGGAGGACGCCAGCGGCGGCACCTGGCACGGCCTGGCGCACGACTTCTCGAACGCGAACTCGCGGCGGCTGCTGAAGGGGATCAACGCCTGGATCGCCAGCGAGGTGTTCGCGAAGCTGCTCGCCAAGCTGGACGTCCCCGAGATGGGCGGCACCACCTATCTCGACAACTCGCTCGTCTACTGGGGCAACGAGCTCGGCTTCAACCACATCGCCTACAGCGTGCCATGCCTGCTGGCGGGCGGCGCGGGCGGCTTCATCAAGCCGGGGCGCTACATCGACTACATCGACTGGGACGGCCGCGCCTACTTCGCGCAGGAGAACGGCAACGTCATCAAGGGCCTCCCGCACAACCAGTTCCTGGTGACGGCGCTGCAGGCGATGGGGCTGGCGCCGGCTGACTACGAGACCGGCGGCAAGCCCGGCTACGGCTCCACCAGCGTCAACGGCCGCACCTCCGACACCTGGGCGGTCGACTACGACCTGTCGACCGTCGGCCAGATCCTGCCCGGCATCCGCGGCTGATCGCGCGACGGCCGCCGGCGGCGCGCCGTTGCGCGGCCGTCACGATGCTGGCCGTGAACCGATCGTTGCGCCGGGCGATCGAAGCATAGCGTCATCAGCGCAACCACATTTTCTCGCATTGCGTGCCCGCGGAACGGAGACATTTGCCCGCATTGCGATTAACATCGTCGCTGTTTCACTATTGGCGTTCACGTAGGAGCGGCGACTATGCGAGTGGTTTCGGTGGCGGTTCTTCTTCTATTGCTTGGTTGCGGGGAGCGTTCGGGGCCGACGGGAGCGGCGGCGCCTCCGGCAGCGCCGGCGCCCGAGGCGCGGCAAGCGCCTGACGGGCGCGTGCTCGGGCAGGCGCCGAACGCGCCGCTGGCCGGGACGTTCATCGATCTCGCGCACCGCACGTCGAGGATGCCGCCGCCGACGGCGATGCCCGGCGGCGGCGTGCGCGTCGATCTCCGCGGCACGGCCCGTCACGTCCGCGTGCTCGAGCGCCAGCCGGACGGCAGATACCGGCAGGCGTGCGTCGCGCCGCCCGCGTCCCTCGGCAACCAAGGGACCAAGTGAGGCGCCGCGAGGTGCGGTGGGCGCTGGGGCTGGCGCTCGCGGCCGCGATCTGGCCCGCTACGGCCAGCGCGACGGCGACGTTCTTGGTCACGAACATGGACGCGCCCGGCGAGGGCTTCAACGATCCGACGCCGGTCAGCCCCGTGGGCGGCAATCCGGGGACCACGGTCGGCCAGCAGCGGCTGAACGCCTTCAACGAAGCGACGCGGATCTGGGGAAAGACCATCGACAGCACCGTGCCAATCGTCATCTACGCGTCGTTCGCGCCGCTGGACTGCAGCGGCGGGCGCATCACGCTCGGCCAGGCGAGCTCGGCCGGTCTGGTCGCGAACCGGCCCGGCCTGCCCCCGAACGTCCTCTACCCGCTGGCGCTCGCCAATCGCATCGCCGGTCAGGACCTGGACTCCACCTCCGAAGACATCGACGCGATGTTCAACGGTTCGCTCTACGACTGCAGCGCGGGCCAGCAGGACTGGTATTACGGGTTCGACGGCAAGCCGCCCGCCGACGACATCGACCTGATCTCGGTGCTGCTGCACGAGCTCGGGCACGGCCTCGGATTCGCGAGCGCCGTCGACAACGAGAGCGGTGCGCTGGGCGGCGGGCAGCTCGACATGGTCGATACCTTCACGGCGCACCTCTACGACAACCAGACCGGGCAGCTGTGGTCGGCCATGACCGACGCGCAGCGGGCCACTTCCGCGCAGAACGTGCGCCACCTGGTGTGGCAGGGCGACAACGTGACGAAGGCGGCGGCGAAGGTGCTCGCGAAGGGCGCGCCGCGCCTCACCTTCGCGCCCGCCATCAACGGTCTCGGCGGCGCGCTGTCGGAGGCCGACTTCGGTCCCTACCTGTCGGCGGGCTCGGTGCACGGCCCGGTGGTGCTCGGCACGCCGGTCGACGGCTGCGCGCTGCCGCCCTCCTACACGGGGAAGGTCGTCCTGTTCCAGGGCGGCGACTGTCCGTCGTCCCAGAAGTCGCAGCTCGCGCAGATGGGCGGCGCGATCGCCGTCCTGATCGCCGACGTCAACGGCGGCTACGGCATCGAGCCGCCGTTCTCGCTCGACGATCCGCCCAGCCAGGTCGCGATGTTTCCTGTCCACATCCCGGTCATCGGTGTCACCTACGCCGACGCCGTCCTGGTATCGGGCGCCAGCAACGAGATGGTCACGCTGGACGCCGACGCGACCCGTCTGGTGGGGACGGACGCGCAGGGCCAGATGTACATGTACGCGACGCGGCCGCTGCTGGAGGGCTCGACGGTGTCGCACTGGGACACGCTGGCGCGCCCCGACCTGATGCAGGAGCCGAACGCGTCGTACACGGTCAGCCACGACCTGCGCATGGAGCAGGCGCTGATGCGCGACATCGGGTGGACGCCGTTTTGCGGCAACGGCAAGCCCGACACGGGCGAGCAGTGCGACAACGGGACGGCGAACAGCGACACCGCGCCCAACGCGTGCCGCACCGACTGCACGACCGCTCATTGCGGCGACGGCGTCGTCGACACGGGCGAAGCGTGCGACAGCGGGACCGCCAACAGCGACACGATGCCGGGCGCTTGCCGGGTGGCGTGCGTGCAGCCCCGCTGCGGCGACAGCGTCGTCGATCCGGGCGAGCAGTGCGACAGCGGCGCGGCCAACAGCGACACGACGGCGGGCGCGTGTCGGACGACGTGTATGTCGGCGCGCTGCGGTGACGGCGTCGTCGATCCAGGCGAGCAGTGCGACAACGGCGCGGCGAACGCCGCCGGGGCGCCGTGCGGCACGGATTGCCACCTGCCGGGGCAATCGACGGGCGGCGCCGGCGGCGGCGTGGGGGGGATCGGCGCGGGCGGAAACGGCGGCGGCGGCGGAACCGGGGGAGGCAACAGCGGCGGCTGCAGCTGCAGCGTGGGATCGAACGGAGCGCCGGCGGGCGTCGCGCTGACCGCCGTCCTCGCCCTCGCGGGCCTGCTCGTCCGGCGGCGCCGCAGGCGTCCGATCAGGGCGCGGGCTTGAACGCGTAGACCCGGCTGTTGCCGGCCACGAAGACCCGTCCCTTCGTGAAGATCGGCGCCAGGTGCCGCGAGAAGTCGGTGATGGTGCCGAGCGCGCCCTTCATGACGTATTCGCCGGTCTCGCCGTCGATGGCCAGCAGGTCGCCGCCGTCGCCGACGAGCCACACGATCGCGTCCGTTCCCTGGCCGTCGACCATCGTCACGGCCGGCACGTTCGACGACCTCGAGTAGAAGTCGACCTGGCACCAGGGGATCGTCACCGTCGGCGGCGACGTGGGCGCGATCTTCGCGGCGAACAGGTAGCCGCTCCCGGGGTTGCTCTGACAGTCGTAGACCGGCCCTCGGCTGATGACGTAAGTCCCCGTCGGCGTGGTGTAGGCGGCGTGCGCGCTCATGATCTGATACCAGAGCACGGGGCTCTTGGAGAGCGGCGCGCTCATCCCGCCCAGGTTGTCGCGATCGAGCAGGTAGAGGTTCGCGTCCTTGCCGAACAGCGCCACCAGCCGCGGGTTCGGGGCGCCCGGCACGTCGACGAGCACGGGGGCCGTGCCGCCCAGGTCGGCATCCATGTAGTCGAGGTCGAACCAGTTCGCGGGCACGAAGTAGCGGGTCGCATCGGCGGTCGGCTCCAGCGTCGGTGACAGCTTGAAGACCCCCTCGCCGTCGAGCCAGGTCGACGGCCTCGAGGTGTTCCCGGTGGCGAAGTAGATCGACGCGCCGTCGGACGAGATGCCGGCGGGCGCCCAGATCCCGCCGCCGTTGAAGCGCGTCGCCCAGGCGCTGACGCGCGTCGGGTCCGTCGTCGAGATCCCGACCACCCAGCCCCGATAGTTGCCGCAGTCGCCGCCGAAACCGCCGTAGGGGACGAACAGGGTCCCGCCCAGCAGCGCCAGCGCGCCGCGCTGGTTCTGCGTGCTGGAGGTGAAGGCGAGCGTGCCGACGCGCGCCGTCGCGTCGACGTCCACCGGCCAGCCGGCGCGCGTCGCGCCCGTGTCGGCGTCGAGGGCGAACACCAGGTGCTTGTGGTTGTCACCGCCGGTCAGCGCATCGACGTAGAGGACGCGCGCGCCGCCGTCGATGATCGGCGTGCCGACGATTCCGACCGGCCCCGGGCTGCAGACGGTATCGGGCCGAACGGCCTGCGTGCCGAGCGCGCGATCCCAGATCAGCGCCCCCGTCATGCCGTCGTAGGCGAGTACGTGGTTCTGATTCGTGGCGACGAACAGCAGATCCGGCTTCCCGCCGACGCCGTCCAGATAGAGCGGCTGCGCCCAGACGGGCCCGCCGTACGTGGGCGCGAAATTCGGATCGAGCTGCAACGTCGCGACGGCCGCCCTGGTCAACAGGGCGTCGACGTAGACGCCGTCGCGTGAAGCGTGATTGTGATGCTGGAGCACCCCGCTGCCCGTCGTTCCGCCGCGTCCGCCGCCGGAGCCGGCGCCGCCGCCGGAGCCGCCCGCGATCCCGGCGCCCGCGGCGCCGGCGGCGCCCGCGCCCACCCCGCCGGTGCCCGCGCCGCCGCCCATCCCGCCGCGCGCCGTGGCGCCGGCGGCCCCGCCGCGCCCGCCGCGGTCGTAGCTGTAGTCGGGCGCCTTCGCGCAGCCGCCGAGCACGCAGCTCGCGATGACGAGGATCCGGGTGATCGGCGGCATCGGTCTCGCGGACAATCGTAATCTGCCCGCCCCCGACGGTGCTAGCATCGTCGCGCGATCACGCAACGGCCGGGGGTGGCGAAATGGTAAACGCGGCAGAATCGAAAGCCTGGATGATCCTGGCGCTGGTCGGCGTGGCCGCGTGTGGATCCAGCTCTGCCATGCAAGCGGCGGACGCAGGGAACGACTCGGCCCTGGACGCAGCGAACGAGTCGGCGGCGGACGCAGGGAACGATTCAGCGCCCGACGCAGGGAGCGATCAGGCAACAACCACGATCCCGGTGTGCACGTCGCAGGGGCTGGCCTCTCCCGCCATGAGCGCCGCGGATTTTTGCGCGATCTTCCTGAACGGCTGCTCGGACGTCAGCGGCTTCACGATTCCCACCGGCTACACGACGATGGCGATGTGCGAGGCGTCCTACGCCGCGCTGACGGAGGACTTGAGGATGTGCCGTTCCTACCACCTGTGCACGGCCGTCTCCCCGGACAACATGGGCACCACGATGGCGCACTGCCTGCACGCGACCGGCACCGGCGATTGCATCGCCCACTAGCCCGTTCACGAAGGTGGGCTCCAGCTCGAGATCGCGGCGGAGCTCGCCCTGGTCACGGACGAGGGCGGCGTCGGGGCGGCGCTGGCGGCGATCAACGGCGCGCTGGCCGCCTGGAGCGAGGGGGGCGGGGCGCGCGAACGCGCGCGCATGTACCGCCTCTGGGACCTGCTCGCGGCGCACGGCCTCCCGGTGCCCCATGACCGCGAGATGCTGCGCGAGCTGCTCATCGAGGCCGAGCGCGCCGTCTCGATCGTGAGGGCGGACGAGAAGCGGTTGCGGTCCTCGGCGGCCGAGGAGCGCGCGCTGGTCGACGAGTGGTCCGCGAAGGCGCGCCTGGCACGGAACATCGGGGAAGAAGATCTGGCCGCGCAGGCGGACGCGCGCGCCGCCGGGCACGCCGGGAGGGCGGGGGAGCTGGAACGCGAGGTGACCAGCCAGACGGCCGTGCTCGTGAAGCTGGAGGATCAGCTCGCGGAGCTGCGCCGCTCGGTCGGCTAGAGCTTGCCGACGCCCGCGGCCGCCGGCACCGCCGCCGGCACGTCGGTGACGGCGTCCAGCGTGTAACTGTAGGGCGGGGTCAGCTGGCCGGTGGACGTCGTCGGCTGGCTGCCGGTGCAACCGACGAAGGTGTTGCCGCCCGTGACGTCCCAATAGCCGGTCTTCGCGCTGTCGAGAAAGACGATCGGGTTCTCGACGCCTTGAAAGTAGTTGCCCTCGACGCGGACCACCGCGCCCATCCGGCTGTTCACGCCCGAGCCGTCGGGGACGTTGATGTAGTAGTTGTTGAACACGTGCGCCTTGCCGAAGCGGATGCTGGGCAGCCGCGAGCCGACGTCGTGGAAGTAGTTGTGGTGGTAGGTGGCGCGGATGACGGTGTCGCCGACCTGCTCGTCGCCGGAGCTGATCAGGCTGACCTTGTAGTGATCGTGGATGTGGCAGCGCGACACCGTCACGAACGACGCGCCGTTCTTGATCTCGACGAGGCCGTCGTAATAGTCCTTGCCGTGCGTCAGGTCGGAGTAGAGCTCGCAGTGATCGATCCAGACGTTCATCGCGCCCGTCATCACGATGGCGTCGTTGGCCACGCCCGCGCCGTCGGCGATCACGTGCGACACGGCGATGTTGCGGATGATGATGTTGCGCGATCCGTTCATCGACAGCTCGAGCCCCTGCAGGTGCGCGTCGGCGCCGACGCCGAGCAGCGTCTTGTCGGATTTGATGTCGATGCTGTCCGTGCCCTGCATCAGCCCCGACACCTGCACCACGTACGGCCCCGGGCTGCCGAGGTACATCTTCAATTCGTCGACCGTCGTCGCGGTCACCGTCGGGCCGAGCGATCCGCCGTTCAGCAGATAGGGCGTGCCGGCGTCGTCCTGGACGGCCGCGTAGCCGAGCAGCGCCGGATCCTGCACGGTGCCGTCGGGCAGGAAGCGCGCGGTCATCACCATGTTCCTCGTCATGGTGATCGTCGTGGCCGCGGTCGCGCTCGGTGAATCGCCGGTCCAGCTCTGGAAGAAGTAGCCCGCGTTCGGCGTCGCCGTCAGCATCACCGACGCGCCCGCCGGATAGAACGCCTGCATCGGCGCCCAGCTGACGCTGCCGGCCGCAGCGTCGTTGGGCGCGACCGTGAGCGAGAAGCTGGGGTTGTCGGGCGTCAGCCCCTCGCCGAGGACCTGGAGGTAGTCGATGTTGGCGAGGCCGCTCGCGCCCAGCGCGGCGAGCTGGATGAAGTTCGAGCCGGCGGCGAGTTGCACCTCCAGCGCCGGCGTCTGTTGCCAGTTGGTCCAGTCCGTCGTGTACGCGAACGTGACCATGTCCGCGACGGTGACGCCGTTGATCGCGAGCTTCGCGTCGCGCGTGTTCGCCGCCGCCCCGCCGAACGCGTACCGCCAGACGAGCCGGTAGGTGCCGGCCGTCTCGGCCTTCACGCTCCAGGCGATCGTCTTGCCCATCCCCGGATCGCCATCGGCGAAGCCCGTGCCGGTGAACCCGGTGATCGAGGTGCTCCCCTGTCGCGGGTAGATCTTGCCGTCCACCGCCGAGAACCCCGGCTGGTCTTCCTGGATGATGATGCCGGGTTCCATCGGTGCGTCAGGCGCCGCGTCTGGCGACCCGCCCCCGCCGGTCCCCGCTCCCGCGCCTCCGCCGCCGGTCCCGGCTGCCGCGTCGGGCGTTCCGCCACCGGACCCGGCCGGGGCACCGTCCCCGCCCGATCCGGGCGCGCCCGAACCACCCGT
>DATBHU010000313.1:0-3607 GCA_036557265.1 Polyangia bacterium
GTGAGCGGCGTCTACCCGGCCTGGCGGATCGCCTCCACGGCGCCGACGCGCTACCTCGGCAAGATCTGAGCATGGACATGAAGGTGAACATGAACGCGTCGCTCGAGGTCGGGCCGATCCTGCGTTCGATGCGCCACCACAAGGGGGCGTTCTCGCTGCTGGTGCTGGAGGTCGCGCTCGGCTTCGTGATGCTGACCCATACGCTCAGCTCGATGCGCTACTACTACCGCCTCCACATGCGGCCCACCGGCATGACCGAGGGCCAGCTGGTGATCGCCCGGCGGCGTTTCAGCCGACCGCGCGACGTCGAGGCGGCGCGCGCGGCGGTGCGGTCCGACCTGGCGGCGCTCGCGGCCGCCGGCGTCGTGGCCGCGGCCGTCGACACCCCGCCGCTTCCCGACGGCGCCGCGTTTCCCGCGGTCCTGCTCCGGCAGGGCGACGCGCGCGAGCATCTGGCCTGGCCCGTGCGCGCCACGAGCGGCATCGAGGCGGCGCTCGGCCTGCACGTGATCGCCGGCGTCGGCCTGGGCGATGACGCGCAGACGGCGGCGTCGCGCACCGACGCCGCGCTGACCCCGGTGCTGCTGACCAGCACGGTGGCGGAGCAGATCTTCGGGACGTACGAGGCCGCCGTGGGTCAGGCGATCACGGTCCGCGACTTCGCCCCCGTGCGCGTGGTCGGGGTGGTGCGAGACTTCGCGTTCCGCGGCGCCTGGGTCCCCGCCGAGACGTCGGCGGTGGTGATCGCCGCCGAGCCGGTGACGGAGCAGGAGCTGGTCTACGTGATGCACGCCCCCGACGGTCAGCGGGACGCGGTGATCGCGGCGGCCACGCGCGCCCTCGCGGCTGGCGACACCGACTCGACGGTGATGGTCAAGGGCCTGAACCGCCACGCCACCCGGTTCGCGCGGCTGTCCGCGGGCGCGGTGGTGATCCTGATCTGGACCGGCTTCCTGGTGGTCGCCGTGGCGCTGGCCGGCTCGCTGGCGCTGGCGTCGTTCTCGGTGGCCGAACGGACCCGCCAGATCGGCGTGCGGCGCGCCCTCGGCGCCAACCGCGGCCAGATCGTCAGCTACTTCCTGCTCGAGAACCTGATCCTGACCACGTTCGGGCTGGCGCTGGGGCTGGGCCTGGCGCTCGGGCTCAACGAGGTGCTGCGGCGGATCATGGCGGATCTGAAGCTGACGCCCGACGAGATCCTGATCTCGATGGCGATCTTCATCGCGACCGGCCTGCTGTCGGCGCTGGTGCCGGCCCGGCGGGCGGCCCTCATTCCTCCTTGGGCGGCGACGCGAACGCTGTGATGATGCGCGGGACCCCGACGCCATGAAGGTGCTCATCGCCGACGATCAGCCCGCCGTCTGCGCGGCCCTGCAGCTGCTGTTCGAGCTGCACGGCCTGCCGTCGGTGGTCGTCAACCGCCCGGAAGAGGCGCTGGATCTGATCGCGACCGAGGACATCGGCGCGGTGGTCCAGGACATGAACTTCACGCAGGAGACGACCTCCGGCGAGGAGGGGGTGGCGCTGTTCCGCGCCATCAAGAAGCTGGACCCGGATCTGCCGGTGGTGCTGCTGACCGCCTGGAGCTCGCTGGAGACGGCCGTGTCGCTGGTGAAGGAGGGCGCCAGCGACTACATGGCGAAGCCGTGGGACGACGACAAGCTGGCCCGGGTGGTCAAGAACCTGGTGCACATGCGGGCGCTGCAGCAGGAGAACACGCGCCTCAACGCGCAGCGCACGCGCCTGCGCAAGACGCTGGCGACGCGCTACGACCTGCGCGGGCTGGTCTACGTCAGCGAGGCGATGCACAGCCTGGTCAACCTCGCCTGCACCATCGCCGGGTCCGACGCGCCGGTGCTGATCACCGGGCCGAACGGCTCCGGCAAGGAGAAGCTCGCCGAGATCGTGCAGGCGAACTCGCGGCGCAAGGATCGGCCGTTCGTGAAGGTGAACGCCGGCGCCCTGCCCGACGATCTGCTGGAGGCCGAGCTGTTCGGCGCCGAGGCGGGCGCGTTCACGGGCGCCAACAAGGCGCGCATCGGGCGCTTCGAGGCGGCCCACGGCGGCACGCTGTTCCTCGACGAGATCGGCAACCTGTCGCTGGCGGGCCAGGCCAAGCTGCTGCGCGTGCTGCAGACGGGCGAGTTCGAGCGCCTCGGGTCGAGCGGCACGCGCAAGGCCGACGTGCGCATCGTCAGCGCGACGAACACCGACCTGCCGCGGGCGATCGCGGCCGGGACGTTCCGCGAGGATCTCTACTTCCGCCTGAACGTCATCGAGCTGCCGCTGCCGCCGCTGGGCGAGCGCCCCGACGACGTGCTGCTGCTGGCCGAACATTTCCTGGAGGCGCTGCCCGGCATCGACGGGGCGCCGCCCGCCCGCCTGTCCGACGAGGCGCGCGCGACGCTGCAACAGTACGAATGGCCGGGCAACGTGCGCGAGCTGCAGAACCGGATCCACCGCGCCAAGCTGACCGCCGTCGACGGCGTCATCAAGCCGGCGCACCTCGGCGTCCCGGCGGGCGGCCCGCGCGTCCGCCCCGAGCACGAGCCGCGCGCGGCGGCCACGACGCCGTCCGGCGGCCTGCCGGCGTTGTCGTCGACGGCGGCGGCGGCGGCGACGCGGGAGCCGGCCGACAACCACGCCGCGGGCGCCTCCGCCGCCGATCCCGAGCGCGCCACGATCGAGGAGGCGCTGCTCGAGGCGGGCGGCGTGGTGTCGAAGGCGGCCGCCGGGATGGGGCTGTCGCGCCAGGCGCTCTACCGGCGCATGGAGCGGCTCGGCATCGTGCTGGAACGGCGCCCCAAAGTCTGATGGTCTGAGGTCCTGACGTGCTGACGATCCGGACGCGCCTCACGCTCGTCGTCGTCCTGTCGACCGTGGCGGGCGCGCTGGTCGGCTGGCTGCTGCGCGCCCACGCGCTGACCTCGGGCGCCTTCGCGGGCGGCGTCGCGGGCGCCGCCGTCGCGACGTTCATGCTGTCGCGCCTGCTGGTGACCGATCCGGCGACGTCGATCCTGCAGGCGGTGTCCGACGGCCTGCTCAGCTTCAGCGAGCGCGAGTACGGCATGCGCCTGGCCGCGCCCAACGCGGACGCCGTGCTGGGCGATCTGGTGCGCCGGTTCAACAAGCTGGGCGAGGCGCTGCGCACCGAGCACAACGATCGCTACCAGCGCGAGATCCTGCTCGAGACCGTGCTGGAGACGACGGCGATGGCCGTCATCCTGTGCAACGAGGCGATGCGCATCGTCTACGCGAACGGCGCCGCGCGCGAGCTGTTCGGCGAGGGGCGCAAGCTCGACGGCCAGGACTTCCGCGCCATCCTGGCGGCGGCGCCGGCGGCGTTCCGCCAGGCGATCGAGCAGGAGACCGACACCATCTTCAGCGTCGAGACGCCGGCGCCGGCGGGCGCGGCCGCGCCGGAGGCCGGCCCCACCGGCGCGCCCGAGACCTACCACCTGGCGCGGCGCTACTTCCAGCTCAGCATGCAGCCGCACATCCTGTTCATCCTGAAGCCGCTGACGCGCGCGATCCTGCGCAAGGAGGCGGACACCTGGAAGCGCACCATCCGCGTCATCAGCCACGAGATCAACAACTCGCTGGCGCC
>DATBHU010000314.1:0-4444 GCA_036557265.1 Polyangia bacterium
GCGCGAATCGCTGCGCATGCTGAAGGAAGAGACACTGGAGGGCGTCTGGCACCGGCACGAGCGGCTGGCGAAGGCGGCGCGCGCGGCGTCGGGCGGCCTGGGCCTCGAGCTGTTCTCGTCGTCGCCGGTGAACTCGGTGACCGGGTTCCGTATGCCGAACGGCATCGACGGGTCGGCGGTGATCAAGCAGATGCGCACCCGCTACGGCATCACCATCGCGGGCGGGCAGGATCACCTGAAGGGGAAGATCGTGCGCATCGCGCACATCGGTTACATGAGCGAGTTCGACATCATCACCGCCATTTCGGGGTTGGAGATGACGCTGTCGGATCTCGGGTTCGGCATTCGGCCGGGCGCCGGGGTCGCGGCGGCACAAGCGACGTTCGCCGAGACCCGGCGCGCGTGATCAAAGGCAGCAGGTCAAGGGAAGGAACATAGAGCCATGTCCGAGCCGATTCGCGTTCTGATTGCCGACGAGATGTCCAAGAAGGCCGTCGAGATCCTCAGCGCCGCCGGATTCCAGGTCGATGTGAAGACCGGGATGAAGCCGGAGGAGCTGGCGGCGGTGATCGGCCAGTACCACGGCGTCGGCATCCGCTCGGCCAGCAAGATCAAGGCGGACACGCTGGCGAATCCCGGCAAGTTGAAGATCATCGGCCGCGCCGGCGTCGGCGTCGACAACATCGACGTGAAGACCGCGAACGAGAAGGGCGTCCTCGTCATCAACACGCCCCAGGGCAACGCGGCCGCGGCGGCGGAGCTGGCGATCGGCCTGATGTTCGCGCTGGCGCGCAAGATCCCGCAGGCCGCGGACACGATGCGCAACGGCATCTGGGAGAAGAAGAAGTTCATGGGCGTCGAGATCGCCGGCAAGACGCTGGGCGTGGTCGGCCTGGGCAACATCGGCCGCCAGGCGGCCGAGCGCGGCGTCGGCCTGAAGATGAACGTCATCGGCTTCGACCCCTTCCCGCCCAAGCAGCTGCCGGCGGGCGTGAAGACGGTGACGTTCGACGAGCTGGTCGCGAAGTCGGACTTCATCACGCTGCACATCCCGCTCGTCGCCGAGACGAAGAACCTGTTCAACGGCGCGACGTTCGCGAAGATGAAGAAGGGGTCGTACCTGATCAACTGCGCGCGCGGCGGCGTCGTCGACGAGGACGCGGTGCTGGAGGCGCTGACGTCGGGGCAGCTGGCGGGCGCGGCGCTCGACGTGTTCGGGAAGGAGCCGCCGGAGCCGGCGCCGCTGTTCAAGCACGAGAACCTGATCGCCAGCCCGCACCTCGGCGCGTCGACGCGCGAGGCGCAGGAGAAGGTCGCGATCGAGCTGGCGGAGGTGTTCGTCGGCTTCCTCAAGGACGGCATCGTTCGCAACGCGGTCAAGTAGGGACCGCGGCGAAGCGGAAATCAGAAGCGGACATAAGAAGAAGGGAAGGCTGCCTCGGCCATGGCCGAGACTCCGATATTGAGACTGCCGACCGGGATGCGCGATCACGCGCCCGAGGCGGCGTCGGCACGCCGGCGCATCGTCGACGGCTTGCTGGCGACGTTCGAGCGGCGCGGGTTCGCGCGCGTCATCACGCCGGCGTTCGAGTACGAGGACGTGCTGGCGCTCGGGCTGGGCGACGCCGCGCGCGCGGCGACGTTCCGCTTCGTCGAGCCGAGCACCGGCCAGGTGGTGGCGCTGCGGCCCGACATCACGCCGCAGATCGCGCGCCTGATCGCGACGCGCTACCGCGACCAGCCCGGGCCGGTGCGGCTCTGCTACGAAGGGACCGTCGTCCGCCTCGAGCGTGGCGCGCGGGGCCAGCGCGAGCAGATGCAGGCCGGCGTCGAGCTGGCGGGCGTGGCGGGGCCGGACGGCGACGCCGAGGCGATCGCCCTGGCGGTCGAGGCGCTGGCCGCGGTCGGGCTGCCGCGTCCCACCGTGGATCTCGGTCACCTCGGGCTGGCGCGCGAGGTGCTGACCGCGCTCGAGCTGCCCGAGGCGGCGCTGGGCGAGGCGCGCCGCTGCATCGCCAAGCACGACGGCGCCGGCCTCGGCGACGTGCTGAAGCAGGCGCGCGGCGCCAAGCCGGCGATCGAGTTCGCGCGCCTCCTGCCCGAGCTGTCGGGAGCGCCCGCGGTGCTGGAGGATGCCCGCACCCGCGCGCCCAACGGCGGCATCAAGCGGGCGCTGGCCGAGCTGGCCGCGATCGTCGCGGCGGTCGGCGCGCGCAAGCTGGACGCGCGCCTTCATGTCGATCTGGGCGAGGTGCGCGGCTTCGACTACTACACCGGCGTCCGCTTCCAGGCCTTCGTCCCCGGCGCGTCGGACGCCGTGCTGCGCGGCGGCCGCTACGACGGCCTGCTGGCGCGCTACGGGCGCCCGAGCCCGGCCGTCGGTTTCGCCGTCGACGTCGACGCGGTGGCGGGCGCGCTGGAGGCGGCCGTCGGCGTCGCCGCGCGCCAGCCCGGCAAAGCCAGGGCGCACCGGGCTCGGTAACAAGTCATGAGCAAAGGAATGTGCACATGTCCGTCGTGATCGTCGTCGGAGCGCAGTGGGGCGATGAGGGCAAGGGGAAGGTGGTCGACCTGCTGACCGAGCGCGCGCGCTACGTCGTGCGCTGGGCGGGCGGCGCCAACGCCGGCCACACCCTGGTCGTCGACGGCAAGAAGTACGTCACGCGCCTGATCCCGTCGGGCGTCCTGCGCTCGGACGTCACCTGCGTCCTCGGCGAGGCGATGGTCGTCGATCCGACCGTGCTGGTCGAGGAGGTGCGCACCTTCCGCGCCCAGGGGTTCCTGGCCCGCCACGACAACCTGGTGGTGGCCGCGCGCGCGCACCTGACGCTGCCGTACCACCGCGAGATCGATCGCCTGCGCGACGAGCGGCCCGACAACACCATCGGCACAACCCGCAAGGGGATCGGCCCCACCTACGAGAGCAAGGCCGCGCGCACCGGCCTGCGCGTCGGCGATCTGCTGCACCCGGAGCGGTTCCGCGCGGGGCTGGCGCGCCAGATCGACGCGCTCATGCCGCTGCTGACGGCGCTGGGCGGCGCGGCGCCCGACGCCACCGAGATCGCGGCGCACTACCTGGCGCTGGCGGAAGAGCTGCGCCCGTACATCGGCGACGCCTCGAAGCTGGTGCACGCCGCCATCAAGCGCGGCGACAACGTGATGTTCGAAGGCGCGCAGGGCGTGCTGCTCGACATCGATCACGGCACCTATCCTTACGTGACGTCGTCGTCGGCGACGGCGGGCGGCGCCTGCGCCAGCCTGGGCGTCGGCCCGACCGCGATCGACACCGTGCTCGGCATCGCCAAGGGCTACGCGACCCGCGTCGGCGGCGGGCCGTTCCCGACCGAGCTGCGCGACGCGACCGGTGATCTGCTGCGCAAGCGCGGCAACGAGTTCGGCTCCGTGACAGGACGCCCGCGGCGCTGCGGCTGGCTCGACCTGCCGGCGCTGCGCCTCGCCATCCGGACCTCGGGGATCGAAGGCCTCGCGCTGACGAAGCTGGATGTGCTGGCCGGGCTCGAGCGTGTGCGGATCTGCGTGGGCTACAAGGTCAGGGGCGCCACCCTGGATGAGATGCCGCTCGACATCGACGAGCTGGCCGCGGCCGAGCCGGTCTACGAGGAGATGGACGGCTGGCCCGCGGCGACCTCGTCGGACATCCCGCCGTCGGCCACCAAGGCGGCGGCGCGCTTCGTGGCGCGGGTGGGGGAGCTGGTCGACCGGCCGGTCTGGGCGACCTCCTGGGGCGCGGGGCGCTCCGAGACGATCCTGACCCGCAACCCCTTCGCCGGCGATTCACCGAGCGACTGATCGCATCGCCTTGCGCCCCGTGCGTCGATGTGCGCTTAATCTGCGGAATTCTGGGGATTTCTCCGCCGCGACGCTTGCACGCCGCGTCCACCTCAATATAATGGGCTGTCCATTCCGGCCAGTGGCGGTGCGCTACCGCCGTAGTCCCGGCGAGATCTCCGAATCGAGGCGTTGATGAAGATCATTTGTGATTCTTGCGGGACCAAGTACTCGATTTCCGACGACAAGGTTCGAGGAAAGGTCTTCAAGATCCGCTGCAAGAAGTGCAGCCACATCATCGTGGTGCGCGGCGGCGAGACCCAGGACGAATCAGCGGCGGCGCCAGCCCCCGCGGCCGCCGACGGCGGCTGGCACATCGTCGTCGAAGGCGAACAGGTCGGACCGATCTCCGAGTCGGACGTGCGCGCTCGTCTGGAGCGCGGCGAGATCCGCTCCGACACGTACATCTGGAAGGAAGGCTTCGCCGATTGGTTGAAGCTGTCGACGGTGCCGGAGTTCGCGGACGCCGCGCCGGCGGACGGCGGTTCGGCGTCTGGTTCGGTCTCGGTCGGCGACGTGTTCGCGTCGGACAGCGCCGTCGTGCAGCAGCCCGTGGCGACGAACGGATCGGGCGGCCGCCGCCGTTCAGGGGCGA
>DATBHU010000315.1:0-8109 GCA_036557265.1 Polyangia bacterium
TGCACGGTCGTCATGAGGCCCTCGGCCAGACCGAAGCCCTCCTTCAGCACCACGTGAACGACCGGCGCGAGGCAGTTGGTGGTGCAGCTCGCGTTCGACACGATGTTGTGCTTGGAGGCGTCGTACTTCTCATGGTTGACGCCCATGACGACGGTGATGTCCTCGCCCTTCGCGGGCGCCGAGATGATCACCTTCTTCGCGCCGGCGGCGAGGTGCCCCTTGGCCTTCTCCGCGTCGGTGAACAGGCCGCTCGACTCGATCACGTAGTCGACGCCCAGCTTCTTCCACGGCAGCTCGGCCGGCGACTTGGCGCTGACGACCGCGATCTCCTTGCCGTCGACGACCAGCACGTCGTCCGCTTCCTTGTCGGTGCCCGACTTCTTCGAGCCGACCTTGCCGCCGAACTTCTGCTGGGTCGAATCGTACTTCAGCAGGTAGGCCAGGTTGTCGGCCGGCACGATGTCGCCGACCGCGACGACCTCGACGTCCTTGCCGAACAGTCCCTGCTCGTGCAGGGCGCGGAAAAACAGGCGGCCGATGCGTCCGAAACCGTTGATCGCGATACGAGTGCTCATTTCAATCTCCCGTCATGCTTGTGATGCTTGGATGTGCGCAAAAGCGCACTTTATATGACCTGCCCGACGGCGCCAAGCAATGGGGTGAATTCCCCAACGAGGTCGCGCGGATCGACGCGCCGGCGGCCGCTGCGCGTCACTCGCAGAAGCGGTGACCCGGCAGGCGCCGCGCCGTCGCCGTCTCGATGCGATCTCAGGCGGGCCGGCGCAGGAACACCAGCGTCGCGCCGCCGCCGCCGTCGGCGGGCCGCGCCGACACGAACGCCATGACGCCGCCGCGCGCGGCCGCGCCGCTCGCCAGCCATTCCCAGATCGCCGGACGCAACACGGGCCCGCCCGCGTCGGACCCGTGGCCACGACCGTGGATCACGAGCAGGCAGCGCGCCCCGCGCGTGCTCGCGCCCGCGACGAATCGCTCCAGGTCGCGCAGCGCCCGCTGGCGGCCACGACCGTGCAGATCGAGGCGCGCCTCGATCGCGTGCGTCCCGCACCGCAGCTCGTGCAGCAGCTTCAGCGCCACGTCGCGTGCGCGCCCCGCGATCGCGTCGCCGTCCTGCTCGACGACGAACGGAGACAGCGCGGCGACCGCTGCGCGCGTGCGGCGCGGCGCCGCAGCGGCGGACGCCCCCGTCACCCGTTCGTGACCGCGCGCGAGGGGACGCGCGCCGCGCATCGCCTCCGCGAACGCATGGTCGTCGTCGTCGTCAGACGGACGACCGCCGCCGTCGCCGCCACGACCGGTCGGCGACATCGCGATCGCTCACAGCTTGCGGAAGGCGTCGATCACCTGGCTGGTGACCTTGCCGTTCGGATCGCGCCGACCGCGATCGAGCACGCCGAGCAACGTCAGCTTGGTCTGGAAGGCGACGCCGGTGTTCACGCCCTCCTTGCCCCACTGGTCCAGCATCTGGCTCTTGCCGCGGCTGAGCGTGTCCTGATCGTGGTACTCGCAGACGAGCGCGTCGATCGTCTGCACGCGCCCCTGCTCGCAGTACGAGGCGCCGTAGGGGACCGGCGTGATCGCCGCGAACCCCTCGGGGCCGAGGCCCGCGCCCTGCCACGCGCGGATGGCGGCGTCCGGGTGGGGCGTGCCTTCGACGTGCTGCGCGGCCGTCGCCGCCGTCGCGCCGCCCGCGGCCGCGCCGCTCGGCTTCTTGCTGCAGGCGCCCGCCAGGCCGACGCCCGAGAAGCCGACGACGACCATGGCCAGGCCGGCGACGCTGGTCAGGCGCCGCCCGGAGGAAAACGGTGCGCGCGTCCTCCTCATCATCGCCTCCAGCCGCTCTTCTTCTGAGCGGGCGCGGGCGCCGGACCGCCGCCGCGCCAACCACCCGGCGCCGCCGCGTGCGCGGCCGGAGCCGGCGCCGGCCCCGGCGCGTGCCAGCCGTTTCCGCGCGGCGCCGGCGGCGGACCACCACGCCAGCCGCCGCCACCGGGCGGCGGACCGCCGCGCCAGCCGCCGGGCGGGGGCGGACCGCCGCGCCCGTGCTTGTACCAACCGTTGTGGCGCCCGTTGTCGTGGCGCTCGTAGACCGGACCGCCGCCGACGACGACGGGAGGCCCCCCGACGCCGACGCCGACACCGATGCCGACCTGCACGACCGGCGGCGGAGGCGCCGCGACATACACGCCCGCCGAGACCACCGGCGCGCCGACCACCGCCGCCGCGGCGAATCCAGGTCCAGCCGCGACGATCTCGCCGTGGAACGCCGGCGGCGCCACCCGCACGTCGACCACCGGCCGCGTGTAGACGACGGGCGCGTAGGCCTCGTTGATCGTCGCGTAGCGAGGACGCTCGTTGTAGTAGACGGGATCGTAGTTACCGACGTACCAGTACGCGCCGCCTTTCATCTCGAACTGCGCCTGCGGCGGCGGCTGGTACCAGTGGTAGTGAGGCCCGCGCAGGTAGCAGTACGTCGGCCCGCCGAAGTGCACGTCCGCGTCCGCGATCGGATGCGCGCCGTAATACGAGTAGCGGGGACCGTCGTAATCGAACGGCGCCGGATCGCCGACGAAGTAGTACTGCCCGTCCATCTGGCGATAGAGGCGCGGGTCCGACGGCTCGTAATCGTGAAAGTGCGGGACCGTGATGTAGCAGAAGCCGTGTCCGATCTTTTTCGGTATCGGATGCTTCGATACATATCGCACAACGTGCGCGGACGCCGTAGCTGTCGCACCGACCAACGTCAGCAGAAATGCGGATATCACGAGGGTTCTGCGCATCGCATCTCCTCCAGCAGCGTTCCGGATCATACGCGAAGGTCGTTGAAGGGATACGCACAAATCCCCATGCGCATCGCGCGTGTAGAAAACGTCTTGATTAATCACGCACGATTTTGCACGGTAGGGATTCCGGTTCGTGCGAAGGGCGCGAGCCAACAGGTAACGGCACGGAGGGAGGCGCATGGCGCAAAAGACAGTCTTGCTGGCGGAGGACGATCTCGAAATTCGGGACATCCTCCAGGACTTGCTCGAGGCGGAGGGCTACGACGTCGTTCCGGCCAGCCACGGCCGCCAGGCGCTGGAGTTCTTGCAAGGTGCGCGCGGCGAGAAGCTGCCCGACCTGGTGGTGCTCGACCTGATGATGCCGCTCGTGGACGGCCACCAGGTGCTCGACACGATGAAGAGCGATCCGGTGCTGGCGCCGATTCCGGTCGTCGTGCTGAGCGCCGTCGCGCGCGAGCGTCCGAGCGGCGCCGCCGCGTTCCTGCGCAAGCCGATCCCGCTGCAGAAGTTCTTCGACACGATCAAGGGCTTCGTCGAGGCGGGCCTGCCTCGGCCCGGCCTCGCGTCGTCCTGATCTTCTACTTGGACGCCGTCGCCGTCATCACGGCGAACGTCGGACCCGCGTAGGGATCGGGGTTCGGGACCGGCGCGGGCGGCTTCTCGCCCGCCGCGGCCATCTCGGGCAGCGCCGCGACCGGCTGCAGGGTCGTCGACATCGCATCCTCGTTGTCGAGAACGGCCTGCACGCCCGGGGGCGGCTCGCACGCGCTGCGCAGCGCGCGCGCCTTGGCCAGCTCGCCGAGCCGGTAGTACGAGACGGTGCGCCAGAAACAGGCCTCCGGATCGTTGCGCGAGTCGAGCTCGCGCAGGTGGAACAGCACCGTCCACCAGCGATCCGGCTGCTTGTCGGCGCGCGCGGCGTTCTCGGCGTCGACGAGCGAGTCGCGCCGGTTCTGCGCCAGCGCCTTCTTCGCGTGCGGCGCGAAGCTGGGGAACGGCGTCACCTTCGCGTCCTCGTTGATCTCGTGGCCGACGTTGACGGTCAGCGCGCCGGGGCGAAGCGTGCGCGTGAGCTTCGCGGGCCGCGCCGGAGCTTCAGTGGCGGCCGGCTTCTTCTTGCTCGCCTTCTTCGACGCGGTCTTGGTCTTGCCGGGCGCGCTCGCGTCCTTCGCGGCGCGCGCCGCCAGCGGCGACAGCACGAACGCGCAGGCCAGAAACAGAGAAGCCAATCGCATCATCAACCTCCGGGCGCTTGGGGGATACCGAACACGTCCCGCAAACGAGGATACCGCTCTTTCGGAACGTCCACATCATGCAGACCGATGCGCAGCGACACCGTCGTGCCGTCTCCCCACGGCCACCACAGGCCGAACGCGCCCGGCGCGTCGGCGGCGCCGCCCCAGAACAGCAGCTGCGACGCGCGCAGACCGCCGCACTTCTCGATCAGCGCGCGCTGGCCTTCGCCCGCGCCGGCCAGCGTCTCCACCGAGTACGAGGCCGGGAGGGCCTCCGCCATCGCGGCGCGCGCGTCGGCCTCGCGCGCCAGCGGGATCGACGACGCGACGCACCTGAGTCGCCGGTCGTAGGTCCACTCCTGGGAGGGCCACACGGCGCGCAGGCGTTCGAGCGCGGTAAAGATGTCGTCCCAGGCCTCGGTCGGCGTATTGGCCATTGCGTCACAGGGTATCCGTTCCCACGATTCCCTGCAAAGTAGTAGGATGCACTCCGATGGCTGCTGACGTGCGACTTCAGCGCATGCGGCTCGTGGCGACGGCGCCCGACGAGTCCGAGGCGGCGCGCGATCTCGAGCTCGCGCACGCGCTCATCAACGGGCAGCCCGAAGCCGCGGTGCTGGCCTGGGAGCGCTACGCACCCCTGGTGCACCGGATCGTCAGCCGCGCCATCGGCCCGGACGCCGAGGTCGAGGACGTCACGCAGGAGATCTTCTATCGCCTGTTCTCACGCATCGGCACGCTCCGAAAGCCGGAAGCCCTGCGCAGCTTCGTCATCTCGTTCGCCATCCGGATCGTGAAGTGGGAGCTGCGCCGGCGGCGCGCGCGGCGGTGGCTGACGCTGTCGGAGACCGGCGACGTCCCCGAGGAACAGATGACGGTGATGGACGCCGAGAGCCGCTACGCCCTGCGGCGTCTTTACAGCCTGCTCGATCGCCTCTCCACGCGCGAGCGGCTGGTGCTGATCCTCCGCCACGTCGAAGGTATGACATTGGAGGAGATCGCCGAGGCGATGGAGCTTTCGCTGGCGACCGTCAAGCGGGGCCTGCGCCGGGCCACGTTGCGGGTATCACAAATGGTCGATTCTGGTGACCCGAAACGGCGCCCGCCCGGCACTGCCTTGAAGAGGCGGTCGTGAGCGACGAGGATCTGAGCCCAGACGCCGCGGAACTGGCGCGGGTGGCGCGGCGCGCGCTCGGGCACATGTCCGAGACCCAGCACGCGCGCGGCGTCGAGGCGGCGCGCGGCTTTCCGGCCCGGCGGCGCGCCGAGCGACGGCGGCGGGCGGCGGCGATCGGCGGCACGACGGTGGCGCTGGGGATCGCGGCCTTCCTGTTCGCGCCGCGCGCGCTGCAGCGAATGCAGGAGAGCGCGCCGCCGCTCGCGCTCCAGGTCGAGAGCGGGACGATCGACGCGGCCGGGACGATCCGCGCGCGCGACAACGAGCAGGCCGCCCTCCGGTTCGGCGACGGCACGATCATCAAGCTCGGCAGCGAGACGCGCGGGCGGGTCGCCGCTGTCGACGGCCGCGGCGCCCATGTCGCCATCCAGAACGGCAGCGCGCACGTCAGCGTCGTGCACAAGCCCAAGGCGCGCTGGCTGATCGACGCGGGGCCGTACCAGATCACCGTGCACGGCACCGTGTTCTCGGCGTCGTGGGACGAGGCGCAGCAGCGGCTGGACGTGAAGATGGAGCGCGGCCTCATCTCCGTGGCCGGCCCCAACACCAACGGACCGATCGCGGTGCGCGCGGGCCAGGCGCTGACGGTCAAGTTGAAGCGGTCGCAGGTGTTGCTGCGCGATCTGGATCGCGACGACGTGATCGCCGATGTGGATGCCGACGCGGACGACGACACCGCGGGACCCGCGTTCGACGAGGAGGCCGCCGCGCCAGCGGTCGCGCCGCCGGCGCCGGTGCGGACGCGCGTCGCCGCCCGAGTAGCGACAGCGACGGCGCGGTCGCAGCGGCTCAAGAGCTGGCCGGCAGCGCTGTCGGCCGGCGACTTCGACGCCATCCTCGACGAGGCGGAGCGCGACATCCCGCACGTGCTCGCCACGCGCGGCACCGACGACCTCGCCGCCCTCGCCGACGCCGCCCGCTATCGCCGTCACGACGACGTCGCGCGCCGGGCGTTGCTCGCCCAGCGGCGCCGCTTCCCGGGCTCGCCGCGCGCCGCCGACGCGGCCTTCTTCCTCGGCCGCCTCGACGAGAACGGCGGCCGCGGCCACGGGCCGGCGCTCGCCTGGTACGAACGCTATCTCGACGAGGCGCCGCGCGGGTCTTACGTCGCGGAGGCGCTGGGCCGCAAGATGATCGCCGTCGAAGAGCTGCACGGCGCGGCCGCCGCCCACAACGTCGCCGAGCAGTACCTGCACCGGTTCCCGCGCGGCAGCTACGCCGGCGCAGCGCGCGCGCTGCTCGCGCGGTGAGGGGCGACGCCCCTCGCGTGGGGGAGCGCCGGGTGCCGCCCGCGCGCGCCCGTCGCGGGAGGTTCAGCCCCGGGGCCCTCGCGGCGGCGCTCGCGGCGGCCATCCTCTCGCCGGGCGGGGCAGTCGGCCAGGCGCTGCCGCCGCCCCGGGTGATGTTGCTGCGCCCGCCCGCCGCGCCCGCTGCGGTCAGCGAGGCGCTGGTTCGCCTGCAGGCGGAGCTGACCGTCGAGGGGTTCGACGCGCAGGTGAGCGAGGTCGGCCTGGGGCCCGACGTGCGCGCGTCGCTCGAGAAGGTGGCGCCGACGATGTCGGCCACCGCGCTCGTCGCGGTCGTGGCGGGCAGCGATCCCGCCAGCGCCGAGCTGTGGGTCGTCGACCGCATGACCGGCAAGACCGTCGTGCGCCGGGTGCACGCCGATCCGAAGGAGGCGGCCCGGATCGCCGCGGTGCTGTCGGTGCGCGCCGTCGAGCTGCTGCGGGCGAGCTTCCTCGAGCTCGCGATCACCTCGCGTCCCAGCCCCGACGTCGTCGACGCGCCGCTGCCGAGCGCGCCGGTGGTGACGCGCTTCGCGACCGAAGCGCTGGAGGAGCCCGACTGGCGGTGGGCGGTCGAGGCGGGGGGCGCCGGCGTCAGCGCCGTCCAGGGTCCCTCGGACACGACCACGCTGCTGGCGGAGTTCATGCCGGTCGCGCGCGTGCAGCGCGCGCTCAGCGCCCGCTGGTGCGCGCGCGTGACGCTGGCGGGGCTGGGGACGCAGGCGCACGTCGACATGCCGGGCGGCTACGCGAACGTCTCGCAGACGTTCGCGCTGGTCGAGGGGCTGGTCCGCTTCCGGCGCGGGCGCCGGCTGGAGCCGGTGCTGTCGCTCGGCGCGGGCATCCTCTACCTGGCGGCGGAGGGCCACGAGACCGCGCCCTACATCGCGGGCAACGCGTACCGATTCTCGGCGGCGGCGGACGCGGGCATCGGCCTGCGGATGCCGCTGCGCCCGCGGCGCGTCGAGCTGGGCATCGAGTTTCACGCGCTGCTCGCCCAGCCCTACCCGGTCGTGCGATTCTTCGACAACGAGGTGGCGCGGGCGGGACGCCCGACGCTGCTCGCGTCCGTGACGCTGCTGGGAGGCATCTGAATGCGCGTCGATTCGAAGGCCATCGCGATCGCGGCGCTGCTGGCGGCGGCGGCCGGGACCGGCTGCACGCAGGGACCGGTCGACGTCGCGACGCTGGCGCCGAACAGCCTGGGCATGGGCCTCGTCGGCCACTGGACCTTCGACGAGACGGCGGGCGCGACCGCGCACGACAGCTCGGGCAACCTGCGCGACGGCGCCGTCGCCAGCACGGGCGGCTTCGGCGGGCCCGGCTGGAGCTGGGTGCCCGGGCGCTTCGCGGGCGCGCTGCGCTTCACGGGGATCGATCAGGTGACGGTCGGCTCGCCGCCGTTCCCGCAGGCGACGGCCAGCTACAGCGTCTCGGCGTGGCTGCTGTTCCAGTACGGAGACGTCGACCCGCCGCTGGCCGCGGTGGTCAGCACCGAATCCGGGTTCGGCGGCGGCTGGTCGCTGAACGTCGCGCCGCCGCCCCCGGGACCGGGCGGCGGCGGCTCCTACCGCTTCGCCTACCCGACCGGCCCCGACCCGCAGGACTAC
>DATBHU010000316.1:0-10413 GCA_036557265.1 Polyangia bacterium
TGAGGGAAAGTCTTATGTCGCAGCCCTCGAGGAGGCGACCGTCCCGGTCGAGTGGGTGACCACGCCGTCGGCGCTGCGCTCGCGGCTGAATCGAGCCGATCTGCCCCGGCCCGCGCTGGTGATGGTGCTGCCGTCGCGCGAGACCCCGCTGCGGCCCAGCGACCTCGCGCGCGTCGCGCTGCAGCTGACGACCGACGCGGGCGGCGACCTCGGCCCGGCGAGGACGGCGTCAGCGCTCGAGGAGTCGCTCAACGACTATTGCGCGGCGCGCTCGCTCAGCGCGCGGCAACGGCAGGTCCTGGAGCTGTACCTCGTTGGCAACAACGACAAGGAGATCGCCTGCTCGTTCAATTGCTCCGCGACGACGGTCTACGAGCACTGGCGCCGCATGGCGAAGAAGGCCAAGGGCGTGCACAAGTCGGACGTGGTCAATGACTTCCACCGCTTCCTGGCGACCCGCCGCGAGGCGGGCAATTCTTAACCCGAGCTCGCGCGCCGTTCCTGGTCGTCCTGGTGGTTCCGTTCGTCCTGCGCCGCGACCGGCGCGGCCGGCGTCACGCGCCCGAAGCCACGTCCGGCGGCGAGCTGCCGCGCCCGCCAGATCGTGTACAGCACGGGGATGACCTCCAGGGTCAGGAAGGCGCTGGTCACAAGGCCCCCGACCATCGGCGCCGCCACCCGCTTCATGATCTCGGAGCCCGCGCCTTGCGCCCACAGCAGCGGCAGCAGCGCGGCGGCCATGGTCACGATGGTCATCAGCTTCGGCCGCAGCCGCTGCACCGTGCCCTCGGCGTGCGCCGCCACGATGTCCTCGCGGCTGCGCAGCTGGCCGGCGCGCACGCGGCGGAAGAACGCGTCGTCGATGTAGACGACCATGACCACCCCGGTCTGCATCGCCAGGCCGACCACCGACAGCAGTCCGACCCACACGGGCGCGGACAGACGATAGTCGAGCAGGTACAGCGTCCAGAAGCTGCCGATCAGCGCGAACGGCACCGACACCAGCACGATCAACGCCTCGGTCACGCTGCGGAACTGGACCCACAGCAACCCCAGCATCAGCAGCGCGACCAGCGGAACGATGATTCGCAGGCGTTGCTGGCCCGCCGTGAGCAGCTTGTACTGTCCGGTCCACTCGAGGCGCTCGCCGGCGGCCGCCTGCAGCGTCGGGCCCACCGCGCCCTCGACGTCGTGCCGGGCGCGCGCGACGTAGCCTTCGATGTCGGCGCCGTCGGCGAGGTCGACATAGACGTAGCCGGACGGCTGGCCACCCTCGGCGTGCATCGTCGCCGGCACCGTCGCCCACGTCGTGCGCCCGAGCAGGGCCAGCGGGACGGGCTGGCCGGTCCCGCTCTGCGCGCCGCGCCCGGCGCGGACCGTCGCGTCGCGGACCAGGTCCTGCTGTTCCTTTACGAGCCACGGCGCCGAGAGCGACAGCCGCACACGCATCGGGCGCGCCGCCGCGGCGGGGGCGTCGGACGGCAGGGCCAGCTCGCCCATGTCGCCGCCGGCCAGCAGCAGGTCGGCGACGGCGCGCGCGGTCGCCGGGTCGACGTCGTGGCGCGCGAGGGCCTCTCGATCCAGCTCGAATTTCGCCCGCGTCTCGCCGCCCAGCCCCTCGTACACGGCGCTCCGCGTGCCCGGCACGCGCGCGACCGCGGCCTGCACCGCCGCGCCGAGCGCGTCCAGCCGCGCCGGTGTGGGGGCGACGATCCGGATCCCCACCGGGGTCCGCACGCCTGTCGCCATCATGTCGATGCGGGCGCGCACCGGCGCCGTCCAGGCGTTCGTCCAGCCGGGGACGCGCGCCACGCGATCGACGCTGTCGGTCAGCTCCGCGGTCGTCATCGGCCGGCGCTCCGGCCAGACCAGCCCCAGCAGGCGCTTGAGCGGGCGGGGCGCCCAGCTCGAATACCACCGTCTCGTCTCCACGCGCGGCCATTCGGAGCGCGGGCTGAGCCGGACGATCGTCTCCGCCATCGACAGCGGCGCGGGATCGGTCGCCGTCTCGGCGCGGCCGATCTTGCCGTACACGGCCTCGACGCCCGGATGTCTGGCGATGAGGCGGTCCTGGGCCGCGAGCTCGAAGGGGGCGTCGTCGTGGTCGAGGCCCGGCGCGGTGGTGGGCATGTAGAACAGGTCGCCTTCGTCGAGGCGGGGCAGGAATTCGCTGCCCAGCCGCGAGACGATCGGCAGGCACGACAGCGCCGCCAGGCCGGCAGTCATCAGCGTCAGGGCGGGCCGCCGGAGCGCGAAGTGTACGAACGGCCGGTACGCGCGCACCAGCGTGCGCGTCAGCGGGTTGCCGAGCTCGGGGCGGATGCGGCCGCGCATCAGGCGGTCGCGCAGCGCGGGCGCGACGGTGAGCGTGACGGCCGCCGCCAGCAGGATGACCAGCGTCTTGGTGAGCGCCAGCGGGCGCAGCAAGCGGCCGGTCTCGCCGCCGAACGCGAACACCGGCACGAACGCCAGCGCCGCGATCACCAGCGACGTCAGGATCGCCGGCGCGAAGGCGCCTGCCGCCGCCACCAGCCGGCGCCGCCGCCACCTGTTCACGCCCGAGGTCCCGCCGCCGGGATCCGCCTCCAGCCGCCGGTGGCACGCCTCCAGGGCCACCAGCTCGGCGTCGACCGCCATCCCCAGCGCGATGGCGATGCCGCCCAGGCTCATGACCGTGGCGGGGATGCTGAACAGGCGCATGGCCGCGAAGGTCAGCAGCACCACCAGCGGCAAGGTCAGCATCGGCACCAGCGCGCTGCGCCAGTGGAGCAGGAACATCAGCACCACCAGCGCCACGACGATCACCTCTTCCGCGACGGCGCGCTTCAGCGTCCCCTCGACCCGCCCCGCCAGCTCCGACCGGTCATAGAGCACGCCCAGCCTCGCCATCTGGGGCATCTCCTTGCGATGGCTCTCGATGACCTCCTTGACGCGCGCGATGATCGCGGTCGGATCGGCGCCGCGCTTCGCGATCACGATGCCGACCACGATCGGCCAGGCGCCGTTCACGTCGGCGGCGCCCCCCGCCATCGCGGGCTGGACGCTGACGCGCGCCAGCTTGGCGAGCACCGGGTCGTGTTCGAGCTCGTGCGGCGCCGTCGGCCGCGGCGCGCGGGCGAGCCGCGCCCGCAGCGCGATGGCGACGTCCGAGAACGCGGCGCCTGCGGCCCGCAGCTCGGCGTCGGTGGTCTGGACGACCACCTCCTCGCGTTCGCCCCCCAGCGTCGCCACCTCGGCCACGCCCGGGATCCCGACCAGCGCGGGGCGCAGCACCTTCTCCTGGAACTCGCGCAGCGGCTGGATCTCCGCGCCCGGCCCGCGATGTTTCGCCTCGCCCATCGGCATCGGCTTCTTTCCCTCGGCCGGCCGCATCGCGTACTGCAGCACCCAGCCGGTCGCCGACGCTTCCGGGCCCACCTGGATGTGAAGGGCGGCCGGCAGCCGCGGCCGCAGCGCATCGACGCGGCGGACGATCTCGGCGCGCCCGGCGGGCAGCGCCGCCTCCGAGCTGAATTCGACGTCGACGTACGACATTCCGGCCATCGATGAGCCGCGCACCGTCGTCGCGCCCGGCACGCCCGCGAGCGCGCCGGTCAACACCTCGGTCACCTGCGCGGCGACGTCGGGCGCGGCGTGCCCCATCCATTCGGCGACCAGCACCAGCTGCGGACTGGACAGATCGGGGATCGCGTCGCGCGCCAGGCCGCGCTGGGACGCGTAGCCGGCGGCCGCCGTCAGCGCCGCGGCGGCCAGAACGGCGTAGGGGCGCCGCGCGCACGCGGCGACGATGCGGGTGAGCGTCGTTGCGAGCGTCGTTGCGCGCGTCGTTTCGATCATGGCGATGCCCTCCAGCCGCGGCGCCGGGCGGTGTCCAGCGCGAACGCGTGCAAGGCGACGACCCACTCGTCCTCCTTCAACCCGGAGATGACGGCGGCGTAGCCGTAGACGATGCTGCCGATCTCGACGCGGCGCTTGGTCAGCGTGTGGCGATCGTTGGTGGCGACCAGAACATAGGGCCCCTCCGGCGCGCGCAGCACCGCGCCCTCCCGGATGACCAGATCGTGGCGCAGCCGGGTGGCGAACTTCACCGATCCGCTGGCGTTCGCGGGCAGCGCCGCGCCGGGGGCGGCGTGGAGCCGGACCCGCACCGTCGATGCGTCCCACGGCTCGGGCGGCTCGCTGCCGACGCGCACCGCGACGCCCGGGCCGGGCGCGGAGAGCGCCCAGAACTGGCCCTCTTCGCCGGGAACCAGCAGCCTTGCCTGATCCTTGTACAGCAGCGCGACGCCCGCGTCCCGGCTCTCGGCCCAGGCGGCGCCGCGCATCTCCTGCGAGGTGTCGAAGCGCTTCACGCGCGAGACGGCGTCGTACGCCCGCAGCTCCTTCGACACCGTGGCGAGCTGCAGCGCCGCCGGCTCCGTCGTCGCCGTGTTGGCGATCGGCTCGAGCGCCATGCGGCAGATCGGACAGTCACCCGGAGACGACGACGTCACCTCCGGGTGCATCGGACAGGCAAACGACGGCCGCGCCGAAGCAGCGGCCGCCGCAGGGGTCTCGTCGACCCCGCGCGCGACCACCGCAACGACGAGACCGCCCGCGGCGATCGCCACCAGCAGAAGCCTGGTGAGGACGATCGCCGCGGTGGATCGGGCTCCGCGGCTCACGCGGTTCGCCTCTCCTACAGCACCAGCTCCCAGAAGGCCGGGTTCGGCGGGCTGTTCCCCGCGTTCGCCTGGTGCGCCTGCAGCGCGCGGTAGACGTGCGCGTTGAAGAACACCCGGTCACCGACGGCGTAGCGGGTCTGCGCTGCCCAGTCGCCGTTCTGGTTGTTGATGCGGTCCCACAGGTCGGGCCGCGTGTCCGGCGTCTGTCCCGCCACCGAGGTGTGGGCGACGCGCGCCTCGTAGTCGACGCCGTTGAAGTCGACCAGGCCGCGGTTGACGCCCGGCGAGCCGCGGAACGCGACCGGATAGGCGACGCCCGGCTTCCAGATCGGGATGACCGTCAGCGGCCGCATCATCTCGTTGTCCTCGTGCTCGAGCAGGTGGCAGTGCCAGATGTAGCCGATGCTGAACACCGGGTCGATCGGGAAGGTGTTGGTCCCGACCGGCACCGGCACCTGCGCCGGCGTCTGGATCGCCCAGCGGACGCGCAGGTGCGTCACGTGGTCGACCGGCGTGAAGATGGTGTCCTTCCAGCCGTTTTCCTCGGGGTTCGCCGGGGTCGGCGGCCCGGTGAAGAAGGGCGCGGGATCCAGCTTCAACGTCGGATGATCGAAGGGCGGGTTGCCGTTCGCGGCGACCCAGGCCGCCAGGTAGGCCGCGTGGTCGAAGGGCGTCCGCTCGATCACCTGGAACTGGATCAGGTGGATGTGCTTGTTGTGATCCAGCGGGGTGAGGTTGATGAACTCCCAGTCCTCGGTGGCGCCGACGGTGGGCAGCTCGGTGGTCAGCTCGTGGAACAGCTGACCGTCGAGCTCCGCCTGCAGCACGCGGCCCGCGTCGTCGACCTCGACGTTCTGGATCAGGCGGCGCGTCGGCCGGTCCGGCGTCAGCGTCGGGACGTGCTGGCCCAGATTGGTCGGCACGGCCTTGGGCGGCACCGAGACGCTGTTGACGACGGTGAACTGCATGACCGTGCCGTCGGTGTTGGGATCGGGGGCGGGGCCGATCGGCTGCGGCACGTGCGCGGTGTTCTGCATGACGATCTTCGTCCCGACCGGGATGTTCGAGAAGTCGAGCAGGATGTCGTTGCGCTCCGTGACGCCCTGCTGCCAGGAGGTGACCGTCTCGACCGTGTTCTTGTAGCCGCCGTCGGTGCCGATGATCCGCGCCGACATGCCGTTCGAGAAGCTGAACTTGTAGAAGCGCTGGCCCGCCGAGTTGAGGATCCGGAAGCGATAGAGGTGCCGCTTCACGTCCATGTTCGGCCACACCTTGCCGTTGACGAGGTTGGTCCCGCCGTTGACGATCAGCATCCAGTACGGGTTGATGTCGGGGTTCGCGGCGAGCGTGCCGGGCGGCTGATCCTCCGCCTGCGGATAGAACACGCTGCCGTCCGTCCGGAACGACCGATCCTGGACGATCAGGAAGTTGTCGAACTCGGCCTCGGGCAGCACCGTGGTCGGCGTGATCGTGATGCCCCGGATGTTGTCGAGCAGGTAGGTCCCGGTCGAGTTGAACGGCACGTTGACCGTCACGCGCACGTTGAAGTCCTCGCACGAGTTGCCGACCGCGGTGCGGGTCGCCTGCGGGACCGGGAAGGTGAGCGTGCTGAAGACGCCGGTCGGCTTGCCGGTCAGCTCCACCTGCGAGAGGAACGCGTTGTTGACGTTCTTGCTCGGGCAGTCGACGTACATCTGCACGGCGCCGAACCAGAACGGGTTCGCCTGCGCCGTCGGCAGGAAGAAGTCGAGCGTGATGTTGGCGGGCAGCCCGGCGGTCAGGTTGAACTGACGGCCGCGCAGCTCGACGAAGTTCTGCGCCCGGAGCGACAGCGAGAACCGGCCCTGGCGGCGGTTGGTGCTGATGCCCGGCTGGATCGCCGCCACCGTCGAGATCCAGTCGTTGGGATCCTCGAAGCCCAGGATGTCTTCATTGCCCTGGCGATCGAGCGGCTCGCCGGCCGGATCGCGCAGGATCGCGAAGCCCGACAGCCCGAACCCGACGTCCAGGCGGGTGACGCCGAACGCGTGGTCGTGGTACCAGAACGGCGCCGAGTGGTTGCTGTTGGGTCGGGTGTAGTCGTTCGACACGTACTCCGGACCGGTGATGCCGTTGATCGTGAACCAGGTGTCGGGCGTGCCGTCGAACTCGGGCAGCACCTCGATGCCGTGGGTGTGCGTCGTGTGCGTGATGGGCGACATCGCCTGCGGGTACCCGGGCGGGAACGGCGCGAACGGCGGCGTCGGCTTGGGGAAGTTGTTGGGGTTCGCCCAGTCGAGCGTCGGGTCGACGGGGCCGAGGTGATCGCCGGCTAGCTCGTTGCGATAGTGGGTCAGGTCGGGGACGTTCCGCGTCTGCTCGAACTTCGGTCCCGGCGAGGTGCGCACGAACTGCACCGGCCCGGTCTGCTCGATCGCCGGCTGCGCCTGTCCGTTGGCGTCGTACCGTACGAACACGTCGCCGCCGTAGCCGAACAGCGGCGTCGACGGAAACCCCGACGGCAGCTGCTGCTCGTTGAACTTCGCCATCCGGACGGTGAACTCCTTGCGCGTGACCTGCCCTTGCG
Source organism: Polyangia bacterium (assembly GCA_036557265.1). Taxonomy (GTDB): domain Bacteria; phylum Myxococcota_A; class Polyangia; order Fen-1088; family Fen-1088; genus JADGRB01. The sequence goes on from DATBHU010000316.1 coordinate 7,231, forward strand.
CGTTGCGCGTCAGCGTCGGCGCGTAGGTGAAGAACCGCGGCAGCTGGTTCTGGAACCTGGGGATCGTCGCCGGCGGTATCTCGGGCTGCTGGCCGGGGCCGTTGGCGGACGGCACCACCGCGCTCTGGCGCGTCTCCGTCGCCTCGCCTGGTCCCGGCTGCTGGCCGCACGATGCCGCCCCGAACAGGGCGAGCGCGATCGTCGCGCCTCCCACTCGTGTCATCCCGTCGCGTGTCTTCCGCATGACTCGCTCCTTTCCGCGCACCCGACGACGGCGGCCGCAGCTCGCGGGCGCCCTGCGTCGAGCGCCCCAACGATGCGATCGGTGTGATATCGGCGACAGTCCATGAATATTGGACAACCCCAAATCCAAACCGAGGGTTATCCCTGAGACCGCCGGACCGACGCCTCCGGTTGACAGCCGCGCTCGGCAGCACCATCTGGCTCGCTGGTCCTATTGCGAGAACTCCAGATAGCGCGGAAGGAGCCCGCGGTGATCGTCTGTCGAATCGGGCGGGCGATCACCGCGGGTTTCGTTTGCGCCGCGACGGCGATCGCCCCCATGCATGCGCGCGCGTCGATCCTCGCGTCTCTCCCGGGCGCTCCGTCCGCAAGCCCACGCGCGGCCAGCGGCGCCCGGTCGAAGCGGGGCAGGCGTGCCCGCGCGTAACGGAGATCGCGTGCGCCTGCGAAGCGCTCACATCAGCGAGGGTATCGCCCACGGCGCCCAGGTCGCCTGATCATAGGCGTAGCCGCCGTCGGTCCTGGCCACGTTGGTGTTGGCGGTGCCGCCGCCGATCAAGAACTTCTGCACGTAGGCGGTCACTTCGGGCTGCTGCGATCCGTTCCACTCGCAGTGCATGTGGTCGCCGATCTGCGACACGCCCATCTTGTCGGGGATGCCGAGCGCCTGCCAGACCGCGTGCGCCGCCATCGAGTCGTCGTAGGTGCTGATGTTGCCCAGCCAGACCTGCGACGAGTTCTCGATGATCAGCAGCGCGCGCGGCGCCACCATCCCCTCGATCAGGTGGTGGTCGAAGGGGAGCTGCTTCGCCGCGGCGTTGAACATCGAGAACGACTTGCGGAACCAGACGTTCTCGCCGGTGATCTCGGACAGCGTCTGCACGACCGTCCCCGTCGCCAGCATGGAGTCGGAGATGCGCCAGCTGGCGGAACCGCCCGATCCGGACTCCTGCGGGATGGTCAGCGCGATGCGCTCGTCGAACGCGCCCACGATCAGCGCGCCCTTGCCGTTGCGCGAGCAGCCGGTGACGCCGAGGCGCGCCGGATCGATCTGCGCGTCCGGCGTCTGCTCGAGCGCGTCGATCAGGCGGCTGACGCCCCAGGCCCACGCCATCATCGCGCCCGCCGAGTGGGTGCTGCCGTAGAGGTCGTAGAACGCGCCCTTGCCGCGCGAGCTGCTGTCGTTCTGCTGCCCGACGGCGTCGTTGGGGAAGATGATGGTCGCGACGCCCATGTTGTTCAGCCCGACGGGATCGATCGAGATGCCGCCGATGCCGATCATGGCCGGGTAGGGCGCGGTCCCGGTCCCGGCCGGCGGCAGGGTGATCGCCGCCGCGAAGGTGATGGTCTTGCCGCTGCCGTCGCCCGCCGTGACGGTCAGCTGGCCGCCGCTGAACGCGCCGGTCACCAGCGCGGGCTTGTCGGGCTTGTCGCCCAGCTCGTAGGCGGCGGCCTGGGCGCCGATCTCGACGCGGCGGCAACCCCACTGGTCCTTGCTGGTGATGCGCGTGCCGTCGATCGACTGGAACGGATCGGGGAGCGCGTCGATGGTGGGCAGATCGGCCAGCGCCGGCAGCGGGGCCTGGTCGCCGGCGCAGCTGGCGACGGAGCCGACCGGGGGCTGGGTCGGCCCCGTCCCGCCGCCGCCGCCGGTGCCCGTGCCTCCCCGGCCGCGGCTTCCGCCCGACCAGCAGGAGAGGCTCGCCAGACCGGCGGCGAGCAAAGTGAACAGGGCCTTATGACTGCGCATGAGGCCAATATTCCCTCATTTCCGCGCGACGATCTCGGCGTCGATCTCGATCGCCACCTCGTCCCCGACCGCCACGCCGCCGGCCTCGATGGCCAGGTTCCACTTGAGGCCCCAGTCCTTGCGGTTGATGCGGGCGCGCGCGCTGACGCCGCGGCGGCGCAACCCCCAGGGATCTTGAATGGCGGGCGGCAGCGCCTCCACCTCGAGCGTCACCGGCCGGGTGACGCCGCGGATGGTCAGATCGCCGGTGACGCGCAGGTCGTCGGTCGGGCCCGAGGGGGCCTCGACGCGCGTCGAGCGGAAGGTCACGGTCGGGTGGTTGGCGACGTCGAGGAAGTCGGCGCTGCGCAGGTGCTCGTCACGCTTCGGATCACGCGAGTCGATGCCGCGCGCGTCGATGTCGACGTCGACGCGCGAGCGCGACAGGTCCTGCTCGTCGATCAGCACCGTCCCGGTGACCGGGCCGAGGTGGCCGCGCACGTGCGACACCATCAGGTGGCGCACCCGGAAGCCGGCGTTGGCGTGGGCGGTGTCGACGTCCCAGGTGGCGGTCGCGGGCGCCGGGGCGGAGGCGACGGGGCGGGAAGCGGGGATGGTTTCTGCGGTGGTGGTCTGCATTGGAAGCTCCTTTCACCGCCCACTATGGGGATCCGGCGAACATTCGACAAATGGATGCTTTGTATTAGCTATATTCGTATTGTGAATATTGCGTCCCTCAACCTGAACCTGCTGCCGGTGCTGGACGCGCTGCTCGGCGAGCGCAGCGTCAGCCGCGCCGCCGCCCGGCTCGGCCTGTCGCAGCCGGCGGTCAGCAACGCGCTCGCCCAGCTGCGCACGCTGCTGAAAGATCCGCTGCTGGTGCGCCAGGCGGGCGGCATGGCGCCGACCGAGCGCGCCCTGGCCCTGGCGGGCCCGCTGCGCGCGGCGCTGCTCGCGCTCGAGCAGGGGCTCGACCCGCCCGCCGCCTTCGATCCGGCGGCCGCCAGCCGCGACTTCACCATCGCGACGAACGACTTCGTCGCGTTCGCCATGCTGCCGCGCCTGCTCGCCCGCCTGCAGCACGAGGCGCCGCGCGTTCGCCTGCAGGTGCGCGCCTGGCAGGAGCACGTCGTCCCGTCCGATCTCGCGCGCGGCGACGCCGACCTGCAGCTCGGGTTCAACCGCGGGCTGCCGGCCGGCCACCAGGCGGC
>DATBHU010000317.1:0-8197 GCA_036557265.1 Polyangia bacterium
CGCCCGCGGCGCGCGACCGGGTGGCGATCGAGCGGCCGCTGCAGATCCGGGTGCGCGTGGGCGCGGACGAGCGCGTGCTGTCGACCACGATGCGCACCCCGGGCGACGACGTTGCGCTGGCGGTCGGCTTCCTGCACGCCGAGGGGGTGCTGGCGGGGGCGGACACCCTGCGCGGCGCCGCGCAGATCGACGACGACAGCGTGCGCGTCGACCTGGCGCCCGCGGCGGCGGCCGCGCTGGCGGCCAGCGCGCGCGCGTTCGTCACCAGCGCGGCCTGCGGTGTGTGCGGGCGGACCGGCCTCGACGGGCTGGGCGGCCGCGCGGTGAGCGCCGCGGCCGGCGAGGCGCGCGTGACGGCGGCGGTCATCCATCGCCTGCCGGAGGCGCTGCGGGCGGCCCAGGCCACGTTCGAGCGCACGGGCGGGCTGCACGCCGCCGCGCTGTTCTCGCTCGCCGGCGAGCTGCGGGCGGTGCACGAGGACGTCGGCCGCCACAACGCCGTCGACAAGCTGGTGGGCCGGCTGCTGCTGGCGGGCCGGCTGCCCGCGCCGGCGGCGGTGCTGATGCTGAGCGGGCGGGCCAGCTTCGAGCTGGTCCAGAAGGCCGAGGCGGCCGGCATCCCGATCGTCGCGGCGGTGGGCGCGCCCTCCAGCCTGGCGATCGAGCGGGCGGCGGCGGCCGGCATGACGCTGCTCGGGTTCGTCCGCGACGGCGGCTTCAACGTCTACTGCGGCGCCGAGCGCATCGCGGGCATCGCGGTGAAAGACATTTGAAAGAGTAGCCGCACCCTCGCGCTTCGCGCGAGAGCGGCTAAGCGCGCGCCAGGTCCACCGCCAGCTTGACGATCACGGCGGCCACCACCAGCAGGACGACCGCGCGCACCAGGCGATCGCCGTTGCGCACGGCCAGGTGGACGCCGATCGCCGCGCCGGCCGCGTTCGCCGCCGCCATCGGCAGCGCGACCCGCCAGACCACGACGCCGCGGCTGGCGAACAGCAGCACGGCGGCGAGGTTCGAGGCGAGGTTGACGATCTTCGCGTTGCCGGAGGCGCGCGTCAGCGCGTCGCCGAACACGACCGCGAACGCCACCACCAGCATCGACCCGGTGCCGGGGCCGAAGAAGCCGTCGTAGGCGCCGATCACCAGGGCGATGGCGGCCAGCGCGGCGGCGCGCGCGCCCGCCGACATCGCGCGCGGGCGCGGTTCGACGTCGCGGCGCGCGAGCACGACCGCGGCGGCGACCAGCAACAGCACGATCACGATCACCCGCAGCGGCCGCAACGGCACCGCCAGCACGCCCCAGGCGCCGGCCAGCGACCCGGCGAAGCCGGCCGCGAAGCCGAGCGCGGCCCGCTCGCGATCGACGACGCGCCGCCGCCAGAACGAGATCGCCGACGACGCCGCGCCGAACACCGCCTGCCCCTTGTTGGTCCCGAGCGCGATGTGCGGCGGCAGCCCGGTCGCCAGCAGCGCGGGCAGCGCCACCAGCCCGCCGCCGCCGGCGATGGCGTCGACCAGCCCGGCGACGAACGCCGCCGCCGCCAGCGACGCGATGGTGGCGGGCGAGAGCGCTGCGGGCATCCCCGCACCATGGCACGCATGAGCCGCCGCCGCGAATCGCGTGAGCGAGGGCAGGCTTTGCCTGCCCGAGCTCTTCGCGGGAGGTTCGGAACCCTCTCAGGGTTCCGAGTAAATAGACCCGTCAAGGGGTCCCGCCGCGCGGATGTGGCGCGTACGTTCTCATTAGTTCGCCTCGGCCACGGTCGAGGCCGACGGGCGAGACGGGCAAGACGGGAGACCAGGAGGCGGAGATGGCGGGCGGGAAGTTGCGGGCCGGCGGACGGGTGATGATGCTGGCCCTCGCCCTCGCGGGCGCGGCGTGCGGCCTGTTCGACTTCGACGTCGACCTCGCGAAGCAGACGTTCACGCTCGACTTCGGACAGCAGACCGGCACCATGCCGGTGGTCGCCTGCGACGCCAGCGCGGGCGCCTGCGCCGGCGCGGCGTCGTTCAACTTCGACACGTCGTCGACGGCCGGCGTGCCGTCGACGGTGGACGTCTCGCTCGGCTGCGACACCGCCACCGGCCAGTGCTTCGCGCAAGCGGACGCCCGCGCCATCCAGACGGTCGCCGTGCTGCAGGACGACTCGTTCACCAGCAAGATCGAGCGCCACGCCCTGTCGTTCGTGAAGCTGGCCGACATCGCCTACACGATCCCGAGCAACACGCTGACGTTCGACATCCCGGAGGTCGACGTCTACGCGGGGCCGGCCGGCGCGACGCGCGAGACCGATCCGGGCGTGGCGTTGCTCGGCACCACGCAACCGATCACCGCCGGCATGACGACGACGGAGCCGCAGCACCTCATCGTCACGGACGACAGCCCGGCGCGCCCGGTGATCGAGCACGCCGTCGAGCACAAGCAGGACTTCGTGTTCATCGTCGTCGCCTCGCCGCGCATGAACGCCGGCAACCCGGTCCCGGCCGGCGCCATCCAGATCGACGTCTCGCCGAAGCTGAAGGTCGGGCTGTAGCCCGCCGCGCAGCGGGGAGAGGGAGTGCGGATCAGATCCCCTCGCCCCGCGCAGCGGGGAGAGATCTCCGTTGTTATAGTCGCCGCCTGATGAACGCGGCACTGCTGCTGGCCTTGCTGGCCGCCGCCGACGGAGGCGCGCCCGACGCGGCCGCGTCCGACGCCGCGGGTGAAGGCGCCCCGGCGGCGTGCGTCGGGAGCAGCCTGGACCTCGACACGATCTTCGCCGGCAAGGCGTGCGACGTGCCCGGGGTGCCGCAGCCGGCGCCCGCGCCCGCCGCCCTGGCGGTCGAGCTGGCCCCGAAGCGGCTCAGCGTCACCGCGGGCAAGACGGCGCGCGTGACCGTGTCGTTCCGCAACCTGACCGACGCACCTCTGCCGCTGGACCTCGATATGAGCTGCGGCCTCGAAGCCGTGTTCGAGACCGCCCTCTACCGCGGCGCCAGGCGCGCCGACCTGCCGCAAGACTGCGGGATCGGCCGGGCCTGCGGCCGCCGGACGGTGCGGGTCACGCTGGCGCCCCGCGGCGTGGCGCGCGTTCACGTCCCGGTCAGCGCGACCGCGGCGGTCATCGACGAGACCTGCATGCCCAAGGGGCGCAAGCCGATCGCCCCCGGCGGCTACGACCTGGTGGTCAGCCTCCCCCTCGAGGACCGGGTGGCCGACTCGAACGGGGTCCAGATCCGCACCGCCAGGGGCCGGCTGACCGTCGTCGGTCTTGCTCGTCTTCCCGGCCCGTGATAGCCGAAAACAATGCAAACCTTCATTATCCGCTCGCTGGTGGCGGGCCTGGCCCTGGCCGCGCTGCCCTCCCTGGCCTACGCGGCCCCGTGCGGGACCGAGAACCTGCTCGCCGGCAAGAAGCCGTCGGCCTCCCAGGCCGTCAAGGGCGACCTCGGCCTGGTGACCGACGGGACGGTCGGCCCCGAAGGGACGCAGTGGGATGCGCCCGTGACCGTCACGCTCGAGAACAGCAACTCGTCGATCACCTACGACCTCGGCGAGGTCAGGTCGATCTCGGCGATCGTCATGCAGGGCGACGCGAACGACACCTACAAGGTGTCGGGCTCGGTCGACGGATCGCCGGCCAGCTACAAGCAGATCGCCGAGCTCGCGAACGTCGTCGCCAGCGGTCACGGCCTGCGCACGCGCGCCACCCAGGTGCCGCCGACGGAGGTCCGCTACCTCCGCGTCGGCGAAGCCAACGGCGACAACTTCTTCTCCATCTCGGAGTTCGCGGCCTTCTGCAAGGCGCCGACGCCGTTCCCGCCCGGCATGAAGATCGTCGACGTGCCGCCGGTGTCGACCCCGGATTCGCAGACGGCGCCGAAGCCGGGATCGGACACCGGCCGCTGGGCGCTGCTGCTGACGGCGGTCGCGCTCGCGCTGGCGTGGCTCGCCTACAAGACGATCACGCGCCCGGCCGCCGAGCCGACGGACGGCGCCGACGACGCCGCGAAGTCCGCCTCGGCCGACAAGGCCGCAGACAAGCCCGCCGACAGCCCGCCCGGCGACAAGCCGGCGACTTGAATGGGAACCCTCGAAGGGTTCCCGAACCCTCCCGCGATGGTGCGCGGCGAGCAAAGCTCGCCCGCTCCCCGCGCGGCGACCTAGGCCTCGGCCCGGTGCATCCGTGTCCGGCGGCGGTGAGGACGGCGGCGCCCGTCCCGTCCTCGCGTCGCTGAGACGCATCGCCGACTGGTTCACCCGGGACGATCCGGCCGCGCCCGGCCAGTGGCTGGGCCGCTTCGTCGTCCTGCGCCTGCTGGGCGTCATCTACCTGATGGCGTTCCTGACGCTGGTCAATCAGGGACGCGGGCTGATCGGCGCCCACGGCCTCGAGCCGGCCACCGCCTTCCTCGACGACGTCGCCGCGCAGCTCGGCGGGCGCGCCGCCGGGTTCCGCGAGATGCCGACGCTGTTCTGGCTGGGCGCGGGCGATCGCGCCATCGCCGCGGCCGGCTGGATCGGCGTGGCGCTGTCGCTGCTGATGATCGCGGGCTACGCGAACGCGCTGACGCTGACCGCGCTGTGCGCGCTGCAGATCTCCGTGATTCCGATCGGCCAGGACTTCTACGCGTTCGGATGGGAGACCCAGCTGGTCGAGACCGGCTTCCTCTGCATCTTCCTCTGTCCGCTGCTGGACGGGCGGCCGTTCCCGCGCCGGCCGCCGCCCGCGGCCGCGATCTGGATGCTGCGCTGGCTGATCATCCGCGTCATGTGGGGCGCCGGCCTGATCAAGCTGCGCGGCGATCCCTGCTGGCGCGACCTCACCTGCCTCGACTTCCACTTCGAGACGCAGCCTGTTCCGAGCCCGCTCAGCCCGTTCTTTCACTTCCTGCCGTCGTGGGCGCACAAGCTGGGCGTGCTGTTCAACCACGTCGCCGAGATCGGGGCCCCGTTCCTGATGTTCACGCCCTGGCGGCGCGCGCGCTTCGTGGGCGCCGCGCTGATGGCGGCGTTGCAGATCGTGCTGATCGCGAGCGGCAACCTGGCCTTCCTCAACTGGCTGACGCTGGTGCCGATCCTCGCCTGCTTCGACGACACCCTGTGGCGGCGCGTGCTGCCGCGCGCGCTCGTCGCGCGGGCCGAGAGGGCGCGCGCCGCCGCGACCCCGTCCCGCGCGCAGGGCGCGGCCGCCGCGCTGTTCGCCGCCGCGGTGGTGGTGCTGAGCGTCGGTCCGGTGCTGAACCTGCTGTCGCCTCGTCAGGCGATGAACACGTCGTTCACGCGCCTGCCCCTGGTCAACACCTACGGCGCGTTCGGCAGCGTCGGACGCGAGCGCGCGCAGCTGGTGTTCGAGGGGACGACCGACGAGGAGCTCACGCCGGCGACCACCTGGCGCGCCTACGCGTTCAAGTGCCAGCCGGGCGATCCGGCGCGGCGGCCGTGCTGGATGAGCCCCTACCACTATCGCCTCGACTGGCTGCTCTGGTTCGCGGCGATGGGCGCGCCCCGCGACTACCCGTGGGCGGTCCACCTGGTCTGGAAGCTGCTCGAGGCCGATCCGGCGGCGCTCGGCCTGATCGCGACGGATCCTTTCGGCGGTGCGCCGCCGCGCCACATCCGCGTCGATCTCTACCGCTATCGCTTCGCGCCCCGCGGCGCCGGCGTCTGGTGGTTGCGCGAGCGCGTCGCCAGCTGGTTGCCGCCTGTTTCACGCGACAACGAAGAGCTGCAAATCTTCTTGCGGCAACAGGGCTGGCTTCGTTAGCTCGTTGACCTCTCATTACCAACACTCGCGTTGGCAATTGCGTGGCCCGAGTCCCGGAAACCCGGCGCCGGAGCCGATTTTCCATGTACTGGACTCTGCTCCGTGCGTGCATCTTTCCGGATAGAGACCTACCTGGAAACGTTGCGGCGCCGCGCGTACGGGGTTCGCTGTACTAACGGGCCCTAACCAGCAAGAATTACCGGGATATTACGAATTATCCACGGACGACTGCCTGCTGGAATTCCGCACCGCGACTTATCCGGAACCAGCGCTTCCAGAGAACGAATCGAAGGCCCCTGGGAGGCGATGGTCCTGCTTTACCCAGCGAGCAGGTCCTCGTTCGTTGTGAATGAATCTTTTGCGCGGAGGAGAACCATGAAATGGACCCAAACGAGCCAGTTGTTGATTGCAACGGCATTTATTGGCGCCGGCTGCGGCAATCTGTCGGATGACACGACCTCGGTCGCGTCCGCAGTGATCGGAGACCGCTTGCCCGGTATCCAGGCGACCTCCGGCCTGCTGGATGAAGCCGCCGACGCGTTCAACTCGTTCGAGGACATAAACGACGGCCTCGGACCGATCTTCAACGCCCAGGCCTGCGGCCAGTGCCACACCAACGGCGCCATCGGCGGCGCCGGCGAGCAGATCGAGCGGCGCTTCGGCCGCTTCGACAACGGCGTCTTCAACCCGCTCGCCAACGAGGGCGGCTCGCTGCGCCAGCTGTTCACGGTCGGATCATTCACCGCCCTGAACGGCCAGTCGTGCAACGTGCCGCTCGAACGCGAGCCCGCCGACGCGACAGTCCACAACGTCGGCCGCCTGACCACGCCGACCTTCGGCCTCGGCCTGGTCGACTCGATGCCCGACGCGTTCTTCGACGGCCTGGTCGCCGCCGAGCCCGCCGCCCAGCGCGGCACCGTCAACCGCGGCCAGATCGTGCTGCCGAACCCGGGCGATCCGGGGCAGGCGATCGGAACGACGCGCGTCACCCGCTTCGGGTGGAAGGCGGGCGTGCCGAGCATGATCCAGTTCGCGGCCGACGCCTACGTCAACGAGATGGGCATCACCACCCAGAGCTGCTCGCGCGGCACCGCCATCACCGGCTTCGCCGTCGAGTCGGCGCCCAACGGCGTCCCCGTCTCTGCCAACTGCGACGACCGCGCGCCCCGCCAGACGGGGACCAACCCGGGCGGCGGCCTGACCGCCACCCAGTGGGCCCAGGTCGACGACGCCGTCGGATCGTGCGCGGGCGGCCGCACCGAGGTGCAGGACGACGTGTTCCTGTTCGCGACGTTCATGACGGCGCTGGCGCCGGGACCGCGCGACTTCTCCGACCAGATCTCGGTGACGCGCGGGCAGCCGCTGTTCTCGCAGGTCGGCTGCAACAACTGCCACGTCACGACGACGTTCCGGACGCCGGCCAGCCCGGCCCCGGTCAGCATCGACGCGGCGGGCTCGGAGAGCGTGCGCGTGCCGGGCAACTTCGCCTTCAACCCCTACTCGGACTTCGCGGCTCACGACATGGGGTCGCTGGGCGACCAGATCGGCAACGCGGGCGACAGCCTGGCGGTGACGCGCCGGATGCGGACGGCGCCGCTGTGGGGCATCCGCTTCCGCAACCACCTGCTGCACGACGGCCGCTGCGGCGACATCCCGTGCGCGGTCCAGGCGCACGACGGCCAGGGGGCGGCGGCGCGGGCGGCGTTCAACGCGCTCTCCAGCGCCAACCAGCACAACATCGTGCAGTTCGTCCGGTCTCTGTAAGCAAGACGTTGGCGGACGCTCGGGCGGGAGACGCGCCCCGCCCGGGCGACACCGCGACTGCTCCGTTGCGGGGGACCGCGGGGCGGTCGGAGCCTATGACCTCTGGCTTCGACCGCTCCGCGGTTTTTTTCGCGTCTGACGGCGCGCGCGCTACTTGCGACCGCGCCAGAGGTCGATGTCGAGGTCGGCCATCTTCTTGTCCAGCGTCGGCCGCGACAGGCCCAGCGACTGCGCCGCGCGCGCCTTGACCCCCCGCGCGCGCCGCAGCGCGGACTCGATCTCGGCGCGCTCGAGCGCGTCGACCTTGCTGGCCAGCGACGTGCCCGCGGCGGCGGCGCCCGCCCCGACCGCCTCGCGCGGCCCCTCGTCCAGCGAGGCCGCCACCTCGTCCGCGGAGATCGGCCCCGCCGCCTGGGGCGGGCGCAGCACCAGCGCGCGCTCGATGACGTTGCCGAGCTCGCGCACGTTGCCGGGCCAGCGCCAGCCGCGCAGCGCCTCCAGCGCGTCGTCGGCGATGCCCGGGTCGCGCCGTCCCAGCGCCGCCGCCGTACGCGCCAGCAGCGCGCGGGCGAGCGGCTCGACGTCCTGCGGCCGCTCGCGCAGCGGCGGGATCTTGATGCGCAACACCGCCAGCCGGTAGAAGAGATCCTCGCGAAAACGGCCCGCCCGCACCTCGGCCTCCAGCT
>DATBHU010000318.1:0-12775 GCA_036557265.1 Polyangia bacterium
CGGACGCGCCGCAGGACGTCGCCGACGACCGCGGGCGCGAACCCACGCGCCACCAGGGCGGCCGCATCCAACCCTTCGACCAGGTGCGCTTCCAGGATGGCGTCCAGCAGGTCGTACGGCGGCAGGCTGTCCTGGTCGGTCTGATCGGGACGCAGCTCGGCCGAAGGCGGCTTGGTCAGGGTCGACTCCGGAATCGGCCCGGGGCCACCGCCGGCGACCGCGTCGGCGTTGACGGCCCGCGCCAGCCGGTAGACCAGCGTCTTGGGCGCGTCGCTGATCACCGCCAGCCCGCCCGCCATGTCGCCGTACAGGGTGCAGTAGCCGGTCGCGACCTCGCTCTTGTTGCCGGTCGTCAGCAGCAGCCGATCCTGCCGGTTCGACAGCGCCATCAGCGTCGCGCCGCGCACGCGCGCCTGCAGGTTCTGCCCCGTCAGATCGGCGGCCGCGGTGGCGGCCTCGGCGGAGTGGGGCGGCGCGAAGCGCTCGAGCGGCGCCGCCAGCGTCTCGAGGTACGCGGCGAACATCGGCTCGATCGGGATGACGGTGTACGCGATGCCGAGGGCACGCGCGAGCGCCTCGGCGTCCGCGAGCGATCCGGGCGACGAATAGCGCGACGGCATCGCGACGCCGAGGACGTTCTCCGGGCCGAGCGCGCGGGCGGCGATGCACGCCACCAGCGCCGAGTCGATGCCGCCCGACAAGCCGAGCAGCGCCTGCCGGAAGCCGCAGCGGCGCGCGTAGTCGCGCGTCCCGAGCGCGAGCGCCGCCAGCGCCGAGCGCTCGTCGGACGGCTCGAACGGCGCGACCACGCCGCGTCCCGCCTCGACGTCGACCATCACCAGATCGACGTCGTGCTCGGCGCCGCGCGCGATCACACGGCCGGCGGCGTCCAGCGCCAGGCTGGCGCCGTCGAACACCAGATCGTCCTGCCCGCCCACCTGGTTGACGAACAGCAGCGGGCGCTGCCAGCGCGCCGCGGTCGAGGCGAGCATACGCGGGCGCAGGTGCCGCTTCTGCATCGTGTACGGCGAGGCGGAGACGTTGACGATCAGCTCGGCGCCCGCGCCCACCAGCGCCTCGACCGGATCGCGGCGGTAGAGCCGATGAGGCCAGAAATCGGCGTCGTTCCAGATGTCCTCGCAGATCGAAAGCCCGAGCTTGCGGCCGCGCCAGGTGACCGGCGCAACCTCGGCCGCGGGCTCGAAGTAACGCCACTCGTCGAACACATCGTAGGTCGGCAGCAGCGACTTGCGCACCACGTGCGTGACGCGGCCGCCGTCGATCAGCGCGGCGCTGTTGGCGGCGCCGCGCCCGGATGGGCTGGGCGGCAGGCGCTCGGGAAACCCGACGATGACGGCGGTGCGCGACGACGCCAGCGACGACGCCAGCGAAGCCAGCGAGGCCGCGGCCGCGTCGAGAAAACCGCCACGCTCGAGCAGGTCGCGGGGCGGATAACCGGCCAGCGCGAGCTCGGGGAAGATCGCCAGCTCGGCGCCCTGCTTCTCGGCCGCCGCGGTCGCGTCGAGGATCAGACGCCGGTTGCCATCGAAGTCGCCGATGGTCGGGTTGATCTGTCCGAGCGCCACTTTCACGACGACATTTTACCCGGAAGGTCACCGGCGGCGGGCCGGCGCGGCCGTAGTCGGCGTGATAAAATTTTACCGTGTCCGTCGGGGCCCCTGCCAAGTCACCTGCGACTGGTGACACGCCCGCCCCGACCAGCAGCCGCGAGCTGATCGCCTCCGCGACCCAGCCGCTCGACATTCCGCGCCGCAACCGCGTCTACGTCAACCGCAACCTGCGGCTCGACAAGATCGAGATGGTCGGCTTCGACATGGACTACACGCTGGCGCTCTACAACCAAGCGCGCATCGAGGAGCTGTCCATGCGCGCCACGTTGCACAAGCTGGTGACCGCCAAGGGTTACCCGGCGGCGATCCAGGGGCTGGCCTACGATCCGATGCTGGCGGTGCGCGGCCTGGTCGTCGACCGCGTCAACGGCAACATCTTCAAACCCGATCGCTACGGGTTTCCGGGGCGGGCCCGACACGGCCTGTCCACCATCGACCGCGCCAAGGTCGGCGAGCTGTACCAGCGCGAGCGGATGCGGCTGTCGAACCAGCGCTACGCCTGGATCGATTCGCTGTTCGCGCTGCCGGAGGCCGTCCTGTACGCGTGCCTGGTCGACTACTTCGATCACCACGACACGCCCGGGAAGCCGGACTACACGACGCTGTGGGAGCACATCCGCGAGTGCATCGACCTCGCGCACCGCGACGGATCGATCAAGGCGATCGTCAGCGTCGAGCTGCCCGACTACGTCGAGCGCGACGAGGGGCTGGCGGACACGCTGCACAAGTTCCGCTCGTCGGGGAAGCGGCTGTTCCTGCTGACCAACTCGGCGTGGGACTACACGTCGACGGTGATGAGCTACCTGCTCGACGGCGTGCGGGGCGGCTATCCGTCGTGGCGCAACTACTTCGACATCATCGTGGTCAGCGCGGCCAAGCCGGAGTTCTTCACGGAGGAGCACCCGTTCGTCGAGCTGGACAGCGACGGCGCGCCGCTGAAGAAGACATCGGCGTCTGACGGTCCGTTGCAGCGCGGGCGCGTCTATTCGGGCGGCAACCTGAAGGCGTTCCAGACGCGCGCGCAGGCGCACGGCGATCGCGTGCTGTTCGTCGGCGATCACATCTACGGCGACATGCTGCGCAGCCGCAAGTCGTCGAACTGGCGCACCGCCATGGTGCTGCAGGAGCTGGAGCACGAGATCACGATGTACGATCGGCTGCGGCCCGAGCTGAAGCGGCTGGATCGCCTGGACGCCGAGCTGATCCACCTGGACTCGGAGCTTTACGAGCGGCAGGCGGCCATGCGCACGCTGCAGAAGCTGACGGCCGATTCGCACGAAGGCGACGGCGTCAGCGAGGCCAAGCGCGCCGTCAAGGACGCCATCGAACGGCTGCGGCGCGAGCTGCGCGAGACCGCCGCGCAGCACCGCAGCGCCGAGGCCGAGACCGACGACGCGTTCAACCCGTACTGGGGCCCGCTGTTCCGGGAGGGCTACGAGGTGAGCAAGTTCGGCGAGCAGGTCGAGGCGTACGCCTGCGTCTACACGAGTCGCGTGTCGAACTTCCGCTTCTACTCGCCGATGCAGTACTTCCGCGGCCCGCGCGACCGCATGCCTCACGAACGCTAGCCGCTCCGCGCCGCAGGCGCGGTCTGCGGCTACTTCTGCTTCTGCAAAGGTAGCTCCGCGCCCGTTCAGCGCGCGACGCCCAGGGCGTGCGCGGCGCGCAGGAGCACCACGCGCAGGTGCCCGTCGGGCAGCTCGGCGCGCCGCTCCACCAGCTCCGCGATCGGCAGCCAGCGCAGCGGCCGGCCGCCGGCCTTCGCGGCCCGCACCTCCAGCGCCAGCGGGAACGCCACCTCGGCGGTCAGGCCGGGCGACGGGCGGTAGGGCCCGCCCAGGTCCCAGGCCTCGCCCGTCTCCAGGCGGTACTCGTCGGCGACGCGCGCCGCGATCCAGGCGCGGGCGGCCGGCATCGTCGCGATCGCGCGCGGGAGGCGCCAGGCGGGCGCCACGAGCAGATCGCTGTTACCGCCGAACCCCTGGGCGGCCGGCAGATCATCCTCGTCGACGCCGATCAGCAGCTCGTCGCCCGCGCGCGCCAGCAACGCCGCCGCGACGGTGTTGGTGCCGAGCGGGATGGGCGCGACGTGCTCCAGCTCGCGCTCGCCGAGGACGCGGCCCGCGCCGTCCAGCTCCTGGAACCGCGCGCGGACCAGCGCCAGGAACCCGGCCGGCTGATCGGTCCGCTCGAACGCGCGGCGCCCTTCGCGCGCCAGCGCCGCCGCGCACGCGGCGGGCGCGATCCCGGCGGCCGCGGCGCCGATCGCGATCGCCTCGCCGATCCAGGGCCCGAGCGCGTGCCGCCGCCGCAGCAGCAGGTCGTAGACGTTCAGCTCCAGGCGCGCGTCGGGGAGGCCGCCCACCTGGGCGGCGCGCAGCAGCTGACAGGTCTCGATCGCCCGCACGCGGCCCGACGTGCTGAACCCCGACACCGCGCCGAGCGGCGTGTTCGTGAAGGTCGGCTCCACCTCGACGAACATCGAGCGGACCTCCTCCATGATGCCGCCGGGCGACGGGTAGTACGTGGTGCCGGGCCGCATCCGCTGGATCTTCGCGGGCGCGATCCCGGCGGCGCGCGCCAGCGTCTCCTCGACGGTCTCACCGATCGGGCGATCGCCCTGCACCACGCTGAGCGGTTCGGCCAGGTAGCCCGCGGTGCGCGAGCCGTCGAGCGTCGCGGCCCCGGACGCGATCGGGCGCGGGTAGCTGGTGCGCGCCAGGACGTAGACCGCGCCGGCGAGCTCGAAGAACGGGATGATGTCGATGGTCGTGCTCGGGCGCGCCGCGAGATCGAACACCTTCCCGCTCGCGCGGTGGCGGTGGTGCTCGAGCCGCAGGAAGCCGGGCGCCTCGCGCGCCTCGGCGGCGCGGAAGCCGATCCCCTCGCCCGCCGCCACCTTCTCGCCGACGATGATGTAGTTCGTGGCCGGGTCCTCGAGCGGGCGGCCGGCGTCGTCGTGAAGGTGGAAGCGCCCGCGGAAGCGGTGACGCACGATCCAGGGGTTGCGCAGCGGCGACGACACCAGCACGCGCAGGCCGAGCGCCGCGAACTGCGCCTCGAAGGCGGCCTGCGTGAAGTAGGTGTACTCCTCTTTCACCTCGCTGACCCAGTCCTGGCGGTAGTCCTTGCGCAGGACGAACTCGGCGGCGTGCTTGTGGGCGAGCCGGTAGCGCCGCCAGCCCGGCGCCGGCCCGGGCGCGCCGCCGGCCGCGGCGCCGGCGCTCTCCAGATCGAACCCGGGACGCGCGTGCAGCGAGCGGAACTCGCGCGCGAAGCGCTCGAGCAGCGCCGCCGTCGAGCAGCGCCGCGGATCGTCGGAGTCGTCGCCGTCGTCGGCGGGGAGGTCGAGCAGCACCAGGCCCGGCCCGGGATCGAGAAAGTCGCGCACCACCAGGACGCCGTGAGGCTTGAGCTCGGCGACCTGGGCGCGCAGCGCCGCGGCGGCGTTCTCGTGGCGATAGCCGCCGTACGACGTCACGTGGTGCAGCACCGACGAGTCGAAGATGCCGTCGACGCTGCCGTCGGCGAACACCGGGGCGGCGATGTCGCCCGCCACGAACGACAGGTTGGGCAGGCGGTAGTGATCGGCCGCCAGCGCCACCATGGTCGCGTCGATGTCGACGCCGACGACGTCGAGGCGCGGGTAGAGCGCGGCCAGCGCGTGGCTCCCCTGCCCCGACCCCATCCCCATGTCGGCGACGCGCCCCTCGCACAGCAGGTGCGCGGCGGTGAGCGCCACCTTCTGCTTCATCGAGGCGTCCATGCCGGCGAGGTAGCGCTGGTACGCGTCGGCCGCGCCCCGGTCCTGGGCCTGGTACCCGTCGGTCTTCATCGCCTGGCCCCTACGTTAGGCGAGGTCGACGCGCCTGTCTCGCTCGTCGTCAGCCGCGGAAGCGCCTGAGCATGGTGGTCGCCTCCGGGACGCGCAGCGCGCGCGCGGCGCCGAAGTAAACCAGGACGCCGACCGCGATCGGAACGAACGCCTTGATCGCCGAGCCGACGGTGCCGGCGGCCGGCAAGGCCTCGACCCGGCTGCTCGCCAGCCAGACCGCCGCCGCCATCACCACCGCGGCCATCAGGATCTTCGCGAATGGAACCATGAGCTCGCGCGTGATGAAGCCGCCGATCTGACGCTGGAAGGTGAAGATCAGCACGCCGGCGTTCACGAGCGCCGCGATCGACGTGCCGAGCGCCAGCCCGACGTGGCCGAAGCGGCGGAAGGTCAGCACGTTCCAGATCAGGTTCGCCGCCACCGCCGTGACGCTCGCGAGCAGCGGCACGCGCGTTCGCTTGAGCGCGTAGAACGCCGGCGCCACGACCTTGATCGCCGCGTAGGCGACCAGGCCGATCGCGTAGCCCGACAGCGCGCGCGCCGTCTCGACGGTCGCGTGGTGCGAGAACCGCCCGTGCTCGTAGATGAGGCGGATGATCGGCACGCCCAGCAGGGCCAGCCCGACCGTCGACGGCACGGTCAGGAACAGCACCATGCGCAGCCCGCGCCGCAGGTTCGCGCGCAGGCGATCCCAGTCGTGCCCGGCGACGTCGTGCGACAGCTCGGTCAAGGTGGCGGTTCCGACCGCCACGCCGAACACGCCGATCGGCAGCTGCATCAGCCGGAACGCGTACGACAGCCACGAGATCGCGCCGTCGGAGATCAGGCTCGCGAAAGACGAGTTGACGACGACGTTGATCTGCACCGCCGCCACGCCCAGCGTCGCCGGCGCCATCAGCGTTGCGATCTGCCGCGTCCCCGGGTCGCGCAGCGCGAGATCCAGCAGCAGCTTCGGCCGCCAGCCGAGGCGCAGCAGCGAGGGGATCTGGACCGCCAGCTGCGCGACCCCGCCCGCCAGCGCCAGCACCGCCCAGGTGATCACGGCCGCGCGCGCCGACGGGCCCCAGGCCCAGACCGCCACGCCGCCCACGATGGCGACCAGGTTGAACATCGACGACGCGAGGCCCGGCGCCGTGTACCTCCGCTCGGAGTTCAGCGCGCCCATGGCCGCCACCGCCAGCGAGATCGCGGGCAGGAACGGCATCATGATCTGCACCAGCGTCGCGCACAGCGCGGCCTTCTCGGGCGAGAACCCGGTCGCGACCAGGTGCACCACCGGGCCCGGGAAGGCGATCCCGGCCAGCGCGACCAGCCCGAGGTAGACCGTCAGCGTCGACATCACGCGGTTCGTGAGCGCGAACGCGGCCGGACGCCCCTGCTGGCGCAACGTCGCGACGTAGGTCGGCTGGAACGCCGTCGACAGCGCCCCCTCCGCGAACAGGTCGCGCAGCAGGTTCGGGATCCGGAAGGCGGCCAGGAACGCGTCGCTGTACGCACCCGCGCCCAGGGTGACCGCGAACACCTGCTCGCGCACCAGGCCGAGCAGGCGCGACAGCATGGTGAGCGCGCTCAGGTGCCGCGCGCCGCTGGTGATGCGCGCGCCGCCGTCGTTCTTCGCCGGCGGTTCCGCCGTCGCCGGCGCCGCGCTCGGCGTCTCCGCCGACATCACGGCTTTCCCGACGGCGCCGGCGGCCGCACGCCCAGCTCGACGGCGCGATCGCGCAGCGGCGACGGCGGGCGGCGCTGAATCTCGTCGAGCAGCGCGCGGTCCTGGGGCGTGCCGGCGGCGGCCAGACAGTCGAGCATCTCGACCGCGTCCTCGGGCGGCGTCGTCGCCGCGCCGACCAGCGTGCGCGCCGCCGCGACCGCCTGAGCCGGCGGCGGCTCGACCTTGCCGCCGCGGCCCGTGCGCCCCTCGATCCGGCAGGCCGCCGCGGTCGCCGCGGTGCTGACCGCGCGATCGGCGTCGCTCATCCCTTCACGCAGCACGGCTTCCCGCTCGTTCCCGGCGGCCGCCACCATCACCGCGGCCCGCCGCAGCGCCGGCGTGCCGTCGCGCGCGAGCGGCGCCAGGTCCGCGCCGCTGCCGCAGGTCGGGGCGGCCACCGCCACCGCGTCCAGCGCCGCCAGCCGCGTCGCCACCGCCGCGTCGGAGCGCCAGGCGAGCGCGCGCAGCGCCGCGCAGGCGCGCGCGACCACGTCGGGCGGAACCTCCCACTCCTCGAGCGCGGTCGGCACCGCGCCGTCCAGCAGCGTCCCCAGCGCGTTCGCCGCCGCGGCCGCGCGCGGCCAGTCGCTGACACCGATCTGATCGGTGGCGGCGCCGATCAACAGCACCCCGCCGCGCGCGAGCGGCAGCGCCGTCAGCGCCGCCTCACCGACGCCGGGCGCGCCGCTGGCGACCGCCTCGCCGAGCCGCACCATCCCCATCCGGTCCGCGACGCGCGCGAGCGCCGCCTGATCGCCCCGCTTGTGCGCCTTCACCAGCTCTGCGAACGCCGGCGTCAGCCGGCCGGTGCGCGCGTTGGCCCGACGCGACACCCGCGCGGCGCGGCCGCCGCCGGCGGCCGATGCGGCGGGCACGGCCACCGCGAACGCGGTCAGGAGAACGACGGCGAGGACGGACGCGCGCACTACCTCAGGGTTATCACCCCTTTGGCATAGACGTCTGCTTTTCCTGCTTTTTTCGTCTCGCCGCTCATGGCCCCCACGCCGCCCTCCTCGGACGGCGCCTCCAGGCGCATCTCGTAGGTGACGCCCCGCTCGAAGCCCATCCCCTCGGTCACCACGAAGTCATCCAGGCGCACCTCGCGCGCCCCGCGCTCGACCGGCACCTCGAAGACGCGCACCTGCCGCGGCTCGATCACCCGCACCTCGCGCGGCTCGCGCGGCGATCGCATGTCGATGGCGCGCAGCACGAGCGCGTCGGCCGCCGCCGGATGATCCAGAAACGCGATCATGTGCAGGCGCCAGAAGCCGGCCGTCTGGTCGGCGCTCGTTCGCTCGAGCCGCCGCAGCGCCGCCATCATCGTCCCCGACGAGGCGAAGTTGTCCGCCGGTGCCAGCGCGACGTCGCTGAACATCACGCGACCGCGGAACGTCTGCCACATCGCATCGTCGGCGTCGGCGCGCCGCACGCCCGCCACCAGCACAGCCGCGACCAACATCAACCCGACCACCAGCCGCCGCATGAGCTTCCTCCCTCCCCTTCGTTTCAAGGTTGCGCTGCCGCGCGAATCGTCAAGGCGCGTCGCGCCCCGCGAATGGCGCCCCCGCGCGGCGCGATGCGGGTTGACCGCACCCGTCGCCGTCGACGAAAGTAGGCGTTCTTTCTAATAATCGTCGGAGGTCCGCATGCGAGCTTGTCATTATCTTTCCGCGACGGCGCTGGTGATCGCCGCCGGCTGCGCCGCCGTCGGCTGCGCCAGCCCATCCGGTGACCCGACCGGCAGCGGAGGGACGGGCAACTCGACCGGAACGGGCGGGACCGGCCAGCCGGCGACCTGCGGCCCGCAGACGGCGCCCGCGCCCGCGAACGGCGCCAACTTCCCCTTCCCCCAGCACAAGCTGGCCGCGTCGTGCGGCTATCCGACCAGCTGCAACGACAACGACGTGATGACGTCGTGGAACACGTACAAGTCGAAGATGATCGTCACCAGCGGCGGCGGCACGCGCGTGCAGCGCCCCGAGAACGGCAACGACACGGTGTCGGAAGGGATCGCCTACGGCATGGTGTTCGCCGTCTACATGATCGACAAGCCCACGTTCGACGGCCTGTGGGCGTACGCGAAGGCGCGCCGCAACGGCAACGGCCTGATGAACTGGCACTACGACGCCAACGGCAACATGGCGGCCGCCGGCGCCGCCACCGACGCCGACGAGGACATGGCGTTCGCGCTGATCATGGCGGACAAGCAGTGGGGCGGGTACCAGGGCGACGCGACCGCGCTCGTGAACGCGATCCTGTCGCACGAGGTCGACGGCTCCAACATGCTGCGCCCCGACGACAGCGGCAGCACCTCCGACGAGAATCCGTCGTACTTCGCGCCCGCCTATTACCGCGTGTTCCAGTCGTACACGAGCCAGAGCCGCTGGTCGCAGGTGATCGACAGCGTCTACACGGTGCTGAACAAGTGCGCCAACGGAACCACCGGCCTGGTCCCCGACTGGTGCAACCCGTCGTCGGGCGCGGCGGCGCGCAGCTCGCACTACAGCTACGACGCGACCCGGACGCCGTTCCGGATCGCGCAGGACGCCTGCTGGAACGGTGAGAGCCGCGCGGTCACCTACCTCGCCAAGGTGGGCGCCTTCTTCAACGGCGTCGGGCCGACGAACATCAAGGACGGCTACAACCTGGACGGCTCCGTGGCCGGCCAGTACGTGTCGCCGGCGTTCGAGGGCCCGGCGGGCGCGGCGACGATGCCGAGCGGCAGCATGTACGCCAACTTCATGCAGCAGGTCTACACGCGCACCGCGGTGGTCGCGAAGTCGGGCACCTCCAGCTCCTACAACTACTACAACGGGTCGTGGGCGCTGATGACCCTGATGCTGATGACCGGCAACCTCACGCCGTTCTAGGGTCCAAGGGCCGTGTCCGGGCGTGCCGGTTGCCCGGCTGGGCTGATCGGGGTAAAAAGAGGGCGTTTCGTGGCTGGGCGCCCGCTGTCCGGGGCCGGCCCGTGACCCTTAACTGAAAGGCCTTTGGTCATGACTCGTAACCTTGGTGCTCTTGCCGCCTCCGCCTTCTCGTTCGCGTTCGTCGTCTACGCGTGCACCTCCGGCGAGGTGGTGCAGGGTCCGGTCGGCAGCTCCGGTACGGGCAACACCCAGGGCGCCGGCAACACCACCGGCACGGGGAACACCACGGGCACCGGTAACACCACGGGCACCGGCAACACCACCGGCACCGGCAACCAGGTCGGCACCGGCAACCAGACGGGCACCGGCAACACCACCGGCGCGGCTGGCCGCGGCGGCACCACGGGCACCGGCAACACCACCGGTACCGGCAACACGACGGGCACCGGCAACACCACCGGCACCGGCAACACGACTGGCACCGGCAACACCACCGGCACCGGCAACACCACCGGCAGCGGCGGAACGTCCGGCACCGGAACCGGTGGCAGCACCGGCACGACCTGCATGTCCGCCTGGACCGTTCAGACCGACGGTCTCGTCCTGGCGCCGGGCGCCATGGGCTCCTGCTGGCACGGCTACGCGTTCGCGGGCGGCGACGCCGGCAGCACGATCACGCCGACGAGCTTCATGTCCTGCGGCATGCCCTGCGTGCTGAAGATGATGGGCACCGTCGGCGCGGCCGTGGCGCCTGACTACAAGGGCGTCGCGTACATGGGCTTCAACGTCGGACAGGATCCGGGCGTGACGACGCCGCCGACGATCACGCCGAAGGGCTCAAGCGTGACGGTCAGCTTCACCGCCAGCACGGGAGGCTTGCCGCTGCGGGCACAGCTGACGCTCGACGCGGCGGGTTCGACCTTCTACTGCTACACGATCACGGGCGCGAGCCCGGTGACGATCCCGTACGCGAGCTTCGACAAGACCTGCTGGGCTCCGGCGACGCCGTACGCCAAGCAGCCGTTCACGAGCTTCCAGCTCGTGGTGCCGGGTGCGGCCACCGCGACGTCGGGTGTCAGCGTGACGCTGAACAGCGTCGTCGAGAATCCTTAGCTTCCCACGCCGCGGAGAGCTGTGTCGGACGGCGGGCGCAGTAGCGTCGCCGGCCCGTATCTCGCAATAGCCGCTCGGGCTGCCGGGTAAGCGCGGCGCGCGCGAGACCAGCGGCCGACAGGCCTCATTGGCACGCGACAGAGGGTCCCTGGAGACCAACGCAGTTTCGCTGACAGCCCGGTCCAACTAAGTCGCAGTCGCAACCCAACCGCCCCATTCCACAGTAGCTTTCCGGATAGTTCACAGGGCTGCTCGTGCAATTCTGGGCACTACCACTGCACGCAATCGTCTGAGGATCGCTCTCGATCATTCCGTCGCAGTCGTAGTCCCAAGTGATGCCGCCGCAGATCCCTCCGGCGCTGGTCGACTGAAAGCCGGCGCCCGGGTGGATCAGCTTCGCGAGGGCGATGTTCGTGGCGTCGTCGCAGCAGTCGCCGCTTGGCGCAGCGTATCCGATCGGCGCCGCGGTCAGCGTGCAGAAGCCGACTGCCTGCCCTGTTCCGTAGCCATCGCCGTCCACGTCCTTGTAGAACGGATTGCAGACGCCGGACGCGCACTGCGACCCCGTCACGCACTGCTGGGCATCGGCGAGCAGGCAGCTGCCACCGACGCAGGTCTGCGTCGCAGCGCACGGCGGACTGCACAGGGCGGCGCCGCCACCCGCGCCCGCGCCGCCGCCCGTGCCGGAAGAACCTCCCTGTCCACTTCCGCCGACCCCTCCCGACGAGCCGCCGCTTCCCACGCCGCCGGCGCCCGTCGCGCCGCTGCCGCCCGTCGCGCCGCTGCCGCCCGTCCCGCCCCTGCCGCCCGTCCCGCCGCTGCCGCCGTCCGTCCCGCCGGCGTCGCTCCCGCCGCCCGCGTCGTGACCTTGCGGGTGAGGCGTACCGTAGCAGGCGGACAGAGCCAGCACGACCAACGACACAACCTCGCCTCGGAGCCGCATGTGACGCATCGAAACATCTGTTCGGCCAGATGCCAAGGTCAGTTGCTAGGAGATTCCCCGGCAAGTCTCCGAGCTGTCAGGCGCCGCACCCCGGCACAGTAGGCGCGCGCGCGGGGGCGCGCTACAATGCGACTTTGCTCGACCATTAGTCATGTCCTTGCTTGAAGCTCTGCTCCGTCGGTGGGTCGCTGTCGCGCCGGTCGTTGGTCTCCTGTTCGCGTTCGGCTGCCAGGGCCCCGACGAATTCCTCCGCTTCAGCAACAGCGGGGGCTCGCCGGGAGCCGGCGCGGGCGGCACGTCGGGGCAGGGCACGGGCGGCACCACCGGCACGAGCGGCACGACAGGGTCGGGCGGCGGACCGATCGGCGCCGGGGGCGGCGGCGGGTCGGGCGGCGGCGGCAGCATCGGCGGCACCGCGGGCAGCGGCGCGGCCGGCGCGGGCACCGGGACCGGCGGCAGCTCCACCACGGCCGGCGCGGGCGGCGGCGCAGGCGCAGGCGCCGGGGGCAGCACGGGCGCGGCCGGGCGCGGCGGCTCGAACGGCGGCCGCGGCGGCGCCGCCGGGACGAACACGACCGGCGGCGCGGGCGGCGCCACCGGAACGGCCGGCGTCACCGGCACGGGCGGCGCCTTCGGCACGGCCGGCGCGACGGGAACCGGCGGCCGCGGCGGCTC
>DATBHU010000319.1:0-2073 GCA_036557265.1 Polyangia bacterium
ACAGGACGCCGCCGTCGGGTAGTTCGCGACGAGCCCGCACAGGTGATTGATGTCGCCGCAGTTGTTGTTCGCCGTCGAGCCCATCGCCGACCGGCTGATCAGCAGCACGCCCCCCGTCGCGTCGGCGTAGATGTCCTGCACGTCGTACGCGGGCAGCCCGAACGAGCCGGTGACCTGATCATTGGCGTCGAGAGAAACGACGTGAGCCATCCCGTCTGTCTTGCCGAGGAACACCAGGCGCGAGCCGCCGCCCGGGATCGGCGAGATCGCCAGCGGCGTCAGCCCCAGGTTCGCGCCGTTGTTGTCGACCTCGTTGTAGGCATACGTCGCGCCGACGTCGACCTCGGTGATCCGGATCCGGCTCGTCAGGTCGGACGTGCACGCGCTGGCGCCCGCGCCGCCACCGGTGCCGCCGGTACCGGTCGTCGTGGAGCCGCCGGTGCCCGCGGTGCCGCCGCTGCCGGCCGCGCCGCCCGTGCCGGCGGCTCCGGTCGTCGTCGAGCCAGCCGTGCCGCTCGCGCCGCCCCGCCCCGCCGCGCCGACGTTGCCGCCGCTGCCGCCGCGCCCACCGGCTCCCGCCGCGCCCATCGCGCCCGCCGTCCCGCCGGCCGCCCCGCCCGAACCGGCCGTCCCCGTGGTGCCGCCGCGCCCACCGGCCGCGCCCGCGCCCCCGCCCGTCCCCGCCGCGCCGGAGCCGGCCACACCACTGGACCCGCCCGCTGCGCCAGCGCCGCCCGAACCAGCCGCGCCGCCAGCGCCGCTCGCGCCGCCCCGTCCCGCCGCGCCCGCCGCCCCGCCCGTTCCGCTGATCGTGCTGCCAGCCGTTCCGGTCGTGCCCGCCGCGCCCGTCCCCGCGGCCCCGGCCGCGCCCGTCGCCGTCGCGCCGCCCGAGCCGCCTCTGCCGCTGCCCGCGGCGCCGCCGTCCGGCGCCGGAAGACCTTCGGAGTTCGCGCACGCCGCCGCGAACAGCAGCAGCCAGGGGGCCCGCAGACCCCGGCGCCGCATCAGTTGCACCCGAGCACGCGCAGGATCTTGATCTTCGTGTTGCTCGAGCCGGGCGCCGGATAGGCGACGCTGCCGTCGGGATAGGCGCGGAAATCCTGGTAGCGGCTACCGAGCACGTTGGGCGACAGCTTCAGCGGCCCGGCCGACGCCGCCGTCGACCCGGCGGGCGGCATCCCCGTCGTCGCGTCGATGACCTGCACCCACATCTGCCGGCCCGCCGCGTTCTGCGAGAGATCGCCCATGGCGGTCGACTCCTCCCAGGCGCCCAGCATCTGCGTCGCGCCGTAGGCGACCAGGTGCGGAACGCGATCGTTCTGCCCGTCGCTGACCAGGTTGATGTCCTTGTCCGGCGTCGCCGCGCTGCCGCTCGTGCCCCCGACGTGCAGCAGGTGAACGTCGGCGAGGCCGTTCGAATTCGCCGTCTGTCCGGCGCGGATGTCGCTGGTGATGATCCAGTAGCCGCCGCCCCCCGCCATCAGCACGTTGCCGAGGTTCGAGTAGCTGAGGTCGACCGGGTAGATGGTGGTGGTGTTCGGCGCGAAGGCGATGCGCCCCGATTTGCTCGCCGTCGGCGCGTCGTTCTTGCAGACGGTCACGAACTTCTTCGCGGTCGGATCCCAGGCGACCCGCTCGAAGCCGCTGTGGCTGCAGCCCCAGTCGAAGCCGCTCGACTGCAGGGCGCCGCTGCCGTTGACCACCTTCATGCGATCGCCCTGGTGAATGTTCACGCCGGTCGTCAGCGTGCTCGAGCCGACGCACGCTTGCCCCGGGACGGTGATCGCCGCGCCGAAGTAGCCGGCGTAGTTGGTGCCGTCGGAGGCGATGCGCCCGTTGTGCGCGTACTCGGACCAGATGAAGATCACGTTGCCGCCGCCGGTCGCGCCGGTGCCGTACGCGGGCAGCGACGCGCTGGTGTCGGTCAGCTTCGTCGCCCACGTCTCGGTGGTGCCGTCGAAGCGCACCATGTACATGTCGTAACAGGACGCCGCCGTCGGGTAGTTCGCGACGAGCCCGCACAGGTGATTGATGTCGCCGCAGTTGTTGTTCGCCGTCGAGCCCATCGCCGAC
>DATBHU010000320.1:0-7836 GCA_036557265.1 Polyangia bacterium
GGTCCAGTGGATCGGACAGCGGTTGAAGTTCGGCGTGTCGCTCGAAGAAGCCTGGGACAGCTGGTGCAAGCTGCAGCAGTCGTACTGGGTGCAGTTTACAGGAAGCGATCGCATGTACAACTGCATTCCAGGCGGCGGCGGGGGGAGCACGCGCTTCGACCTCGACGGCGGCATGGAGTGTTTCGCCAGGTTCGACCCGCGTGTGACCACTCCGATCGGCTGCGACGAGGCCGATATGTGCGCTTCGCGCTACTGCCTGTGTGACGAGTGCGGCTGCTCGGCGCCGGTGGTGGCCCCTCCCTTCTTCGACATCACGTTCGACGGTGACGCCGCGACGGGCAGCGGCCCGGCGGGGAACAGCGATGCCAGCTCCTTGCGCCTGACCCGCTCGCCGACTTAGGCGCGCGCGGCGCGGCATCGGCGCGACCGCGGCGGCTTCGCGCCGTCCGTGTAGGCATGTATCATTCGTGGCCGATGACGCAGTGGTTGATCGTGGCGGTGGTGGTGGTGGTGATCTACTTCGCCTGGCGGGCGAGCGAGATCTTCTGCGTCTCGGTGCGCGACGGCCGCACGCTCGTGATCCGCGGCCGCGTCCCGCCCGCGCTGATGCGCGCCATCCGCGAGATCGTCGGCTCGCAGCCGGCGGTGGCGCACGCCACCCTCCGCGCCGTCCGCGGCGAGCACGGCGCCCGCCTGACCGCCCGCGGCGCGATCGACGAGGGGCGCGTGCAGCGGCTGCGCAACGCCTTCGGGCTCTACCCGGTCTCGAAGCTGCGGGCCGCGGCGCCGGTCGCGCGGCCGACGCTGGGCCAGCTGCTCGGGATCGCCTGGCTCGCCTGGCTGCTCGACCGCAGCGGCCGCGGCTTCGACCGGGACATCTAGACCTGATCGAAGTCTTCTACTTCTTCTATTACCAGTCGGTCGGCGTCTACATGACGTTCTTGCCCGCGTACCTGCGCGGGCTCGGGCTGTCCGGCGGCCAGATCTCGACGATCTTCGCGGCCACGCCGCTGCTGGCTCTGGTCCTTCCGCTCGCCTGGGCGTACCTGGCCGATCGCACCCACAGCCACGATCGCGTGCTGCGCGCCGTCGTGTGCGGCGCCTGGCTCGGCTTCGTACCGGTGCTGTTCGCGCGCAGCTTCTCGGTGATCTTCGCGGGCTGGGCGCTCTACGCGGCGTTCTCGGTCGCCGTCGGCGGCCTGGCCGACGCCTTCGCCGTCGCGCGCGTGCGCGCCGGCGCCGTCTACGGGCGCCTCCGCCTGTGGGGCTCGGTCGGCTACGTCGTCGCCGCCGTGCTGGTCGGAGCGGCGTTGACCGCGCGCGCCCGACCCGCCGACAGGCTGGTCCCGGTCGCGATGTGGCTGGCGCTCGGCTGTGCGTTCGCGGCGGCCCAACGCCTGCGCGGCGCCGGAGAACCGTCGACGCGCCCGCGCCTGGCCGACGTCAAGGCGCTGCTGCGCGATCCGCGGCTGCGCCTCGTGCTCGCCATCGCGGCGCTGCACTGGATCTGCCTCTCCCCGTACAACGTCTTCTTCGGCGTCTTCCTGGAGGACATCGGCCTCGGCCCGCTGTCGCTGGCGCTCGCGTACTCGACCGGCGTCGTCATGGAAGTGATCGTGCTGATGACGTTTCACCGCCTGCAGGCCCGCTTCGCGCTGCCCGCGCTGCTGACCGCCGCCTTCGCGGTCAGCGCCGCGCGCTGGCTGGCGATCGCGCTGCTTCATACGCCCGGCGCGCTGATCGCGCTGCAGGCGCTGCACGGGATGACCTTCGGCATGTTCTGGAGCGCCGCCATCGCGCTGATCGCCGCGATCGTCCCGCCGGCGCTGCGCGCCACCGGACAGGCCCTGCTGATCGTGGCGATCAACGTGGGGGCGGCGCTCGGCAACGCGATGACGGGCCGGATCTACGACGCGCACGGGGCGCGCGTCCTGTTCTTGCTGGCGGCTGTCGGCGAGCTGGCGCCGCTCGGCGTCGTGCTGCTCGCCCGCCGCCGCTTGCACGACGGGCACGGGCTGATATCGTCAGAGACGTGAAACGAACCTTTCTTTACGCGAATCGCTTCTTCTCTCTTCTCGTCGTCGTGCTTGGCCTCGCCGCCGGCAGCTGCACCGACAACAGCGGCAACGGCCCGGGCAATCCGGGCACCGCAGGCGCCGGCGCGGGCGGCACCGGCGGCGGCGCCGGCACGACGGGAACCGGCGGCACGGCCGGCAACGCCGGCACGACGGGAACCGGCGGCACGGCCGGCACGGGCGGTACGGCAGGATCCGGCGGCGCCGGCGGCACGACGCCCGGCTTCATGTCCGTGCTTCCGTGCACGTCCGAGAGTCAGTACGTGGGCGTCAGCAGCGACGGCGGCCCCCCGACCGTGAACTTCGGCCTGATCAACGCCGCATACGCGTACGATCCCAAGTGTCTCAAGGTGCCGGCCGGGACGACGGTGACGTTCTCCGGCGACTTCGGCATACACCCGCTCCTGCCGTCGACGAACCGGGGAGCCCAGACCGGAAGCCCGATCGTGCCGGTCACCAGCCCCCCCGACGGGGGAATGACCAAGGATTTCACGTTCTCGACGCCCGGTTTCTACGCCTACTTCTGCGCGGAGCACGACTTGAACGACACCGGCAACTTCATGGACGGCGTCGTCTGGGTGCAGTGAGATCGCTCGCGCTGCTGCTCGTCGCCGTCATGATCGCCCTCGGCTGCAGCGGGGCGGGCGGCGGTCCCACCCCGGGCAGCGGCGGTTCGTCCGGCGGAGGCGGCTCGACGGCGGGCGGCAGCGGCGGAACGGGCGGCGCCGGTGGCGCGGGCGGCGGCGCGCCGTTCATGGCGTACGCGCCGTGCGCCGACGAGACCTTCTACGTCGCGGGGAGCACCATCGCCTTCGGCGGCAGCGTCGGCTTCGACTACGCGCCGCGATGCCTGAAGGTGCCCGCCGGCACGACCGTGACCTTCTCAGGCGACTTCGCGACGCACCCGCTGATCCCGTCGGCGATACGGGGAACGATCACCGGCAACCCGATCGTCGCCACCAGCAGCGGCGCGACCGCGACGTTCACCTTCGCGAACCCCGGCTTCTACGCGTACCTGTGCATGATCCACGGCCTGGACGACGGCTCGTCCATGAGCGGCGTCATCTGGGTGCAGTAGCTAGTCGAAGCCGAACGTCAGCTTGTCGCCCTCGGCGCCGACCCGCACGCCGCCGCCGCTCGCCAGCTTGCCGAACAGCAACTCGTCCGTGAGCGGGCGCTTCACCTCGTCGGCGATCACCCGCGCCAGCGGCCGCGCGCCGTTCATCGGGTCGTAGCCCTTCTTGGCCAGGTAGGCGCGCGCCTCTTCGCTCAGCTCGATCTTCACCTTGCGCTCGCCCAGCTGCGTCGCCAGCTCGGCCACGAACTTGTCGACGATCCGCCCCATCACCGCCGGGTCCAGCGGCGCGAAGTCGACCTTGGCGTCCAGCCGGTTGCGGAACTCGGGCGAGAACATCCGCTTGTAGGCCTCGTCCGTGTCGCCCAACCGATCCGCCCCGGCGCTGCCCATGCCGAAGCCCGGCATGTGGCGCGACAGCTCGCGCGCGCCGACGTTGCTGGTCATGATCAGCACGACGTGGCGGAAGTCGGACTTGCGCCCGTTGTTGTCGGTCAGCGCGCCGTGGTCCATCACCTGCAGGAGCAGGTTGAACAGGTCCTGGTGCGCCTTCTCGATCTCGTCGAGCAGCAGCACCGCGTGCGGCGTCTGGTGGATGGCGTCGGTCAGCAACCCACCCTGGTCGAAGCCGACGTAGCCGGGCGGGGCGCCGATCAGGCGCGACACCGTGTGGCGCTCCATGTACTCCGACATGTCGAAGCGAATGAAGCCGACCCCCATGATCTCCGCCAGCTGCTTGGCGAGCTCCGTCTTGCCGACCCCCGTCGGTCCGGCGAACAGGAAGCAGCCGATCGGGCGATCGGGCAGGCCCAGCCCGGCGCGGTTCATCTTGATCGCCTGCGCGACGCGCGCGACCGCCGCGTCCTGCCCGTAGATCTTGGCGCGCAGGTCGCCCTCCAGATCCTGCAGCCGCTTGCGATCGTCGGCCCCCACCCGCTTGGGTGGGATGCGCGCCATCGTCGCCACCACGGTCTCGATCTCCTTGGCCCCGACGCGCCGCTTGGGCGCGCCCGGCTTGCGGCCGGCGCGGTCCTTCAGCTTCGCCGCCGCGCCCGCCTCGTCGATCAGGTCGATCGCCTTGTCGGGCAGCCGCCGCTCGGTCAGGTAGCGCGACGACAGATCGGCCGCCGCTTGCAACGCCTCGTCGGTGTAGCCGACGCCGTGGAACTCCTCGTAGCGCGCGCGCAGCCCCTCCAGCACCTTGACGGTCTCCTCGATCGACGGCTCCTCGACCTCGATCGGCTGGAACCGCCGCGCCAGCGCCCGGTCCTTCTCGATGTAGCTGCGGAACTCCTTGTGCGTGGTGGTCCCGATGCAGCGCAGCTTGCCGTTCGCGAGCGCAGGCTTGATCAGGTTCGATGCGTCCATCGCGCCGCCCGACGCCGCGCCTGCCCCGACGATGGTGTGCAGCTCGTCGATGAAGACGATCGCGTTCTCCTTCTCCTGCAGCGCCGCGATCACCGCCTTGAAGCGCTCCTCGAAGTCGCCGCGGTAGCGCGTCCCGGCCACCATCGACCCCATGTCGAGCGCGTAGATCACCGCCCCCGCCAGCGCCGCCGGCGCCTCGCCCAGCTCGATGCGCCGGGCCAGACCCTCGACGATCGCGGTCTTGCCGACGCCCGCGTCGCCGATGAACAGCGGGTTGTTCTTGCGGCGCCGCGCCAGCACGTGCAGCGCGCGCTCGATCTGCGGGCCGCGCCCGATCAGCGGATCGATCTCGCCCGCCCGCGCCCGCTCGTTCAGGTTGACCGCGAACTTGGCCAGCGGGTCGACCGGCCCCTCTTCCTCCTCGTCATCTTCCTGGCCCGCCGGCGCGCCCCCCTGCCCCGGCAGCCCGGTGGTCTTGGCGGGCAACAGCTTGCTGATGCCGTGCGAGATGTAGCTGACCACGTCGAGCCGCGAGATCCCCTCTTCCTTCAAGAAGGTGACGGCGTGCGAATCCGGCTCGGAGAACATCGCCACCAGCACGTTCGGCCCCGCGGCCTTGTCCTTGCCCGCCCCCAGCACGTGGTTGACGGCGCGCTGGATGACGCGCGCGAACGCCAGCGTCGGCTGCGCCCGCTCGCGCTCGGACTCCGGCAGCGGCTTCAGCTCCGTCTCGAGGAACGCCTCGAGCTTGCCGGAGAGGCGCGAGACCGAGCCGCCGCAGTGCTTCACCACGTCGGCGGTCTTCTCGTCGCCGAGCAGCGCGAGCAGCAGGTGCTCGAGCGCGGCAAACTCGTGACCGCGCCGGGTCGCGTCCTCCAGCGAGTTCCGAATCGCGGTTTCCAGCTCGGGCGTCAGCATGATTGGTCTTTGATGCTCCTGCGAGGGCCGTCGTTTCTATCCACCGACAACCTATCGTCTACTACTGGCACTCTCATTGTTCCTGGCTCTTGCGCAGCGACGCCTGCAGCGGCATCTCGTTCTCGCGCGCGAACTGGACCACCTGGTGAACCTTGGTCTCGGCCACCTCGAACGGATAGACCCCGGCGACGCCGATCCCCTTGGTGTGGACGTGCAGCATGATCTTCCGGGCCGTCGCGCCGTCGTGCTGGAAGTACTTCATCAGCACGTAGACCACGAACTCCTGCGTCGTGTAGTCGTCGTTGTGCAGCAGCACCTCGTACAGGGGCGGCCGCTCCAGCTTCTTCTTGGTGACCGTCTCGGGTGATTCGGTCGGCCGGGTCAGCGTCCCGATCCCGTCCTTGTCCCTGTCCCTGTCCCCGTCTTTGGGCTTCCCGGCCATGGAATCTGGCCCGATCGTAGCGCACTCGGCGGCGGTCACAAGGGGCTCAGGCGCGGTCGAGGCGGTCCAGCGCCCAGGTCGCCGCGTCGCGCACGCTCGCGTCCGGATCGTCAACCAAACGTTTCACGACATCTCGCGCGCCGCGGTCGCGCGCGTTGCCGATCGCGTACAGGGCGTTTCGGCGCATGCCGTCGTAGCGGGCGCGCGCGATCGCCATCCCGGCGGCCAGGCGGTCGAACTCCTCGGGCGCCAGCGCGGCGATCTCCGCCGGCGTCAGCGCCGACAGCGGCCGCGGCGAGAACCGGCTGTCGCCCTCGGGCTGGGGCCGGTGGTTCCAGGGACAGACCTCCTGGCAGACGTCACAGCCGAAGATCCGTCCGCTGAACCCCGCGCGGACGGGCGGCGGCACGATCTCCTGGTGCTCGATGCTGTGGTAGGCGACGCAGCGGCGCGCGTCCACCACGCCGGGCGCGGCGAACGCGCCGGTCGGACAGGCCGACAGGCAGAGCGCGCAGTCGCCGCAGCGGCGCTCGGCGGGCGCGTCGTAGGCGTCGACCTCCCGATCGACAAGCATCACCGACAACGTCAGCCACGAGCCGAGCCGCGGGTTGATCAGGCAGCCGTTCTTGCCGATCCAGCCCAGCCCCGCCCGTTCCGCCCAGACCTTGTCCATGGCGACGCCGGTGTCGACCGACGCGTAGGTCTCCAGCGTCGGATCCAGCGCGAGCAGCCGCTTGCGCAGGTCCTTCATCCGATCGCGGTGCGCGTAGTGATAGTCGCGGCCACGCGCGTAGCGGGCGATCGGACCGGCCTCGCCGGCGGGGCGGTGATACGCGATGGCGAGGGCGATCACCGTGCGCGCGCCGTCGAGGACCACGGTGGGGTCGAGCCGCTCGGGCAGCCGCTGCGCCATCCAGGTCATGTCGGCCGCGTATCCGGCCGCCAGCCAGCGCTCGAGCGGCGCCGGATCCAGCCGCTCCGCGCGCGCCAGGCCGACCAGCGTGAAGCGCGCGGCCCGCGCCGCCGCCCGGACCGCGTCGGCGCTGAGCACCGGCGCGCCCGTCATCTATCCACTATCCACGTTGCCCGTTGTCCTCCGCGCTCACTTCGAGGCGGAGAACTTGGCCGCCTGCGCCTGGTAGTAGTTCCCCATCGTCAGGTTCGAGCGCTGCACCTCGAGCAGGCGCTCCACGAACTCATCCCAGCGCGCGCCCGGAACCGCGACGTACATCTCGTCGTCGCCGAGGGTGGTGTAGGTGCGGTTGCCCTTGCAGCCGAAAGAGATCGCGACCACCTCGCTCTTCGCCGACGCGGGCAGGATCGCGCAGCTCGGCCGGCTGTTGGCGCCCGCCGAGCCGTCGCGGGTGATGCCGGCCTTCAGCGCCGCCTCGAACACCAGGGTCGACTGGGCCGGTGTCACGGCCATCAGCACCACGTCGGCCTTGAACGACTCGCTGGACGCGGGGGCGTACGCGACCGCCGCCGGCGCCGTGTCGAGCGTCGGGATGGCGGGCACCTCGGCCGGATCGAGGTAGCGGGTCTCCACCATGAAGCCGATCGTGCCGGCCAGCTCGTTGGCGCGGTCGGCGGGCAGCCCGATCTTGTGGGTGTGGCTGCCCACGGCGCAGTTCCAGTGGTCGGACGG
Organism: Polyangia bacterium; assembly: GCA_036557265.1. Lineage (GTDB taxonomy): Bacteria > Myxococcota_A > Polyangia > Fen-1088 > Fen-1088 > JADGRB01. The sequence continues at coordinate 7,524 of DATBHU010000320.1, forward strand.
CAACGTGTAGAAGCTCTTGCCGTCCATCGCCCGGTCCCAGAACACGCAGCCCGCGGCGACCGGCCCGCCCGACCAGCGCGCCAGGCTCGCCGGCGGCGCATCGAGAAATCCGATCTTGATGGGCAGGCGCCGTAGCCCGAGAATTTCTTTCGCCCGCGTCGCGCGCGCGTCCATAGGCTCTCCCTCCGAGGCCCGAAAGCATGGGCGCGCGCCGGAAGCCTGTCAACTTGCGGGGCCTCCCCTGGCCGTTACTGGGCGCGGGGGTGGAAGCGGTCGTAAACGCTGCGCAGGTGCCCGCGCGAGACGTGGGTGT
>DATBHU010000321.1:0-6035 GCA_036557265.1 Polyangia bacterium
ACGGCTACGATCAGAGGCTCGAGATCGACCCGAACAACCTCCAGCTCGTCTACCAGGGCGCGGACCCCGCCACCACCAGCCTCGATTACTCGCAGATCCCCTGGAAGATCGGCCTCCTCACGCAGACCCAATGACGGACAACCCTGATGAAACAGACTGACGTTGCTTACCCCCGCCGGATCCTGCTCCTCACGCTGCTCGCGGCCGCGGGCTGCGCCTCCACGCCGTCGTACGGCGACAGCGGCGCGCCGGGCGGCTCCGGCGGCAGCGGTGGCGGCGGCACCGGCGGCGACGGTCCGCCCCCGCCCGGCCTCCCCGTCCCGCCCGGCCCCGGCGACGTGGCGCGCCCGTCGGGCACGCCCGGGAACCTGAAGGTGCTTCACTGGGCCGGCTTCAAGTCCGCCGCCAGCTACACGTTCGACGACGCGCAGCCGTCGCAGGTCGAGCACTACGCCGATCTGCAGGCGACCGGCGTGCGCCTGACCTTCTACATCACGACCAGCAGCAGCACCGCCGTCGCCGGCTTCGATACCACCTTCACGCAGGCGGTGAAGGACGGCCACGAGATGGGCAACCACACCGTCCACCACTGCCACATCGATCTCAGCGGCTGCAGCAACACCGCCAGCGCGCCGGCCAGCGTCGACGCCGAGCTGGACGACTGCAACAGCTACATCACCGGCCACTTCGGCCAGAGCGCGGTCTGGACGGCCGCCAGCCCGTTCGGCGACTCGGGCTGGGACACGCCCGACATGTCGCGCTTCTTCCTGAACCGCGGCGTCGGCAGCGGCACCGTCGCCCCCAACGACAACACGGATCCGTTCAACCTCCCCTGCCACGCCGCCGTCGAGGCGGAGACCGTCGACAGCTTCAACAGCGTGATCGACAGCGCCGAGAGCGGCGGCCGCTGGCTGATCTTCCTGATCCACACCATCAACCCGACGTCGCAGAACTGGTACGCGCCGATCGACGTCTCGGTCGTCACCGGCAGCATCGCGCACGCCAAGACGCTGGGCGACGTCTGGATCGACTCGATGGTCAACGTCGGCGCCTACTGGCGCGCCGAGAAGACGCTGTCGTCGGTCACGCCGACCACAGCGGGCGGCGCGCAGACGTGGACCTGGACGCTGCCCGCGCACTTCCCGCCGGGCCGCGTCCTGCGCGTCACCGTCGACGGCGGCACGCCGTCGCAGAACGGCACGCCGCTCACCTGGGATCCGCACGGCTACTACGAGATCTCGCTGGACGCGGGCTCGCTGACGCTCTCCCCGTGAAGATGATGAAGAAGAAGACGCCGAGGACCACACCACCCATGAGGACGCGCAACATCTCGATTCGCATCGCCGCAGGCGCGGCGCTGCTGGCCGCCGGCGCGGGCTGCGCCTCCGATCCCAACTACGGCAACATGATGCCCGACGCCGGCTCCGGAACGGATACGGGCACGCCGACCAACAACCCTGTGCCGCCCCCGGCGCCGGTCGTGGCGGCCGGCGTGCGCTGGGTCGGCCGCGTCGACACGACCAGCAACCCCGCCCAGCCGCGCTTCGCCTGGTCGGGCACCGGCTTCGTGGCCCGCTTCGACGGCACCTCGCTGACCGCGCAGCTGTCGATCAGCGGCACGTCGCAGATCTTCAAGCCCGTCGTCGACGGCGCGCCGCAAACGGTGTTCACCGCCCCGGCGGGCCAGGCGATGTACATGCTCGCGACGGGCCTGGCCGCCGGCGTCCACACCGTCGAGCTCTACCGCCAGACCGAAGGCCCGCAGGGCGAGACGCGGCTGACCGGCCTGACCGTCGGCGACGGCGCGCTGATGGATCCGCCCGCCGGCCCGGACCGCCTGATCGAGGTGATCGGCGATTCGATCACCTGCGGCTACGGCAACCTCGGCACGCTCTCCGACAGCGACTGCTACCCGACCGAGAGCCACTGGGACACCTACGAGGCGATCGCGGCGCGCGCCCTCGGCGCCGAGGTCAGCACCATCGCGGCGTCGGGGCGCGGCATCATCCGCAACTACGGCGGCGACACCAGCGGCACGATGCCGATGCTGTACGACCGGACGCTGACCAACGTGGCCAGCCCCAGCTGGGACTTCCACGTCGAGCCGCAGGCGGTGATCATCAACCTCGGCACCAACGACATCAGCAACGGCAAGGGCGATCCGGGCGATCCCTTCCGCGACACCTACATCACGCTGCTGCAGACCATCCGCAACGAGTATCCGCACACGTACATCGTCTGCATCATCGCGCCGCTGCTGAACGGCGGCGACCTCTCCACCATCAGCGGCCACATCCGCGACGCGGTCGCCGCGCGCAACGCGGCCGGCGACAGCAACGTCGAGTTCTTCTCCAGCATCCCGGCGCAGACGTCCGACAAGTACGCCTGCCAGTACCACCCGAACGTCGCCGAGAACATGATGATGGCCGACCTGCTGGTCACCGAGCTGAAGAGCAAGCTCGGCTGGTAGCGGCGGCGGCGCGCGCAACCTGGCGCGCCGTTCCCTGTAGATCCGGGTGGAGCACGCAGATGCCCACCGTCGAGACGAGCATCGAGGTCGCCGCCCCGGCCAGCCGGATCTTCGATCTCTCCCAGGATTACGGCCGGCGCCGGGACTGGGATCCGTTCGTGCGCGCGATCCGCTCGCACAACCTCGGGCCCGATCCGGTGGTCGGCGGGCGGGTGTGGGTGCAGGCGCACAACGGGCTGGAGATGACGGTCGAATACGTGACGGAACGCGAGCGCGACGAACGCGCCGATGTCGTCGACCGCGATCAGCTGGAACGGCTTGCCGGCGCGCACCGGATCCAGCAGCCGGCCCTTCAGCAGCGCGATCTCGACCTCCGGGATGTAGTAGTTCTCCATGAAGCACGCCGGCCGCACGAACGTGGCGGGCAGGCCGAGGCCGCGGATGTGGTCCTCGACGACGAACTTCGATTCGAAGTGCTCGACGCCCGAGCCCTTCGCGGCGCTGCCGACCGAGCCGTAGACGAAGTGGCGAACGCCCGCGGCGGCCGCCGCCGCCGCGACGGCCTTGCCCTGCCGGATCTCCCGCTCGACGCCGCAGTCCCAGAAGTTCTGGACGCTGTAGACGCCGTGCGCGCCGGCGACGGCGGACGCCAGGCTGCTCGCGTCGTCGAGCGCCGCACGGACGACCTCCGCCCCGCGCGCGGCGAGGCGCGCCGCCGCGGCCGAGCCCGGGTTGCGCGTGACGGCCCGGACGCGCCAGCCGTCCGCCAGCAGGTGGCGCGCCACCGCGCCGCCCTGCCGCCCCGTCGCGCCCGTCACCACGATCAGCCTGTCCTGCGTCACAGCGAGCCTCCGCTTCGAAGACGTTTCAGCCGGCCGAAAGGATGCGGTCGCGGGCGCCGATGAACGAAAAAACGCGCTGCGCGCGAAGTTGCGGCCGGGTCCGAAAATGGCCAGCGCGGCCGACCGTGGTCAGGCATCGTAGGGGCATGTCACCGCTGGATCCCGACGCCTGCTACCGCGCGGTCCTGGCGCGCGACGCCCGCTTCGACGGCGTCTTCTTCGTCGGCGTGAAGACCACGGGGATCTACTGCCGCCCGATCTGTCCGGCCCGGACGCCCGGCCGAGATCGTGTCACCTTCCACCGCACCGCGGCCGAGGCCGAGCGGGCCGGGTTCCGCGCCTGCTTCCGCTGCCGGCCCGAGCTGGCCCCGGGCCTGGCCCGGGTGGACGCGGTGCCGCGCGTCGTCGGCGAGGCGATGCGGCGCATCGAGGCGGGGGCCCTCGCGGACGGCTCGCTGGCCGAGCTGGCGCGCGAGCTCGGCGTCTCGTCCCGCCACCTGAGGCGGGCCATGCACGCCGCGCTCGGCATCTCGCCCGTCGAGCTGGCCCAGTCGCGGCGGCTGGCGCTGGCGCGACAGCTGGTCGCCGACACGACGCTGCCGCTGACGGAGGTGGCGTGGTCGAGCGGCTTCCGCAGCCTGCGCCGCTTCAACGCCGCGTTCCGCGACCGCTACGATTGCCCGCCGTCGCGGCTGCGCCGCGCCCGCCGCCCGGCCGCCCGCCCCGCCGCGCCGACGCTGACGCTGACGCTGTCGTACCGCCCGCCCTACGACTGGCCGGGGCTGCTGCGCTTCCTGGACGCGCGCGCCGTGCCGGGGGTCGAGCTGGTGCGCGGCGACAGCTACCTTCGCACCGCCCGCGTCGGCGCGCACCGCGGCTGGCTGGTGATCGCCCCCGCGGCGGGGCGCGCCGCCCTGCGCGCGGAGATCTCGCTGTCGCTGTCGGGCGCGCTGATGCCGCTGCGCGCGCGCCTGCGCCGCCTGTTCGATCTCGACGCGCAGCCGGCCACGATCGCCGCCCACCTGGCCCGCGATCCGGTGCTGGCCGGGCGGGTCGACGCCCGCCCGGGGCTGCGCGTGCCGGGCGCGTTCGACGGCTTCGAGGCCGCGGTCCGCGCGGTGCTCGGGCAGCAGGTGAGCGTCGCGGCGGCGACCACGCTGGCGGGCCGCCTGGCGGCGCGCTTCGGCGAGCCGATCGCGACGCCGGACGCCGCGCTGACCCACCTCGCCCCGACGCCCGCGCGCATCGCCGCCGCGGCCGAGAGCGAGATCGCCGGCATCGGCGTCCCGCGCAGCCGCGCCCGCACGCTGATCGGCGTCGCCCGCGCGGTGGCCGCCGGCGAGCTGTCGCTGGACGGCGGCGGCGAGATCGACGGCGTCCTCGATCGCCTGGTCGCGATCCCGGGCATCGGCCCGTGGACCGCGCACTACCTGGCCATGCGCGCGTTCGGCTGGCCGGACGCGTTTCCCGAGACGGACCTCGGCGTGCGCCGGGCGCTCGGCGGCGTCTCCGGCCCGCGGGCGCGCGCGCTCGCCGAGCCGTGGCGCCCCTGGCGCGCCTACGCCGTCACCCACCTTTGGACCAGCGAAGGAGCCCCATGAAAATGAAAGCGCAAGCCACGGCAAGCAACGACGACATCATCTATACGCGGATGCCCAGCCCGATCGGCCGCCTGACCCTGACCGGCGACGGCCGCGCGCTGACGTCGATCTTCTTCGAGCGCGACGACCGGCTGGCGAGCGGGCCGCCCGCCGGCTGGCGCGAGGACGCGGGCGCCCTGCGCGACGCGCGGGCGCAGCTGGAGGAATACTTCGCGGGCAAGCGCGTCGTGTTCGACCTGCCGCTCGCCCTGCGCGGCACGCCCTTCCAGATGAACGTCTGGCGCGCGCTGCAGCGGATCCCGTTCGGCGCCACCGCCAGCTACGGCGAGATCGCCACGGCGATCGGGCGGCCGGGCGCGTCGCGCGCCGTCGGCGGCGCCAACCACAACAACCCGATCCCGATCGTCGTCCCCTGCCACCGCGTGATCGGCAGCGACGGCTCGCTGACCGGCTACGGCGGCGGCGAGGCGCGCAAGCGGCGGCTGCTCGCGCTGGAGGGCGCCGGCGCGACGAAGCAGACGCAGCTGGCGCTGGCCTGAGGCGGCCGCGCCGGCGCGCCCGCGCGGGCCGGACCTCAGAACGGCGCGCGATCGCGTCGGCGCAGCACCACCAGGCCGAGCCCCAGCAGCAGCCCGGCCATCGCGGCGCGCGCCCATCCGGGCACCGGCACCGCCGCCGCGGGCGCCCGCGGCGCCTCGTGGCAGGTGAGGTGCACAGGAACGGGCACGGTGGCCGCGCCCAGGACGTCGAACGTCGCGGCGCCCGCGCAGCCGAGCAGCTTGTGCGCGACGTCCTGCGCCGTCAGCTGCACCTGGTAGCCGACCCCGACCGGGATGCCGCCGATCGTGGTCGTCACCGTCGTGCTGGCGGAGACGTCGATCGTGCCGGCCTTCTGGAACCCGTTGCCGCTGATGGCGTAGCTGATCTGGTTGATCTGGACGCCGCCGCCCACCGTCAGCGCCATCGAGATCGATCCGACGTCGCCGGGCTCGCCGGGGGCAACGGGGACGCTGCCGCTCCCCGGAACCCCGGGCGTCTCCTCCGGGGGATCGGCGCAGCCGGCGAACAGCAGCAGCGCGGCGACGAGACCGCAGCTCCGGGCCGACATGACTAGACCGGCCC
>DATBHU010000322.1:0-6079 GCA_036557265.1 Polyangia bacterium
GCCGTGGTCCTGCTGGATCGAGAAGTGGATCACCCGGAACCGGTCGACCGATGCTCGAGCGATGGCGCGCCGGAGCGCCCCGAACACCCGCGCCGAGCGCAGCGACGGCAACCCCGGCGTCGCGCGGATCGTGACCTGCACTGGATACCGCGGATCGACCTTCGGCCGCGTGTCGTGAGGCATGGACGGACGGCCGCGCGGTTTTCGCCCGGCGCCCTTGCGCGCGCCGCCCCATGTGCGCGCCGCCGCGAGGGGCAAGCTGAGCTGACGCCGCCGTCGCACCGTCTTGATTCCGCGCATGTCCGGTTGTCGGCGCGCGGACCGCGGGCGGTTGCGTGATGTGTGGGAAGGGCGACACGGGCTGGAGGGAGCGAGGCGGCCTTCGGGGTGCGGGGTGCACTTGATTCCGCGGATGTTGCGGCGGCGCCCGGCGCCCGCAGATTGGGCGCGGCGCTTCGCGGGCGGGCCCAAAACTTGATTGCGCGGATGTTGCCGTCGCCGAATAGGTGACGAATCGTGAGTAGGCGGCCGGCCAGCCTCCGCAGAGCCGCTCTCCGTTCCCCGCCGCGCTGGCGCGGAACCTCGGCTCCCCTCCGCCAGGCCTTCGATGCGGGGCGAGGCGCTCAGTGGTCGAGGAGGTGGGCGCGGCGGGCGCGGGCGCGGGCGCCGAGCGGGGATTCGCCGGCGCGGGCGATCACCGCGTCCCACGCCGTCACGGCGTCGCGGGCGCGACCGAGGCCTTCCAGCGCGACGGCGCGGTTGGTCAGCGTCGTGATGTCGCGGTCGCCGTGGGCGAGCGCGCGGTCGCAGAGCGCGAGCGCCTCGGCGGCGCGGCCGGCACCCAGCTCGACGCCGGCGAGCCAGGCGGCCAGGCGGGCCTCGTCGGCCGCGCGCAGGCAACCGGCGGGCGCGGCGAGCGCACGATCGTAGGCGGCGCGGGCGCGCGGCGACGGCGCGCCGTCGCGCTCGGACTCGGCGTCGAGCTCGGTGGCGAGCTCGCCCAGACGACGCTGCCACTCGCAGTCCGGCACCGGCGACGCCGCGGGCTTCGCGTCGAGCGGGACCGTCGTGGCGCCCTCCTGCGCCGAGAAGGTGAACGTCGCGGGGATCTCGCGGGCGGCGATCAGCGTCGCGTAGCGCGGCAGCCGCCGCACGAACACGCGCGCGTCCGCCTCGCGGAACACCAGCGCCCACCGCTCGGGATCCCACCAGGCGACCCGCACGTTGATCCCGGCGTAGGCGAGCAGCGCCGTCTCGACGCCGTAGCGCTCCATCGCCGCGCTCCATTCGGCGCGGCCGAGGTCGGCGCGACCGAGCAGGCGGTGAAACTCGGGCGGGTACGCGGGCAGGCGCGGGTCGACGAACACGCGGTGGCGCGGGTAGCCGCCGGTCGGTTCGAACAGCAGGTACGAACCGGTCTCGAAGTCGTTGTACATGCGGTCGCGCAGCCCGTTCGCGTCGACGAACGCGATCGCCGACAGGGGAAGCTCGCGGCGATCGAGGTCGATGCCGCCGGCGCCCCGCCCGCCGAGGTGCGGCCCCGCCGCCAGCCCCGCCAGCAGCGCCACGGCGGCGATCGACGGAACCGGATCGGGCAACCGGGCAGGCCAGCGCGCGCGCCCCCGCTCCGCGAGCGCCGTCATCGCGACGGCGAACAGCGGCGCGACGACCAGGGCGGCGTCGGCGCCGAAGCGCACCGAGCCCGCGGCGAGCGCCACCAGCACCAGCGGGGGCAGCGCCTGCCGCCAGGGCGCGAGGTGGCGCCGGCGCGCCAGCGATAGCGATAGCGCGGCGGCGGCGAACGCCGCGCCGTAGAGGTAGAGCCCCGCGTCGGACAGCCAGCTCGGCGCCCGGAACTCGTCGACCGGGTGCAGGGCGGGCAGCGTCAGGTGCAGGCGCAGGTAGCGGAGCAGGCCGAAGCCGATCGGCGTCGCGAACAGCGCGGGCACGGCGGCCAGCGCCGCCAGGCCGAGCCGCCGCGCGGCCGCGCGATCGCGATCCAGTCGGGCGCCCGCGGCCGCGCAGGCGAGCAGCACCGGCGCGACGAACGCGCCGGCGTGCAGGTTGGCCCACAGCGCGACGCCCGCGACCAGCGCCGCCCCGATGCGGAGCGCGCGACGTCCCGCCGCGGCGGCGAGCAGGTCGGCGGCGGCCAGCACGCCGACGGCGCCCAGCAGCGAGACGACGTGCGGGCGCTCCACGAACCGCTCCCGCCCGACGAAGGCCGCGGCGGCCAGCGCGAGCGCGCTCGCCGCCGGCCCGGCCCCGCGGCGACGGCAGAGCCGGAACGCCAGCGCGAACGCCGCCAGCAGCACCGCCGTCTTCGCCACCACCACCGCCGGAAACCCGCCGCGGCCGTACAGCACGGCGGCGCCGACCTCGAACAGCCAGGCGGCGTCCACGTCCGGGTAGTCGGGATAGGTGAACGAGAAGAGGTTGCGCCCGGGCAGGCCGTGCTGGGCGAGGATCTCCTGCCCCGCCTTGATGCGAAAGAAGAGGTCGGACTCCGCCATCGGCCGGAGCGAGAGCTCCGCCACGAAGGCGAGCAGCGCGAGGAGCGGCGCGGCGCGCAGCAAGGACCGCACGGGTTTCGGCGCTATTCTTACATCGTGTTCCGGCGCGCCGCGTTCGTCTCTGCTCTGATCGCGCCGGTATTGCTGCTGAGCCTGGCCGCCCCGCGGTCGGCCGGCGCGTGCACGGCGTTCATGCTCGAGCGCGGCGGCGCGCGCGTGGTCGGCAAGAGCTACGACTGGTACATGGGCCAGGGCCTGGTGATCCTCAACAAACGCGGCGTCGCCAAGCAGTCGCTGCCCGCCAAGCCCGGCGATCGCGCCGCCCAGTGGGTCTCGCGCCACGCGAGCCTCACCTTCAACCAGTACGGCCGCGAGTTCCCCGCCGGCGGCATGAACGACGCCGGCCTGATCATCGAGGTGACGTGGCTGGACTCCAGCGCGTACGAGAAGGCCGACCAGCGCCCGACCTTGAACGAGCTGCAGTGGATCCAGTACCAGCTGGACAGCTTCGCCACCGTCGCCGAGATGATCGCGGCCGCGCCGGCGCTGCGCGTCTCCCCGGTCTACGCGCGCGTCCACTATCTCGCCTGCGACCGCTCCGGCGCGTGCGCCGCGTTCGAGCACATCGGCGGCAAGCCGGTGGTGACGCCCGGGGCGCGCGCGCTGACGAATCACACCTACGCGGAGTCGATCGCCTGGGCCGCCAAGCAGGCCCAGCCGCCCGCCGGCGCCGGATCGCTGCCGCGCTTCGCGCGCGCCGCGCGCCAGGCCGCCACGCCGCCCGCGGGCGATCCGGTGGCCGCCGCGTTCGGCCTGCTGGACGGCGTGCGCTGGTCCGAGAGCCAGTGGAACATCGTCTACGACCCCGTTCACCTCCGCGTCAGCTTCCGCACCCGTGTCAGCCCGGGCATCAAGACGCTGGATCTCGGCAAGCTCGACGGATCGTGCGCGCGCCCCGCCGCGGTGCTCGACATCGACAGCTTCACGAGCGGCGACGTGAGCGGCCTCCTGCGCCCCTACGACCTCGCCACCAACCGCTCTCTCGTCGAGCGGAGCGTCGGCCGCATCCGCGACCAGCTGCCGCCCGGCGCGGTCGACCTGGTGGCCGCCTACCCGTCCGGCCTCGCCTGCAAGGCGCCGTGACGGGCGGCGCGGCTCACAAGCTCAAGATGTAGCGCTGGCCGCCGCGCACCACCGCGAGCAGCGGTTTGCCGCCGCGGGCGACCAGGCGCGCGAGGGCGGCGCGGGTGGCGTGGGTCTGGCCGCCCGGAACGCCGAGCAGATCCCCAGGCTGGACGCCGAGCTTGGCGAGGTGGCCGGGCGCGACGACCAGGAAGCGCTCGCGGCTCTCCGCCAGCGCCTGTATCTCCGCGATCGACAGCTCGGGGTAGAGCTGCTGCAATGTCTCCAGCGTCTTCACCAGATCGCCCCTCACGGCCACCGGCACCTCCACCAGCAAGGTCGGCCGGCGCCGCGTGTAGATGCTCGGCGCGAACGTCCGCACCGCCTCGTCCATCGCCTCGTCGATGGCGGCCGCCACCCCCAGCTTCTCGCCCGCGCCGACGGCCTCCGATTCGTTGGCGGGCCCCGATTCGACCGCCTCGACGGAACCGATGATCTCGGCGGCGCCGACGCGCCGGACCTCGATGCGCGCGACGTGATCGACCACCAGCCGCTTCGTCGCCTGGAAGCTCGCGATCGGGTTGGCGCCCTTGATCAGCCGGCGGCCCATGCCGACGGTGAGCGAGAACGTCAGCGCGGTCGTGGCGTCCTCACCGAGCGCGCGCAGCGCCGCCTGCGCGTCGGCGTCGGCGCTCCCCGGCAGCTCCGCGGCGATCACGGCGCGGCCCCCCGTCACCTCCAGCAGGCTGTCGTCGGCCAGGCGCTGCACGCGCGCCTGCGCCCCCGGACCGGACCACTCGATGGCGGGCGGCAGCTGCACGATCGTCGCGACGCTGGGCGCCAGCGCGGCCGCGCCGGGGCGCATCTCGACCGTCACCCCGCAGCCCGACGCGGCCAGCGCGCCCACCGCGGCGACGGCGGCCGGGATCCCCCGGGCCATGGTCAGAACACGACGACGAGCGCGGCGTAGAGCTCGGCCGCGCTGTCTTCCACGCTGGTCACGTCAGCGCTCGTCGTCGAACGCAGCCTGGGCGTGTAGAGCCCGATGTCGCGCCGCACGGCGAATCGGAGCCGGAGGTCGGACGCCTCGCCGGCCGGCGCGAGCGGCAGGTCGACGCGCGCGCCGGTGTGGACCGTGAAGCGCGTCCCCGAGATCGCGCTGCGGCCGTCGCGCTCGAAGCCGAGGCCGAGCTCGAAGGCGAGGGCGTGCACGACGCGCATCTGGTAGCTCTGATCGTCGGGCTGGAAGCGAGCCCCCGGGCGGAGCACGCCGAACCCGTCCAGCGCCAGCCTGTCGATCGGAGCCTGGGTCGGGCCGGAGCGCCCGGAGGCCTGGGACGCGAACGCCCCGAGATCGAAGCCGAGCAGCAGGCCGTCGCCGATACCGAGCACGCCGAAGAACGCGGGGATGGTGTGCCTGCCGTCGGCCTGCCCCGCCGAGTCGAAGGTCACGCCCATGCCGACCGCCGCGGAGAGCCGCGGGCGGGCGATGGGCGCGTGCCCGGCCACCGCGACGACCGGCGTCTCCTCGGGCGGACCGAACGGCGGCGGCGCGAGCGGCTCCTCGGGGGCGGGCGGCGGCGGTGGCGGCGGCGGCGGGGCGACCGGCGCCGGCGCCTCGACCAGCGGCGGCGCCTCCGGCGCGGGCGGGGGCGCGCCCGTATCGGGCGTCGCCGGGGACTGGGGCGCGGCCGCCTCCGGCTCGCTCGCCGGCGGCGTCTGCACGGGCGTGGTCGGCCCCCAGGCGCGCGCGGCCGACGGCAACGCCAGCATCGCGAGCAGCGCCGCGCATGAAGCACCGCGTGTCATCATCGCCGTTCGCACCGCTCTCCTTTGTAACACGGGGTGCATCCTCGATATATGCTGCCGGGTAACCGGAGAGCAACGCCGTGGCTGACGAGCCGAATCCCACCGATTCCGAAAAAGAGCCGGCGGAGCAGACTGAGCAGACCCCGCGGTCCGCGCAGCCTGAAAAGGGCCTCGCCGATCTGCTGACCGAGGCGTTCCGCCTCTACCGGGCGAACGCCCGCCCGGTGCTGCTGATCTGCGCGCTGCTGTTCGTCCCGATGACGTTCGCGAAGTCGTGCGCGGTGTCGGCGCTGCTCGGACCGCGGCTGGCCGCCGACGCCGAATCAGAGGTCGTCGGCCTGTCGCGCGCCGTGAAGGCGTCCCGTCAGGCGCTGGACGACGCGTACACGCGCCACGCCGACGCCGAGACGATCGCGCGCCTGGAGCACGAACATCAGAAGCGGCTGGAAGAGCTGAGCGGCGGGGCCGATCAGCTGGCGGGCGGCGGGACCGGCCGGTTCACCCTCTGGGTGCTGGGCCTGCTGGCCGCGCTCGTCTCGGCGCTCGCCTTCGCGATCACGGTGCCGCTGGTGGGCGGCGCGCTGACCGTCGCCGTCGGCGATCGGCTGGGCGGCGGCCGCGCGGGCTGGATCGAA
>DATBHU010000323.1:0-13273 GCA_036557265.1 Polyangia bacterium
AGGCACGAAGATTCTCTAGAGCTTCGCGAGCGGCAGGCCGGGCGAGCCGCGCGGCGCGCCGGGGCCGCTGAGCGTGAATGTCTCGTGGCCCGCGCGGTGCCGGTAGACCGTCGGCACCGCGTAGATGTTCCCGTCCTGCCACAGCTCGCAGCGGATCGGAGGCGGCGGCGCGATGTCGTGGTCGTCGGGATCGACGGGCAACGTGGAGAGCAGGCGCCCGCCGGTCACGTGAGCGCGGATGGAGATCTTGCCGCACTTGCTCCCGGGCCCCGCCAGCAGGTAGGGCGTGAAGCTGCGCGCCGCGCCCCGGTGGTGGGCGACGCCCAGCAGCTCCAGCGACGGGCTCAAGCGGCCGGTGACCGGGAGCTCGAGGCGCGCGACCAGCTCGCGGCGCCAGCGCGCGGCCGCCGCGGCGTCCTTGCCGGCGACGGCGATGTTGTGCGCGATGCGGAGCTGCTCGGGCGTGCCCGGGGCGCCGGTGGGCGCGACCGCCGGCTGCGCCAGCAGCGTGCGCCATTCCCAGGTGACCCAGGGGTCGGCGACCACCCGCCGCACGGGCTCGGTGGCGCCGTACCAGAACGACTCGAAAAGGTTCGGATCGTGCTCGTCCCAGCTGAAGCCGTCGAGGGGCCCGGGCGGCGCGCCGCGGTCGATCAGCCACAGCCAGCCGAGCGCGCGCACGTGGTAGCGCCGCGCGGCCTCGCGCAGCTCGGCCTCGGAGGTCACGCGCGCGTCGAGCATGTACAGGCGCGGATTCGCCGGCGAGAGCGGCTGCTGCCACGCCACCTGCCGCGGCCCCAGCTCCCACGACGTGTTCCAGCGCTTCGGGATGCTGCTGTGGAACGCGATCCGCTCCGTCGCCGGGTACCCCGCCAGGAACCAGTGAAGGGCGACCGCGTTGTCGACCTCGCTGGGCGCGTCGACCTCCATGAAGCGGCCGCCGCTCTCGCGGCTGAGCCGGATCAGCGACGCGCCGTCGCGCGCGACGAGCATGACCGGCAGCCCGACCACGACCGCCCCGACCAGGCCGGCGCCGAGCGGCGCGCGCAGGAACGGCGGCAGCGGCGCCTTGATCCGCCGGACCAGCCAGCGCCAGCCGTCGCGCACGCTGGCGGCCAGCACGCCGGCCGCGAGGGCGAAGTAGAGCGCGAAGGGGTGCGGCCAGAAGATGTGGACGTCGGCCCCCTGCTTGAAGTGCACGTAGTGCACCACCGCCATGAACAGCAGGAACACCGGCAGCAGCTCGAGCTCGGCGCGCCGCAGGATGAAGCGCGCGAGCATGATCGGCGCCGCCAGCTTGCCGAGCGCGATCGCCAGGCCGGGGAACATCAGCTCGATGCGCACGTGGCGCGCCTTCAGGACCTGCGCGAGCGGCAGCTCGTGGCCCACCGAGCGCTGCGTGTAGGAGCCGAACACGTCGGTGACGCGATCGGCGTGGACCATCATCTTGAGAACGACCGCGAGCATCACCGTCGCCACGCCGACCATGGCGCCCCAGTAGCGCCCGAGCTTGCGGCCGTCGGCGGGCCCCAGCCACGCGGGCGGGATCACGAACCCGCGCAGGAAGACGAACGGCAAGAACGCCGCGCCCCAGATGAACGCCTCCCAGTCGTGCACGGTCGCGAGCGCGAACCCCGCCACGCTGGCGGCCGCGTAGATGTCGCGGTCGGTCTGCCGGAAGCGCGCGTAGCCCCAGGTCGCGACGATGCAGCCGAGCATCAGCGGCTGCTCGAGGTCGAGGTAGTTCGCGAAGCCGAGGGTGATCGGCAGCGCCACGAACGCCGCCGCCGAGAGTGCGCCCTCGAGCGGCCCCCAGATGGCACGGCCGGTGCGATAGACGAAGAAGGCCGTCAAGGTGACGACGGCGACCGCGGGCAGGCGCAGGGCCCAGTTGTGGACGCCGAAGATCTTGAGCGCGAGCGCGGCGTCCCAGAACAGCCCGAGCGGGTGGTGCATGTACGCGTCGCGCAGCGGCGGCGCCTGTTCCATGAACGGCCAGTACGCGTAGACGGTGTGGTAGCGCCACATGTTGAGCCCGATGACGCCGACGTTCGCGTGCGAGGCGAAGTGGCCGTCCGGGAACACGCCGCCGATCCCCCACGCCCCGACCATGAACACGGCGAACACCGCGAACGCCGCGATCACGGCCGCGATCCGCTCCTCGACGCTGGCGGCGAGCCAAACCGTTCGTAACGCGCGCATTTTTCCGAACAACGTGCCGTGCGCCCTGGCGCGGCGGCGACTATGCCAGGCCGATCCGGTGCCAGCAAGGCGCCGAAGGGGGTTGGTGCCCTTCCCGGTTTGGAGGTAAAAGCCGAGGTCGGTGTTCGCGCGCCTCAAACAGGGTTTCCTCGCCTACCACCACCGCACCAGCCGCGTCCCCCAGGGCCAGCGCGTGGTCGCGTCGCTCGCGCGGCACCTCGACCGTGCGCGCTCGCTGCTCGACGTCGGGTGCGGCGACGGCACCAACACGCTGGCGCTGGCGCGCGCCATCGGGGCCGAGACCGTGGCGGGCGTCGACGTGGTGGTTCGGCCGACCGCCGTGGTCCCGGTGCGCGCCTACGACGGCGTCCACCTCCCCTTCCCGGACCGCGCGTTCGAGGCGGTGTCGATCGTCGACGTCCTCCATCACTGCACCGAGCCGCGCGCGGTGCTGGGCGAGGCGTTGCGCGTCGCCGACCGGGTCCTGGTCATCAAGGATCACTTCGCGTTCGGGCCGCTGACGCACCGGATGCTGTACTGGATGGACATCGCGGGAAACGCGCGCGACCAGACCCCGTCACCCGGGACGTACTTCGAGCCGTCCCAGTGGGTCGACATGATCGGCCAGGCGGGCGGCCGGATCGTCGGGCTCGACTGGCCGCTCAAGACGCACGACCTTCCCTGGCGGATCGTCGGCTGGCCGCAGCTCCAGTTCACGGCCAAGGTCATCCGCGCCTGACCGGCGGCGCGCCGGTCGGCTGGCGCCGGCTAGCGCTGGCGCCGCACCGCCACCGCGGTCGAGTGCAGCAGCAGCACGAACGTGAACGTGATGAACCCGCACAGCGCGAGCATCAGGCCGAACACGCCCAGGTAGCCGGCCGGCGACGACAGCGGCACGTGAAAGCCCTGGCGCACGTAGTACACGACCAGGTTCGTGCCCAGGACCAGCCCGACCGCGAACGTGAGGGCGCTGATCGCCACCGTGCGCGAGTAGGGAAAGCGGCGGAACCAGAGGCCGGTCCGCCGTCCCGAGTAGTCGAAGAACACCTGGCTCAAGATCCCCATGTAGACGCACTGCAGACCGAGCACCACGAACGACACGCCCAGCAGCATGAAGTGCAGCGCGAACGTGATGGGGCCGATCGTGATGGGACCGACGGCCAGCGGCAGCGTCAGCAGCAGGCCCAGCGCCAGCAGCAGGAGCCCCGGCTTGAACAGGAAGAAGTTCGCGCCGTAGACGAACATCGCGCGCAGGTTGATCCAGGCCGCCTGCCAGGGCGAGAACCACCCCGCCCGCTTGTGGTGGCTGAGCCGCCCCTCCCGATCCTTGAGGAACCGGATCGGGACCTCCTCGGTGCGCAGGCCCATGTGCACGGACTTCAGCACCATCTCGGACGCGTACTCCCAGGACTGCGAGCGCAGGTCCATGCGCTGGAGGGCGTCGCGGCTGATGCCGCGCATGCCGCAGTGAATGTCCGAGAAGCGGCTGCCGAAGATGACGTTCAGGATCGCCGTCGTCACCGGCGTGCCGAGGTAGCGGTGCAGCGGCGGCATCGATCCCGGCTCGATGTAGCCGCGAAAGCGCGACCCCATCACGAACTCCGCGCCGCCCCGGAACTTCTCCACGAACGGCCCCAGCTCGCGGAAGTCGTAGGTGCAGTCGCAGTCGCCCATCAGCACGTAGCGCCCGCGGATGAAGGGCAGCGCGTCGATGTAGGCGCGGCCGAGGCCGCGCTTGGGCGTGCGCAGCACGCGCGCGCCGCCCGCCAGCGCCAGCTCGGTGGTGCGATCGCTGCCGCTGTCGACGATCAGGATCTCGCCGACCACGCCCGCCGCCGCCAACCCGGCGTGGCACCAGGCGACGAAGTCGGCGATGGTCAGCTCCTCGTTCAGCGCCGGGATGACGATCGACAGCTCCGGCTCGGCGACGTCGCTGGCCGGACGCAGGAGGCGAACCTCCGGATCCTTGGAGTCGTCGGCGGCGCTCACATCCGCCCCGCTTGCATGTCCGGGATCATCGCCGCGATCGACGCCCGCAACGCCTCGCGCGTCGGCCGCTCGCAGCGCCAGCCGAGCGTCCGGATCCGGTCGGTGTTCAGCCGCACGATCGGGACGTCACCCTTCCAGCCGCGGTCGCCGCCCGTGAAGGCAAACCGGACGCTGCCCGGGGCGAGCCCGACGCACGCCACCACCAGTTCGGCGATCTCACGCACCGTGATGTAGTCGCCGGTGGCGACGTTGTACGCCGCGAACGGCGCGGTCGTCCGCGCGTGCGCGGTCAGCACGGCCCGCACCACGTCGTCGACGTGGATGTACGACTTCGACTGGGTGCCGTCGCCGAGGATCTTCAACGACACCTCGCCCTCGCCCGCCGCGATCGACCGCAGCAGCGCGCGCGCGAAGTCGAAGCCGACGCCGTGGGTCTGGCGCGGGCCGACGACGTTGCCGAAGCGGAAGGCGCAGCCGGTCAGGCCGAACATCGCCGTGTAGCTGGCGATCAGCGCCTCGCCCGCCAGCTTGCTGGCGCCGTAGGTCGACGCCGGGATCAGCGGGCCGTGATCCTCGGCGGCCTCGCGCGTGCCGAGATCGCCGTACACGCCGCTGCCCGAGGCGTAGAGGATCCGCCCGGCGCCGCTGACGCGCATCGCCTCCACCACGCTCTGGGTCAGCGCCGTGCCCTGCCAGAAGTCGATGCTCGGCTCGCGCGCCGCGCGGGCGATGTCCGGGTTCGACGCCAGGTGGATCACCACGTCGTGGCCGGACATCGCCGCCGTCAGCGCCGCGGTGTCCTCGACGTCTCCGCGCACGACCCGCAGGCGCGCGTCGCCCGCGTGCTGCGTGTGGTGCCACGCGCGGCCGGACGAGAAGTTGTCGTAGATCGTCACCGCCGCCGCGCCGCCGTCGGGCGCGAGCAGCCGGTCGCAGAAATGGCTGCCGATGAAGCCGGCGCCGCCGACGATGAAGAAGCGCTGAGACACGGCCGGCATCCTATCGGGTCTTCTCGCTGTCCGCGCGGCTCACTTCCATTTGGCGGCGGCGGGCTCGAAGAAGAACGGCCCCTGCCGGTTCGCGTCCTTGCCGAACCGCGGGAAGCGCGCGTGCACCGAGTAGACGGCCACCAGCGCGACCGCCCCCATCGCGATCAGCGCGGCGCCCCGCCACAACCAGCGCCCCCGCGCCCGCCGCCACATCCACGCCACGCCGACGCCGAACAGCGCGCACAGCACGGGCGCGATGAACTGCAGGTAGGCGCCCTTGATGGGGCCGAAGTTGTCGTTCGGGTACTTGATCGCGAAGTGCAGCTGCCCGATCAGCGCCCCCAGCGGCGCCAGCAGCAGCGCGAAGCGCGGATCGGGCTCGCCGTCCTCCTTCCGCCGCCAGAGCGCGCGCACCGCGCCGAACCAGGCCAGCACGGTGACCAGCGCGATGATCGTCCCGCCCGCGACCGACAGGGATCCGAGCGTCATCGCCGCGGGCGAGATCCAGCGCCTCCCGTAGAACCGGGCGCCGCCCGAATAGCTGAAGACGTAATAGTCGTTGAAGGTGGTCGCGATCAGGACCGGAAAGAAGCGCGGCTCGGGCTTGAGGCCGGTCGGCGTCACCGGGTGGCTGTAGATGCCCAGGTTCCAGCCCAGGTAGAAAGCGAGCGGGCGGCGCTGGAAGTAGGGGATGGCCTTGAACGGCGCCTGGTTCAGCCGCAGGTATCCTTCGTAGGCGCTGGGCGCGGTCTGGCCGTAGAGGATCTGGTTGCGCACGAAGAACGGCCCCGTGATCGACGCGAGCACGACGGCGCCCGCGATGAGGGGCAGCGCGCGGGCGCGCAGCGCGGGCCACCACGACGGGCGCGCGCGCACGATCTCCAGCGCCACCGCCGCCGCCACCGACGTCACCAGCACCGACGCCGAGATCTTGGCCATCATGGCCAGCGCCACCAGCAGCGCCAGCGCCACCATCGGCCCCACCCGCCCCACCCGCGCGGCCGCGATCGCCCACGGCACGGCGACCAGCGCGCCCGCCGACAGCACCATCACCAGCACCTCGTTGGTGATCATGCCCTCCAGGTGGACGCTGGCGGGGATCACCGCCGCCAGCGCCAGCGCGACCACGCGCGCCAGGCGCGACGCGGGCAGCCACCTCTCGAGGCCCCACCAGATCAGCGCCAGGCGCAACATCCCCCACAGCGCCGACAACCAGCCGAGCGCGCCCGAGCTCAGCCCCAGGGTGACCAGCGCCGCCCCGATCAAATGGTAGAGGGGCGGATGGCAGGCCGTCGTGTTGTAGACCAGCGGCGGCAGCTCGTGCCGCTGGACGATGTACATGATGTGGGGCCAGTGGGCGTTGAAGTCCCAGCCGGTGCGCGCGTCGTACGTCAGCGCCATCGACAGCCGCAGCAGGATGCCGAGCACGAACACGCACAGCTCGGGCACGTGCGCGCGCGCCCAGCGCGTGGCGGAGGCTACTTTGTCGATTCCCACTTGGTGGCCGCGCGCTTGAGCGCGGGGTGGCTGACCAGCAGGTGCCAGACCACCGCGCACAGGCCCTCGGTGTGGGGCGTGATGCGCTCGGGGGCCACCGTCGGGATGACGACGCACGCCTCGGCCGCCGCGCGCGTCGCGCCGCCGTCGCGGCCGACCACGCCGAACACCGCGCTGGCCCGCGCCGCCGCCAGCTCGAGCGCCCGCACCAGGTTGGCGGAGACGTTCTTCTCCTTGCTGCCGCCGCCGACGGAGAACACCAGCACGGCGTCGCGCGGCCCGAGGCGCGACACCTCCAGCCAGGCGGCGAAGGCGCCGTCCCAGCCCTCGTCGTTCACGCGCGCGGTCAGCTCGGAGACGTTGTCCGTCGGCGTGTAGGCCTCGAAGGCGCACAGCTTGCGGAAGTCGTTGACCGCGTGGCTGGCGTGCCCGGCCGAGCCGCCCACGCCGAGGATGAACAGGCGTCCGCCCCCGTCGCGCACGCGCGCCAGGCCTCCGGCGACGGCGTCGATGGCGCCCGCGTCCAGCGCGCGCACGGCCTCGACCGTCTCGTCGAGATACTGCCGGACGAAGCCGACATCCACAGGCGCCTGCCCGGGCGCCTTCACAGCTCGTACCCCGCCGCCGCGGCGTCGCGGTGGAACATCTGCACGGTCTCCAGGCTGAAGGCGCTCAGCGCCTTGCCGAACAGGGCCAGCTTGGCCAGCAGGTCGGGCGTGACGGTGATGATGTCGCAGCCGATCTCGGCCGCCTGCGCGATGTTGAGCACCTCGCGCGGGCTGGCCCACAGCAGCTCGATGCGGCGATCGGCGGCGCGGCAGATCGCCAGCGCCTCGCGCATGATCGGGATCGGATCGCGCCCGGTGTCGGCGATGCGGCCCGCGAACACCGAGATCACCGCGGGGGCGCCGCCCGCCAGCGCGCCCGCGACGTCGCGCACCTGGTCCAGCGTGCAGAGGGCGGTGACGTTCAGCTTCACGCCGTCCGACGCCAGCTCGCGAACCAGCTCCGTCGACGGCGCGCCGCGCGTGTTGGTGACCGGGACCTTCACGTAGACGTTGTCGCCCCAGGCGGCGATGTCACGGGCCTGGCGGCGCATGCCCGCCGTGTCGTCCGCGAACACCTCGAACGAGATCGGCTTGTCGCGGATCTGCGCCAGCGCCTCGCGCGCGAACGCCCGGTAGTCGGCCACGCCCGCCTTGCGCATCAACGTCGGGTTGGTCGTGAACCCGGCGATGCGCGGATCGCGCGCGGCCTCCAGCATCGACGCCAGCGACGCGCCGTCCGCGAAGATCTTGATGGCGGCGAGCGAGGGTGAGTCAGCCGAGTCAGCCATGCCTGATTGTTGCACTGATCGCGTGAGCGGGAGGCGTGGAACCCTTTGACGGTTCCGCCTTAACAGAAAGAGAGCGCCTTTTCCAGACGATCGAGCAGGGCCGGGTTGTGCTGGCGAAAGTGCCGGTACTGGCCCTCGAAGCCCAGCGCCGCGCCGGCCAGGACCGTGGCCAGCGCGGCCGCGACGGCGCCGGCCGCGATCGCCCGGCGGAGCCAGGGCCGCTCGCGAGCGCCCTCACGGCAGAGCCACCACCCGAGCGTCCCGACCAGCGTCAGGGCGGGCGTCGCGTCGCCGAGGAACCGCATCGTCGCCCAGAACAGCGACAGCGGCACCAGGAAGCTCCCCACCGTCGCGAGCGTGGTCGCGGCGCACAGCCACGTCAGCGCGACCCCTTCGGCGCCGGTGGTCGTCGCGGGCGCGCGCCCCCGCGCCAGCGCCCAGAGCCGGCGGGTGCCCGCCACCGCCGCCACCGGCGCGAGCCACGCCCAGGGCATGGCGATCAGGCAGCCGACCACCGGCTCGTAGACGATGTAGCCGGCGGGGGGCCGCAGCCAGCCCGGGAACGCGGCCGCGCCCATCCCCGTCACCCCGGTCAGGAACGGAAACCTGCAGCCGAGCGCGGCGGGCCGCAGCGCGTAGCTCCAGGCGTTGGCGAGCAGGAACTCCCTGGACGAGCTGAACGCGATCCAGGTCAGCTGGTAGTGGCGGCCGAAGTCGAACCAGGCGTCGAAGCGAAGCCGGTTGTAGGTCAGCAGCAGGCAGCAGCCGGCGGCGATCGGCGCGCCGAGCCAGGCCAGCGCCTGCGCGCGCAGCCGCCATCTGGCCGGATCCCCGCCGCGCGGCGCGGCCAGCCAGCAGGTGACGGCGACCAGCAGCGGGATCGCGGGCGCGATGGACGCGCGGCAGCCGAGCGCCAGCGCCCAGCACGCGCCCGCCAGCGCCAGCCGCGAGCGCTGGCGCCCGACCACGGAGATCGCCTCGAACGCGAACAGCAGCCCCGCCACCAGGAACGCGTGACCGCCGACGATCGCCGCCTCGTAGACGCCCGCGCGCGACAGGTTGTAGAGCGTCGGGTTGACGAAGACGAAGACGGCGACGCCGAGCGCGACGTAGAGCCCCGGCAGCGCGGGAAACAGCCGGCGCTGCATCCGATCGATCAGCAGCAGCCCCGCCAGCGCCTGCACGCTGGCGAGCGCAAACACGGCGACCTGGTCGCCGACGTGACCGTGAACGCGGAACAGCGTCTTCCAGCCGGCCAGCACCAGCGCCGGCACCGGGCCCCAGTAGAGGTAGTAGTGGCCGCGGTAGAGGCTGGCGTCCCAGTACCAGAGCGGCTTCCAGGCCGGATCGAACGGGTTCGCCTTGGCCACCAGCGCCGCCGGCGGCTCGATCGCCAGGTGCAGGTGGCCGGCGCGGAAGCCGTCCGCCAGGTCGTCGATGAAGCCGAGGTAGGTCGGCCAGTGGGTGAAGTGACCGGCCGACACGAAGAACACGTAGATGGTCTCGATCGCGGCGAAGCCGAGCACCAGCGCCAGCGCGCGCCGGTGCCGCGGCAACAGGTCGCGCAGCCAGCCGCTAAGGCGCGGCATCCACATCGACCACGCCCCGCCCGCGCGCGCGCGTGAGGAGGAAGGCCAGCGCGGCCGCCGCCGGCAGCGCGCTGAGCGCGACCACGGACAGCAGGAAGCGCGGGCCGTAGCTCGAGACGTTCCACTGGTCGTACTTGGCGAACATCGCGAGCTGCGCGGCGCAGGCCGCCCCGAGCAGCAGCGCGTCGGCGCGCGCCCGCCGATAGAGGGCGACGAAGCCGGGCAGCGCGAGCAGCACGGGCGGCGCCGCCGCCACCAGCCCGAGCCGCCGATCCGACAGCTGCGTCCACAACCCCGACCAGAACGGGACCGTGAAGAACGTCCGGTGCGACGGCTCCACGGTCCAGCGCCGGTTCTCGGCGATCAGCACGCGATCGTAGGGTGTCACCAGCGGCGATCCGAACATGTGCCAGTTCAGCGCCAGCAGGCCCGCGACCGGCAGCGCCGCGCCGGCGCAGAGGCGCAGGAGCCCGCGCCAGTCGCGGCGGAGCGTCAGCCCGACCAGGACGACCGGGACGAAGACGGCGTTCGTCCACTTCGCCCACAGCGAGAATCCCAGCACCGCGCCGGCCAGGGCGGCGCGCCCGTACAGCAGCGCCACGAACCCGCCCGCCACCAGCAGCGTCGACAGCACGTCGGGCGCGAAGTTGTAGGCGGCCGGCCGCAACATCGTCCCGAACGCGTACCAGAGCGTCAGCGCGGCGGCCGCCTCGTTCGCGGCGTAGCGGCGCGCGCCGAGCCAGAGGACCAGCACCAGCGCGGCGAGCTGAGCCAGATTGAACGCGAGGAGCCCGATGTCACCGGCGACGACGTAGAACGGCAGCGCGACGACGGCGAGCAGGATCGGGTGCTTGGGATAGAACTCGCCGTGGCGGCCGCGGGCGACGTTCCCGGCGATCGGGTAGCGCTGCCGGGCCAGGTTGTTGGCGATGTCGAGATCGCGGTCCTCCAGCAGCGAGACCAGCGTCGCGCGATAGTAGGCACAGTCGCCGATGAGGAACGTGGGATGATCGAGCCGCCCCGGCCCCTCCTGGCGGTGCCGCTCGACCGCGTAGCGCGGGATCACCTCCGTCACGGTCCAGCCGAGCAGCGAGACGGCGACCAGCAGCGACGCGACGAGCGCGGGGCGCGACGCCGCCGCCTGGTGAACGGCGCGGAGGAAGCGGGCGGCCCGGGTCATGCCGCCGGCAGTGTATCGTGCACGGTGGCCGGCGAGCGATGACCCAATGACCAGCGTCGCGACAGGACTGGGGCGCCATCGCCGCGCGCTGCTGTTCGCGGGGCTGCTGATCGCGATCGAGCTCTCCTACGTCGCCATCGTCACCGCCGGCCGCTTCACCACCTGGCCGACCTGGAACGCGAACTACGATCTGCTGGCCGAGGGCTTCCGGTCGGGCCACCTCTACCTGGCGGAGGCGCCCCGGCCCGAGCTGCTGGCCAAGGCGAACCCGTTCGACCCGCGCTGGCGGCCGCTCTGGTTCTGGGACGCCAGCCTGCACGGCGACCACTACTACCTCTACTGGGGGCCGCTGCCGGCGCTGGCCCTGGCGGCGGTCAAGACCGTGTTCCGGATGCGCGCCACCGTCGGCGATCAATTCCCGCTGTTCGCGTTCTACACGCTCGCCCTGGGGGCGGGCGCGCTGCTGATCGCGCGCATGCGGCGCCGGCTGTTCCCGCACGCGCCGTCCTGGCTGGTCGCGCTGGGCATCGCCGTGTTCGCGTACGCGAACCCGACCCCGTACCTGATCGCCACGCCCGGGATCTACGAGGCGGCCATCGCCGGCGGCCAGGCGTTCCTGCTGCTCGGCCTCCTGCTCGCGTTCGAGGCGCTGTGGCGCGAGGGCCAGGCGGGGCGCCGCCCCCTCCTGATCGCGGCGGGGGTGGCGTGGGGCTGCGCCTTCGCCTGCCGCGCCAGCGCGATCCTGCCCGCCGCCATCCTCGTCCCGCTGACCGCGCTGGCCGTCGCGCCGCCGGCGCCGGGGACACCGCGCTCGTGGCGCGCGGCGCTCCGCCCCGCGCTCTGGCTCGCGGCGCCGATGGCGGCGTTCGTCGCGGCGCACCTCGCCTACAACCGGCTCCGCTTCGGCGCCTGGCTCGAGTTCGGGCTGTCGAAGCAGCTCTCGACGATGCAGTTCCGCGCCGCGCCCGCCTACCTGCTGCCCAACCTCTACAGCTACCTGCTGCGGCCGCTGCATCACTCGTGTCAGTTCCCGTTCGTCAGCGCGCCGGCCGGTCTCGGGCCACGCGCGATTCCGTACTGGCTTCCCTTCCCCCGCGGCTACGCCGCGCCCGAGCCGGTCGCGGGTCTGCTGAAGGCGACGCCGTGGGTGTTGTTGGCGGGGCTCGCCACCGTCCTGGTCGTCGCCCTGCTCCGCCGCGCGCGCCGCGCGCCGGCCGAGCTCCTCGGCGCCGGAGACGACGCCCGGCGCGCGCGCGCCACCCTGTGGTGCGGCGTCGCGCTGCTGGTGATCGGCACCGTCACCGGCCTGCCCGAGATCACCGAGTTCTTCGCGTCGATGCGCTTCCTCGCCGACGTGGCGGCCGGCCTGGTGCTGGCGGGGGCGTGGGCCGCCTGCGCCCTCTTCGATCGGATCGGCGACCGGCCCTGGCCCGGCCGCATCCTGACGGCGGTCGTCGTCGCGCTCGGCGGCGCGAGCATCGTGCTCGGGCTGTTGCTCGGCGTGCAGGGATACGACGGCATGTTCGAGCGCCACAACCCGGAGCTGTTCCAGCGCTGGGTCTCGCTGCTGTCTCGCTGCTGAGACGCGCCCCTACGGTCGACGCTGCGACGCTGCCGCCAGCAGGTGGGCGGCGAAGTCGCGCAGGTCGCGTCCCACGAACGTCGCGCGCAGATCGCGCGCGGTCAGCGCCGCGCGCTCCTCGTTCGCGGCGTCGCCCGTCGCCAGCAGCGCCGTCTGCAGCCCGAACGCGGCGCCGGCGACGACGTCGATGGCCCGGTCGCCGACCATCCAGGACGCCGCCCGCTCGAAGTCGGCGTGCAGCGCGAACGCCTCGGCGAGCAGGCCCGTCGCCGGCTTCCGGCAGGTGCAGGCGTCCTCGGCGCGGTGATAGCAGATGTGCGAGCTCAGGATGACGCCACCCGCCGCCGTCGCCGCCAGCACCACCGCCGCGTGCACCGCCTGCAGCTCGGCGCGCGTGGTCTTCCCCTTGGCGGCCGCCGGTTGATTGCTGGCGATGACAAGGCCGTACCCTGCCCGCGTCAGGTCGCGCAGCACGCCCGGCACCCAGGCGAACACCTCGACCTCCGCCGTCCGCAACGGGCTGTCGGGGCGCGGCTCGGCCGGGTTGTCGCAGAGCGCGTTCAGCACGCCGTCGCGGTCGAGGACGATCAGGCTCTTGGCGCCAGCGGTTGTTCCAGCCATTTTTCGAAGTCCTCCAGGCCCGCCGGCGAGCCGATCTCGTAGAACCGCTCGCCCACCTCGAGCCCGGCCAGATCGCCCCGCACGCTGAGCGCGTGGAACAGCGCCGCCAGGTCGGCCGGAGCGCCGGCGGCGATCTCGTCCGCGACCACGCGGCGGGACAGCGCGGACAGACCGTAGTCGATGAAGCGAAAGTCCGACGCCGGTCGCGTCGACCGCTGCTTGTCGTAGAGCGCGACCAGCCGCCCGTCGAAGATGACGTTGCTCTGGTCCCAGCGGCCGTCGTTGCGG
>DATBHU010000324.1:0-16299 GCA_036557265.1 Polyangia bacterium
GCCGTGGTCCTGCTGGATCGAGAAGTGGATCACCCGGAACCGGTCGACCGATGCTCGAGCGATGGCGCGCCGGAGCGCCCCGAACACCCGCGCCGAGCGCAGCGACGGCAACCCCGGCGTCGCGCGGATCGTGACCTGCACCGGATACCGCGGATCGACCTTCGGCCGCGTGTGGTGGGGCATGGACGGACGGCCGCGCGGTTTTCGCCCGGCGCCCTTGCGCGCGCCGCCCCATGTGCGCGCCGCCGCGAGGGGCAAGCTGAGCTGACGCCGCCGTCGCACCGTCTTGATTCCGCGCATGTCCCGTTGTCGGCGTGGACCGCGGCCGGTTGCGTGACGTGTGGGAAGGGCGACACGGGCTCGAGGGAGCGAGGCAGCCTTCGGGATGTGGGGTGCACTTGATTCCGCGGATGTTGCGGCGGCGCCCGGCGCCGGCAGATTGGGCGCGGCGCTTCGCGGGCGGGCCCAAAACTTGATTGCGCGGATGTTGCCGTCGCCCGAAATGTGTGACCGATCGTGAGGGCCCGGGCTACGGCGCGGCCGTCAACCCGCTGCGCGCGCGGACGCGCTGGGCGGGCTCGGACATCCAGAAGCGCAGGAGATCGCCGGCGTCGTCCGGACCGGGGCGGCCGTTCGTGGGCGCGAGGGTGGGCGCGTCGGCCACCAGGGCCAGCCCCGCGGTGGCGGCGGCCAGGTCGTCGGCCAGCACCGCGGCGGCGCGGTTCAATGTCCGCGCGATCGCGCGTTGCCAGGACTTCACGTCGGCGAGCGGCGCCGCCGCGTAGTCCGCGGCGGCAGCCTCCTGGGCCTTGCGCCAGCGCCGGGACTGGGCCTTCCTGATCCGCTGCGCGAGCTCGTCGAGCTGAGGATTGGAGCCGCCGAAGTCGGACAGCACGGCGCGCGTGGCCGCCGCGAGGATGCGTTCGAGATCGGGCGCCGGCGAGGTGAGCGCCGGGTGAAGCCCCAGCGACAGGGCCACGAGCGCGCGCGCCAGCAGGAACACCTGCTGGCCTTCGGGCAGCGCGCCCAGGCGGGTGCTGACGATCAGCGACGCGGGATCCGTCAGACCGACGGTGACCAGCGGCGCCGAGCCGGCGTGCTCGTACGCGTCGCACTCGACGTTCACGATCGCGCACAGCTCGTCGATGCGCGCGCGGAGCGGGTGCGCATTTCCGTGACCGAGACGATCCTTCCGGGACAGCCCGAACCGCGCGACGTCGGTCGGGAAGAGCTTCGCCAGGGCCTCGGCGCACGAGGCGAGGAGCGCCGCCGCGGGCAGCGAGACGGCGCGCTGGAGCGCCAGCGTCGCCACCGCGGCCTGCCCGAACGATCCTTCGGCGGCCCGGCCGGGCCTGGGCGGCGCGCTACGAATGAAGTCGAGGTCCTCCTGGGTCGCGTCCCCGAGCGCGACGACGGCGCTGGCGGCGAGGCGCGCCTGGCCGGGCCGCCCCATGTCCCTGTACAGGTGCGCCAGCGCGCGCCACAGCTCGGGCTGGCGCTCTCCTCTGTCTTCGATGGCCTGCTGGATCAGCTGCGCCGCGTCCCCCGGCTGTCCGGCGGCGCGCAGCCGGCGCAGCAGCTCCTCGGTCACGCGCCGGTCGCCGCCCGCGATCGTCAGCGCCTCCTGCAGGACCTCGACGGCCTTGCGCGGCAGGCCCATGTGGTCGCCGTACGTCGCCGCCAGCGCGAGGTAGGAGGAGACCTTGTCGGCGCGCGCGCTGTCACCGCGGATGTGCGCGTCGAGCGCGGCCGCGAACTTGGCCCACATCGCGCCGCCGGTGACCGTGGTCTGGAACTCCGCCGCGGCGTCCCCCGTCGCGCCTTCGATGGCGATCGCGTCGGTGAGCGCCTGCTCGGCGGCCGCGGGGTTGCCCCGCTTCCGCGCCACCGCGGCCAGCAACAGCAACCCGCGGGCGCGCTCCGCCTCGTCGGCGGCGGCCTCGAGCAGCTCGCGCGCCGTCGCCTCCGCCGCGTCGAGCTCGCCGGCGCGCAGCTGCTGCCTGGCCAGCTGTCGCCGCGCCGCCGGGTAGCCCGGGACCAGCTCCAGCGCCGAGCGCACCGCGGTCCGCGCCTTCTCGGGGCTCGCCAGCCGCTCGTCCCAGAGAGCGGCCGCGTCCAGCAGGACGTCGGCGCGCTCGGCCGGGGTGATCTCCAGGCGGATCAGCGTCTCGAGCGCCGCGGCCGCCTCGGACCACTGCGCGTTGGCGCGATAGATGCGCGCCAGGGCGCGATGCGCGTCCACGCTGTCCGCGGTGATCTTCAACGCCCGCCGGAGCGCGGCGACCGCGGCACCGGCGCCGTGCGGCCGCTGCTCGTGGACCTGCGCCACCGCGAGCCACAGCCCCGCCTGCCGCTCCGGCGCGCGGGCGGCGCCCGCGGCCTTCGACAGGACGTCGACCAGACGTTCCACGCGCCCCGCCGCCTGCAGGGCCCGGCTCAGGGCCTCGGCCGCGGGCGCGCTGTCGGGCCGCAGCTCCAGCGCGCGCTCGAGATCATCCGCGGCCTCCACCGCCGCCCGCGCATCGCCGTCGGGCGTGAGGCACAGGGAGGCGCTCCGCACCAGCAGCGCCGACGCCTCCTCCGGCGTGGTGGTCAGCGCCGCCTCTCGCCGCAGCGCCTCGCAGAGGGCCGCCGCATCGCCGTTCGCCTCGGCCAGACGGGCCAGGCCCCGCACCGCCGACAGGCTCTCGGACTGCTCCCGCAAGACAGCCCGATACGCGGCCATCGCCTCCGGGTGCTCCGCGGCCTCGAGCATCTGCGCCAGGCGCAGCTGGTACTCCGCCGCGACCGTCGCGTCCGTCTCGACCTCCGCCAGGCGGCCGTACACGCGCGCCACCGTCGCGTCGTCGCCTCGCTCGCGGGCCGCTTCAGCGAGGCCGCGCAAGGCGTCCGCGTCGTCCGGCGCCAGCGCGAGGATCTGCTCGTACGTGCGCGCCCGGTCGTCGGTCCCGCCGATGCCGTTGCTCTCCTGCACGCGCGCAAGCTCCCGCAGCGCCCCCAGCCGCGAGGCCGGCTCCGCGAACGCCGCCGACTGGCGGGCGTAGACCCCCGCCAGCGCCGCCCAGTCCCCGGCGCGCGCGTAGAGATCTTCGAGCGCCAGCAGCGCGGCGCACGGCGCCTCCGGCGCGAGCTCCTCGAAGCACGCGATGGCGCGCTCGTCGTTCTGCATGTGATCGCGCCAGATCTCGCCCTGCCGCATCAGCAGGTTGGCGCGCCGGCGCGGGTCGGTCGTCGCCTCCGCTTCGCGCCCGAGGTGCTCGAGGACCTGCGTCCACTCCCGCGCCCCCTCGAGGACACGCGTGACGGCGAGCGCGGCAGGACGGTACCCCGGCACCTCGCCGAGGGCCCGCCGGTAGAATTCGATCGCCTGCGCGTCGCTGTCGAGGTGGTCCTCGTACAGCTCGCCGATGCGAAACGCGGTGAGCGCGCGCGCGGCCGGCGTCTCCAGGCCCGCCAGGTGCTTCTCGAGCAGCAGGGCCAGCTCCTGGTACGCGCCCGACTGGCGCAGCAGGCGCACCAGGGCGCTCAGCGCGGGCCGATGCGCGGGCGCCAGCTCGAACGCCTCCTGGTAGTGCGCGATCGCCTCCATCGACTTGCCCATCTGCCGCTCGCACAGCTCGCCCATCTTGACCAGCAGGGCCACGCGCGGGCGGACGTCGTCGGTGGCGTCGAGCTCGCGCCGGTACATCTTCAGCAGGTCGTCCCATTGCCCGGCGCGGTAGTGGATGCGGCCCAGGCTGGCCAGCGCCGGCACGAAGCTGGGGTCGATCTCCAGCGCCTTGAGAAAGCGATCCTTGGCCGCGGTCTGGTCGCCGATCTGCTCGTCCAGGATGGTGCCGGCGCGGTGGAGCAGCCCGAGCACCAGGTCCATCTCCTGCGTGAGCCCGGCTTCGCGCTCCAGGCAGGCGACCAGCTTGTCGTACTGTCCGGTCTTCTCCAGCACGCGCTCGAGGGCGTGCAGTGCGCCCAGGTTGTCCGACTGGAGATCGAGGATGCGCCGGTAGGCGTGCGCCGCCTGCGCGCCGTCGCTCAGCGCCTCTTCCCACAGCGCGCCGACGTTGAGGAGATGCGCGACCTTCCATTCGACCGAGGGTGTCTCGTCGATGGCGCGCTCGTAGATCTCGACCAGCTCGCGATACTGACCCGACTGGGTGTAGAGGCGAACCAGCGCCTTGAACGACGCCGGGAACCCGGGCACCAGCGCCAGCGCCTGGGCGTGGTGGAAGGCGGCGTCGGCCGGGCGCCGCAAGCGCTGCTCGAGGATCTCCGCGGCGCGCGCGTGCGCCGCCGCGCGCTGCGCCGAGCTCCCGCCGGCGCCCGCCTCGGCCAGGTGCATCGCCACCAGCCCCGTCCAGTCCTGTCGCGCCGTCAGCAGCTTTCCGAAGGACTGCAAGAGGGGCGTGTGCGTGGCGTCGAGGGCGAGCGCGTCGCGGTAACAGCGCGCCGCCTCGTCCGGGCGGCCGAGATCGCCCTCGTAGACGCGCCCGAGCGTGTGCAGCAGCGCCACGCGATCGGGCGTCTGCGTCGTGACGTCGACCAGCGCGCGCAGGGTGTGGGCGAGCGCCTCGGCGGCGCCGGCCTCCTGGTGCAGGCGCACGAGCTCCTCCAGGACCAGCACGTCACCGGGCGCGCGCGCGAGGGCGCCCTGCAGCGCGGTGGTGGCCTCCTGGCGATTGCCGAGCCGGTCGGCGTGGACGCGCGCCGATCGGTACAGCGCCAGGGCCTGATCGATGGCGTCCTGGCCGCGCGCCGCCGCCTCGGCGAGCAGCGCGATGACCACGCTCCAGTCGTGGCGGCCGGTCGCGATCACCTCCAGCGCCTCCTGGGCCCCCGTCGTGTCGGGGTCGATCTGCAGGGCGGCCAGATAGGTCTCGGCCGCGGCGCCCGCCTCCTCGAGATTGTTGGCGAGCACCTGCGCGCGCCTGACCATCAGCGCCGCGCGCAGCTGCGCGTCCCCCCTGACCGCGTCCGCCGCGCGTTCGTACGCCTGGACCAGCGCGCGGTGCTCCTGGGCGGCCTGATGGCAGCGCTCCACCGCCTTCATGATCGTCGAGTTGGTGGGATCCAGCTTCAGCGCGTCGGCGTACGCCGCTCGCGCCCCGGACTCGTCCCCCAGCGTCTCCGTCAGGAAGCGGCCCTTCTGATACTGCAGCGCGGCCCGTTGCTTCGGGTCGGCGACGACGCGCAGCTCGGCGTCCCAGAACGGCAGCGCGTCGGCGAAGCGTTTCAGCTCCAGCAGGGCGCCGCGCGCGCCGCGGATGCTCGCGAGGTGATCGGGCGCCTGCGCGAGCGCGGCCTCGTAGTGGTGAAGGGCGGCGGCCTTGTCGCCGAGGACGACCTCCTGGGTCCGCGCGATCTCGTGGTGCAGGCGGGCCGCGCGATCAGGCGAGGGCGCGCGGGCGAGCTCGGCTTCGCACGTGGCGATGACGGCGGCCGCCGAAGCCTGCGGGCCGTCGATGACGACCAGCAGATCGGCGGCCAGCTCGTCGGCTTCGGCGGCGTCCGCGGCCGGCAATGGCGGCGGAGCGATCGCCGCCTGGCGAGGAGGCGGTGGCATGGCAAATTGATATCGTCAGTGGTGCCCGATCGCCTGAGAGGCGAGAGGCCCGCCGCGTCGAACACGAACGTGTCACGGGCACTGCACGTTCTGGCATCGCCACCGCATCGTGCCGCCGTCCGGGCCGCCGCCGGCGTTGCTCTGGCAGCGGCAAGCTTGCGCCGCGCCGTTCGTGCAGTCGGTCGCGCACATGCTGCCCGGGGTGTCGCAGGCCGTGCCCATCGGATCCGACGACGGGCAGGCCGGCACGCCCGCGTCGGTCCCGCCGCTGCCGCCGCCGCCCGCGTCCACGGGCGCGCACGCCTGGCACGCGAACATGCCGTTGGCCTCGCAGAAGCAGGCGATCTCGCGCCTGTTGCCGCCGCACGGCGCCGCGCAGCTCTCGCTGCCCGTGCAGGCGGCGCTCGGCGCGCACGTGACGGCGCCACCGCCGCCGCCCGCGCCTGACGTGCCGCCCGTCCCCGTCGCGCCCGCGGCGGCGCCGCCGGTCGCGCCCGCGGCCGCGCCGCCCGCGCCCGTGGTGCCGCCCGCGGCGCCGCCGGTTCCGCCCGCGCCGCCCGCGCCGCCGGCTCCCGCGTCGCCGGTCGTGCCGCCGGTGGTGCCGCCGGCCGAGCCGCCCGTTCCCGGGTTCCGGTTCGAGCTGGAGCCGCAAGCGAGCGCGCCGGCGAAAATGACGGTGGTCAGTGCAAGAGCGATCTGCGTGCTGGTTCGGCTCATGGTCATCCTCCGCGGCGCTGGATTGGGGTGCACCCGAGGTAGGAGATCCGGGCCGATGCAAAAGGCTCAGGACGCGATGTGGGCGCAAGTGAGCGTGAGCCACCTGGCCGGCGCGGTGGATCCAAGCTGCAATGAGGCCAGCGCGGACCCGTCTCACCGCCGCCGCTGCGATCGCGGCCCTGCCGCTCGCTCCGTTCGTCGTGACGGTCGCGAGCTGCGGGAATTCCGTCAACGCGCTGCAGAGCCCCGGCCCCGGCGGGATCGGCGACGGAAAGATCCCGGTCGGGATGGCCCAGTGTAGCGACGGCCTCGACAACGACGGCGACGGCAAGATCGACTACGACGATCCGGAGTGCGTCGGGCCGCTCGACAACGACGAGGGCTCGTTCGCCACCGGCATCCCGGGGGACAACATGGATGCCTGCCGTCAGGACTGCTTCTTCGACGGCAACTCCGGGATGGGCGACGACGGTTGCCTCTGGCAGCTCAAGTGCGATCCGAAGAGCGTGGAGGCGAACTGCCCGTACGACGCGCAGTTCGCCCAGCAGCACGCGGCGGAGTGCTCGCTGTCGGCCTCGCAGTCGCAGAGCTGCATCGACAGGTGCCAGAAGCTGGTGCCCAACGGCTGCGACTGCTTCGGCTGCTGCGTCGTCCCGGGCTCGGCGACGCCGGTCCGGCTGGCGGCGACCTGCACGGCCGCCGACTTCGGCGATCCGGCCAGGTGCCCGCCCTGCACGCAGGTCACGCAGTGCCTGACCCCGTGCGGTCGCTGCGACTACTGCATCGGCAAGGACACCCTCCCCTCCGACTGCGCCCCCGACGCCGGCGTCGACGGCGGCACGCCGTACAGCTGCCTCCCCGGCTATCCGGCCTGCGGGCCGAACGGGATCGATCCGACGATGTGTCCGAGCGGCACCGGCTGCGTGACGGGCTGCTGCCGGCCGCTGGTTCCGTGAGACTCTGTTGAGAGCTGTGGTGCAGCCCCGCATCGAACATCGGCAGGAAGTGGCGGTGGATTCCCGCAAGCGCGCGTCCGTCGGCAAGCGGCGCTGGTTGATCGTGATCGCGCCGGGCGACGTTCATCTGGCCGGCAGCGAGGCGGAGCTGCGCAAGCTCCTCAACGACCGGCCGGTGACGCCGGAGACGCAGGTCTACGAGGTCGGCGCGGGACCGCGCGCGCTGCGCGAGATTCCCGAGCTCGCGCGCCTGCTGCCGCAGATAGAGGACTCGGAGCCGCCCATCCGGCAGCGGCGCGCGCGCGCGGAGACGCGCTCGCCCGAGCGGGTCAAGCTGAGCGAGGAGCTGGCCGTGCTCAACCGGCCGCTCCCGGAGGAGATCGAGTACTACGACGAGGTGCCGCGCGGGAACGGCAAGCGGGCGCTCGCCGCCCTGATGCTGCTCGCCGCGCTGGGCGGCGCAGGCTACCTGCTCGCGCAACGCCACGGCGGCGACGACAGCGCGGCCGCGAGCGCCGCCGTGGTTCCGGCGCAAGCGCCCGCCGCGGAGCCGGCTCAAGCGCCCGCCGCGGTTCCGGCGCAAGCGCCCGCCGCGGAGCCCGTGCCGGCGCAGGCGCAGGCCGCGGTTCCGGCGCGAGCGCGCGCGCCGGTCGCCCCGATCGCCGCGCCGCCGGCGACGGAGGCCGCGAGCAGCACGCCCGCCGCGCTGCTCGCGCCGGACCCGGAAGGCGATCCGCCGCTGCCGCCCCGCCGCCGCGGGAGGTAGCCGAGCCGCCGAAAAATTTCGTCGAACCCATTTCGGGCGGGGAGGCTCCCACCAGCAAATGAGGTGTTCGTCATGAAGACGGTCGTCGAATCGATCGGCGACGGCGTCGCGGGCCGGGAAAGCGGAGGCGCCTGATGTGCCGTTCTGCGGTGCCCGTCGGCCGGCGTCGCAGGGTGATGCGGCGCCTCCTTACAGTTCCGGGCACCTTCGTACGATTGGGGCCATGAGGCCGCACGATGGGTGGGCGCGACACTTCGGACGCTTCGCCGCAGGCGACGCGGGCGTATTCCGGGCAGGCGCGCAAGAAGGCGCCGACGCCGTTCGGGCTGGCCGAGACGCACGCGTCGACGGTCGCGGCCGCGCCGGCGACGCTCCCCCGCCCGACCGGCGGCGGGGGGCGCTCGACCGTGCTGCCGCGCGTGGCCCACGGCGAGGGCGTCGCGCGCCTGGTGCTGGCGGGCAAGCCGCGCTACGAGCCGGTGCGACCGCTCGGCGCCGGCGGCCAGGCCGAGGTGACGCTGGCGCACGATCAGGACATCGATCGTCCCGTGGCGATGAAGCGCCTGCTGCCCGAGCTGGTGAACGACGACGCGGTCCTGCGCTTCGCCGAGGAGATCCGCACCGTCGGGCAGCTGGAACATCCCAACATCGTCCCCATCCACGACGTCGGCGTCGACGGCGACGGGCAGTACTACTTCGTCATGAAGTACGTCGAGGGCGAGACGCTGGAGGCGGTGATCGGCAAGCTGCGCGACGGCGACGCCGCCACCCTGCGCCGGTACACGCCGGAGTATCGCCTGCAGATCTGCAACGAGATCCTGCGCGGCGTCGAGCACGCGCACGGCCTGGGGATCCTGCACCGCGATCTGAAGCCGGCGAACATCATGGTCGGCGCGCTGGGCGAGGTGGTGATCATGGACTGGGGGATCGCGCGGCGGGCCGGCGCCGTCGAGGCGCCGGGCTCGCTGCTGGGCACGCCCGCCTACATGGCGCCCGAGCAGGCGGCCGGGCGGCTCGACGCCATGGACGCGCGCAGCGACGTGTACAGCCTGGCGGTCACCTTCTACGAGTTCCTGGCCCTGCGACATCCGCGCGGAGAGCACACCACCATGCCGGAGCTGCTGGCCGCGGCGGTCAGCCACGACCTCTCGAAGAAGTCGCCGGTGCTGGCCGACTTCGCGCGCGCGGGCGCGCCGGCCGCGTACGGGCACTTCGTGCGGCACGGCCTGGCTCACGATCCGGCGCAGCGCTACCCGTCGGTGACGGCGATGCGCGAGCGGCTCGAGCTGGTGCGCGACGGCAAGGCGCCCATCGAGTGCCCGATCACCTTCACGCAGCGGATCCTCGACGGCGCGGCGCGCGGCGCCAACCGCCATCCCCTCGTGCTGATCGCCGCCTATTCGATCGGCGTGCTCGCCGTCCTCGGCGGCGTCGCGGCGCTCGCGCTCCAGCACGCGCGCTGAGATCCAGCGCGTCGGGATCCGGTCCGAGATGCGCTAACATGGCGCCTCTCCGCAATCTCTCGAGGCGCCGATGAAATCGAAGTCGCTGCCCACCTTTCGGGTCATCGCTCTCGTTCTCCCGCTGGCGTGCTCGGGGAGCGCCCCCCATCGGCCCGCTGGCGCGGGCGGAACAGGCGGCGCGGGTGGCGCGGGTGGAATGCCCGGAGCGACCGGCGATGACCGGCTCTTCGTCCCGGACGGGCTGCCCAGCACGCTGCAGGCGGGCCAAGAGGGCATCGCGCTGACCCTGATCGCGTCGACGCTGGTGCAAGGCGCGACCAGCGCCGAGCTTTACGTCGCGGTCCGCAACGACGGGACTTCGACCTACTGCAACGCCGGCATCGTCACGGACTTCATCGACAAGAACGGGCAGACCGTGGCGGAGGCCGGCGCGGGCTTCCAGGGCCAGCAGCTCTACCAGCTGGACCCCACGACGATCCTCAACTGCATCGACCCCGGCGACATCGTGATGGCCGCGTCGCCGAGCCTGCCCGCGGAGGTCGTGATCGGGGAGCTCTCGGGCATGACGCACAGGTTCCCGGCCTTCGGCGGTGACGGCCTCACCCGCCTGGGCAGCTTCACCGTCAGTCAGGTGCAGGTCGTCGCCATGGGGGCAGCCAGCGCGTACCAGGGCGTGTTCACCAACCCGCTCAGCCTGACGGCGACCGCGCCCAGCGTGACGATCTTTCCGGTGAACCGCGTCGGCCGGCCGCTGGGAGCGGCGACCAGCAGCGCGACGATCGATGTCTCGCCCGGCGGAACCTGGTCGTTCGAGACGAGCACCGTGAACGATCCCGGCGTCGACCACGCCGCGTACCCGGGCGCCTCGGTCTCGAACTAGTCCGTTCGCGCAGCGCGCGTCACCCGGCGCGCGTCAGCCCGCCCGGCGTGACCGCGACGCGCTCGCCCGGCTGGAACGGTGCGAATCCCGCGTAGACGAACTCGCCGAAGCCGCCGTCGTCGAAGCGGACGACGATCTGATAGGAGCGCTCCTCCGACGAGCCCGAGCTCGCCGCCGCGCCGACCGCCGCCCCGCCCACCGCGCCGGCGACCGCGTTCGGCCCGCGGCCCCCGCCAAACAAGAGCCCGCCGATCAGCGCGCCGGCCGCTGCGCCGGCTCCCGGGTTGCCCTGCGTGCGGTGCACGATCTCCTGCACGGACTCGACCGAGCCGGCTCGTCCGACCCCGACGGCAGATGGATCCGTCCAGACGGTGCGCGTGGTGGTGGTCGTCGCGCACGCCGGCGACAGCGTGGCCAGCAGCACCAGCGTGAGATGCAAAGTCTTCATGATTCGTGGCCTCCGGCCCCTCAAGATGTGCATCGCCTCGGGACTTGGATCTCGGGGCGGGCTCCGACGCGGTCAGCGCTCGTCGCCGCCCGGCCGCGGCGTCGGTGTCAGCCGCACAAACCGGCTGACCGCAGAGTCTGGCCGTCGTACGCGGCGGAGCTGTCGCCCCGCAAACAGACGCCTAGATTTGGCAATGCAGCGACAGCGTGCAGGAGGGAGGTGGCCGAGATGTCTTCGTATTCTGCTGAGGCGCGCCCCGGGAGGCCGGTGACGTCCATCGAGCGGACGGAGGCAGACGGGGTTCGGATCTTCTACCGCGCAGCGGGCGCTCCGGACGCGCCGGTCGTGCTGCTGCTGCACGGCTTCCCGACGTCGTCGTTCATGTTCCGCGAGCTCATCCCCCGCCTCGCCCGTGATTACCGCGTGATCGCGCCCGACCTGCCGGGCTTCGGGTTCACCGAGGTTCCGGACGGTCGAACGTACAGCTACACGTTCAGCGCGCTGGCCGCGACGATGGACGCGTTCACGCAAGCGCTCGCGATCAAGCGCCACGCGCTCTACGTCTTCGACTACGGCGCGCCCGTCGGCTTTCGCCTGGCCATGGCGCATCCCGAGCGCGTCACCGCGATCGTTTCACAGAACGGGAACGCGTACGAGGCGGGTCTCGGCGACGCGTGGGGACCGATTCGACGCTACTGGGCCTCGCCATCCGCGGACAACCGCGCGGCGATCCGGGACGCCGTGCTGACACCGGCGGGCACGCGATGGCAGTACACGCACGGCGTGGCGACCCCGGAGCGGGTGGCCCCCGAGTCCTACACGCTGGACGCAGCGCTGCTGGAGCGGCCGGGGAACAAGGACATCCAGCTGGACCTGCTGCTCGACTACGCCTCGAATGTGGCTCTCTATCCGAAGTTTCAGGCCTACTTTCGCGAATCGAAGCCGCCGCTGCTCGCGATCTGGGGCAAGAACGATCCGTTCTTCATCCCCGCGGGGGCGGAAGCGTTCCGCAAGGATCTGCCGGACGCGCGCGTCACCTTCCTGGATACCGGGCACTTCGCGCTCGAGACACACGTGGTCGAGATCGCCGCCGCCATGCGAGACTTCCTCTCGCCGCTGGGCCGGGCAAGCTCTCGATCGTGAGCCCGCTCCCCTCATCGCGGCCGCCGCGGCATCGCCTCGGCCATGTCGATCGCGACCGGGCCGGTGATCACGCCGAAATCGGCGCCGTGGCGCGCGAGCGCGGCGACCTTGGCGCTCCAGATCTCGTTCTTGCTGGGCAGGCAGTTGACGTTGGGGCAGGAGCCGCCGATGTACTTGCGCTCCACCACGGCGGTACGGCGACCGGACCTCGCCAGGTGCCACGCGACGTACATGCCGCCGTTGCCGCTGCCGAGGACGAGGCTCTCGATCCGTTCGGGCTCGGGCATGGCCGTTCTCCTTGCCGTGTCGATCTAAAAATGAGTTTGCGAGCGCCTTTGCAAGCGACTTTGGGTCGTCGCACCTTCGCATCGGCCAGAGGGTGCACACAGTTTTGATGTGGGGGCTGACCCGGAAGACTGAGCCGCCTCGCCTCCGGAGGAGATGAAGAGCGATGAAGCCCTCGGCCCTCGACGGCACGGTCGTTTTGGTTCATGGCGCCTGGGCCGACGGCCCTTGCTGGGAGGCCGTGATTCTGCCGTTGCGACGGCAGGGTCTTCGGATTGCATGCGCGCCGATTCCCCTGACGTCGCTCGCGGACGACGTGGGCGCTCTCGACCGCGCGCTGGAGAGGACCGAAGGTCCGGTGATCCTCGAGGCCGCACGCCAGACGCTCTCGTCATGAAGAGGAGGTGCCGATGAAGATCGGGACGGCGGCCGCGGGCGCGCTCCGCTCGGACGCGCTGGTGTGCTTCGGCGCCTCGGGAGACCTGGCGTACAAGCAGATCTTCCCGGCGCTGCAAGCGATGGTGCGGCGTGGGGCCCTGGATGTGCCGGTGATCGGCGTCGCCCGATCGGGCGACCGGCGCACGCCGCTGCACCTCTACGAGGCGGGCACGTGGGGGCCGGCCGAGGCGGACCGTCTGATCGCGCCGCGAAGCTGGCACAAGCCGGTCGAACCGGCCGCCGCCACGCGCGCGGGGAGCAAGCGATGACGCCCCAGGCGAAGCTGGGGCTGCCCGACCGGACGCGCGCCTGCCTGTTCGATCTCGACGGCGTCCTCACCCGCACCGCCAAGCTGCACGCCGCCGCGTGGAAGCAGATGTTCGACGCTTTCCTGCGCGAGCGGGCGGCCGCGACCGGCCAGCCGTTCATCCCCTTCGACGCGGCCCACGACTACGCGCAGCACATCGACGGCAAGCTGCGCCTCGACGGCGCGCGCGCCTTCCTCGCCGCGCGCGGCATCACGCTGCCCGACGACGAGGTCGGCCGCCTGGCCGAGCGCAAGGACGAGATCCTGCTCGAGCTGCTGGCGGAGCAGCCCGTCGAGACCTACGAGGGCTCCGTCCGCTACCTGCGCCGGGCGCGCGACGCCGGGCTGCGCACCGCGGTCGTGTCGTCGAGCAAGCACACCGCGCAGGTGCTGGCCGCGGCCGGCATCGGCGACCTGTTCGACGGCCGCGTCGACGGCGTCGTCGCCGGGCAGGAGCACCTGGCGGGCAAGCCCGCCCCCGACAGTTACCTGGCGGCGGCGCGCGCCGTGGGCGTCACGCCGGCCGAGGCGGTGGTGTTCGAGGACGCGATCGCCGGCGTGGAAGCCGGCCGGGCGGGTCACTTCGGCTTCGTGGTCGGCGTCGATCGCGTGGGCCAGGCCGCCGAGCTGCGGCAGCACGGCGCCGACGTGGTGGTCCCCGACCTGGGCGCCCTGCTGAGGCCGTCATGATCCAGCACCCGTCGTTCCGCGTCGAGCCGTGGTCGCTCCACGAGACCTCGCTCGGCCTGGACGTGCTCGCCCAGACCGAGTCGCTGTTCGCGCTGTCGAACGGGCACATCGGCCTGCGCGGCAACCTCGACGAGGGCGAGCCGCACGGGCTGCCCGGCACCTACCTCAACGGCCTCTACGAGCTACGACCGTTGCCGGCGGCGGAGAGCCAGTACGGCGCCCCGGAGTCGGGTCAGACGATGATCGATGTGACCAACGCCAAGGTGATCCGGCTGCTGGTCGACGACGAGCCGCTCGACGTGCGCTACGGCCAGCTGCGCGCGCACGATCGCGTGCTCGATTTTCGCGCCGGCACGTTGACCCGGACGGCGGAGTGGATCTCGCCCGCGCACCGGGGCGTGCGCATCACGTCGGTGCGGTTCGTGTCGTTCACCCACCGCGCCGTCATGGGCATCCTCTACGAGGTCGAGCCCCTGGACGGGCGCGCCAACGTCGTCGTCCAGTCGGAGCTGGTCGCCAACGAGGAGCTGCCGTCGGCGACCAGCGATCCGCGCGTGGCTGCGGCGCTCGAAGCGCCGCTCGTGTCCGAGCAGCACCTGGTCCGCGAGGCGAGCGCGATGCTGATCCACCGCACCCGGCGCAGCGGGCTGCGCATGGCGGCGGGCATGGACCACGAGATCACCGGCACGCCCGCGTTGCGCGTGATCAGCACGTCGATCCCCGATCTGGCCCGCGTCGTCGCCACCGACGTGCTCGAGCCGGGGCAGAAGCTGCGGCTCGTCAAGCTGGTGGCGTACGGCTGGTCGCACGAGCGCACGCCGCCCGCGCTGCGCGACCAGGTGGCGGCCGCGCTCGTGGCCGCGCGCAACGCCGGCTGGGACGCGCTGCTCGCCGAGCAGCGCGCATACCTGGACGATTTCTGGCAACGCGCCGACGTCGAGCTCGAGGGCGACACCGAGCTGCAGCAGGCGGTCCGGTTCGCGCTGTTCCAGATCCTGTCGGCGGGCGCGCGCGCGGAAGGGCGGGCCATCCCGGCCAAGGGGCTGACCGGCACCGGCTACGACGGGCATGCCTTCTGGGACACCGACCTGTTCATCGTGCCGGTGCTGACGTACACGGCGCCCGCCGCCGCCGCGGACGCCCTGCGCTGGCGGCAGTCGACCCTGCCCGCGGCGCGGGCGCGCGCGCAGGACCTCGGCCTGGCGGGCGCGGCGTTCCCCTGGCGCACCATCCACGGCGAGGAGTGCTCCGGCTACTGGCCCGCGGGGACGGCCGCGTTCCACATCAACGCCGACATCGCGTTCTCCGTCATCGAGTACGTCAAGGCCACCGGCGACGACGCGTTCGAGCGCGACACGGGCGTCGAGCTCCTGGTCGAGACGGCGCGCCTGTGGCGGTCGCTCGGGCACTACGACATCGAGGGCAACTTCCGCATCGACGGCGTGACCGGCCCCGACGAGTACAGCGCCGTCACCGACAACAACCTGTACACGAACGTGATGGCGCAGTGGAACCTGCTGGGCGCGGCGGCGGCCTGCCAGCGCCACCAGGATCGCGCGCGCGAGCTCGGCGTCACGCCGGAGGAGATGGCGGCCTGGCGCGCCGCCGCCGGGCGGGTGGTCGTCCCCTACGACGACAAGCTGGGCGTGCACCAGCAGTCCGAGGGGTTCACGCAGCACGAGGTGTGGGACTTCGCGGCGACGCGGCCGGACCAGTACCCGCTGCTGCTGCACTTCGCCTACTTCGACCTCTATCGCAAGCAGGTGATCAAGCAGCCCGACCTGGTGCTGGCGATGTTGCTGCGCGCCGACGCGTTCACGCCCGAGCAGCGGCGGCGCAACTTCGAGTACTACGAGCGCATCACGGTCCGCGACTCGTCGCTGTCGGCGGGGACGGAGTCCGTGGCGGCGGCCGACGCCGGGTACGTGCGGCTGGCGTTCGACTACGCCGCCGAGGCCGCGCTGATGGACCTCGGGGACTTCGAGCACAACGCGCGCGACGGCCTGCACGTCGCCTCGCTGGGCGGCACCTGGATGGCGTTCGTCGTCGGTCTGGGCGGGATGCGCGACCAGGGCGACGTGCTCGCCTTCACGCCGCGGCTGCCCGACGGGTTGACGCGCATGACGTTCTCGGTGCTGCACCGGGGCATCTGCCTGCGCGTCGACGTGAGCCAGTGCGAGGCGCGCTACTCGCTGCACAAGTGCGAACGGTCGCTCACCATCAGCCACTACGGCGAGCGGCTGACGATCGCAGGCGGCGCCGACGCCGTCGTCCGCCCGATCGCGCCGGCCCTCGAGGGTACGCCGCCGGTGCAGCCGCCCGGGCGCGAGCCGCGCCGGCGCTCGCCGGGGTGAAGGGTGAGATCGGAGCGGATCAGTCCTCCACCATGCGGCGCAGGCGTTCGAGGGCGCGGTCCCAGCTCGTGGAGATCGCGTCGAGGAACGCGCGGGCGTCATCGAGGCGTACGGGCTCGAGGGCGTAGAGGACCTCGCGGCCGCGTTTCTCGTGCGTGACCAGGCGGGCGCCCTCGAGCACCTGCAGGTGCTTCACGATCGCCTGCCGCGTGACGTGGGCGCCCTCGGACAGCGCCGTGGCCGACAGCGCCCCGCCCGCGCCCAGCTTCCTCACCACCGACAGCCGCGTGCCGTC
>DATBHU010000325.1:0-5212 GCA_036557265.1 Polyangia bacterium
GCCACGCGCACCCGGGGCGTGCCGTCATCTCCGGCCGCCGCGACGGCCTGTCGTCCGTCGACCTTGACGTCCAGCGGCCAGTGCGCCTCCCCTCCCGGAAGCGGAATCGGCCCCTCGGCGTAGACCTCCCAGGTCTGCGAGAAGCGCCCGCCACTCGCGGCCAGCGCCAGCTCCAGCCGCCCGCCCCAGGCGCACACCGGCTCGTCCTCGCCGGGCAGCTTCGGACAAAGATCCTGTTCCTGGCCGTGCATTGCCCAGGGAATCCACGCGCGCAGCGCCTCCGGCACCGACGGCGGCGCCGGCCCGCGACCCGCCGGCGCGGGTGCCGGCCCAGCTGTTGCGGCGGCGGCTGTCAGGCCAAGGCCGATCACGACACCGAGTGACAGAAGCCTGCGCATGTCTTTTCACCCCCCTTGAAGGACCGGCCGTGAGACGCACGATGACGTCAGGCAGATCTCGCTGAGATTCGCCGAGATGTAACGATCGGGGTGACTCCCCGCTTGCGTCAAGCCGGCGCGCGCTGGCCAGTGGGTGTTCGCCCACATCGTGCTCGCCGCCGCGTCACCTTCGCGACGAGAGGTCTTGCGTCGGGAATGCGGTGGCCGAGACCGTGATCTCGACTCACATTTGATTCATGGCGAGCTTTGGCCACGTCGCCCTGGGGATGCTGACCGGGCGGCTTCATGGTGGGGACAAGAGTGGGGGCGGTGGCGGCGCCGGGCGCGGCGGCCCGCAGCCGGGCGGCGGCAGGGGGCGCTCCGGCTTCTGCTCCTGGAAGACGATGGCGCTGTTCGCAGGCCTGGCGCTGCTCCCCGACGCGGACGTCATCCTGGTCGCCCTCGGCACCTGCGACGCGGGCGCGTGCGGGCATCGCGGCGCTTCGCATTCGCTGCCGCTCGCGCTCGCGGTCGGCATCCTGGCCGGCATCGCCGCCTGGCGGGTCGGCTGGCCGGTGTTGCGGACCACCCTCGCGACGACGATCGCCGTGGCGAGCCACGCGCTGCTCGACGTGCTGGGCGCCGGCGGGCGCGGGCTGCCGCTGCTGTGGCCGTTCTCGGAGGAACGGTTCATGTCGCCGATTCGGATCTTCCCGGACGCTCCGCGCGGGTCCGCCCTGCTGTCGCGGGTCGGGTTGTTGAGCCTCGCCATCGAGTTCGCGGTCTTCCTCCCCGTGATGCTCTACGCGGTCTGGCCTCGGATCGCGGCCTGGATGTCGGCGCGCGCCCGCGCCCACGCCATCCCGCAGCTGCCGGAGCTCGTCTTCGAGACCCTCGAGGGGCTGCAAGGCGCGCGCGCGGAGCTCACTCAGGCGGAGCCCGAGCTCGCTCACGCGACGTTCATCGAAGGCAGCGGGGCGCTGTCCGCGCCGCCCGCGCCGTCCCTGTCCGCAGATCACGATCCGCCGATCCGCTCGGCCGGATAGTTTCCCGTTTTTCGGCGGTTTGCTCGCGCATCGGCGGCAAAAGCGGGTAACCTCTCGCCGATGATTTTCGGCAGAGAGCGTGAGGCGGTC
The DNA here is from genome assembly GCA_036557265.1 of Polyangia bacterium. GTDB lineage: Bacteria > Myxococcota_A > Polyangia > Fen-1088 > Fen-1088 > JADGRB01. Next base: position 1,514 of record DATBHU010000325.1, read on the forward strand.
CGGAACGCGACGCGCGTGATCCGCGATCTCGTGTTGCGGCCGGGCCGCGAAGGCACGGGCGGCCTCGGCGGCGGCCTCGGCGCGATGGCGATGCTGGCGGTCGGCCCTCTGCGTGAGCTGCCCGGAATCGCCACGCAGGTGCCGGGCACGCTGCGCGATCTCGGGGAGCGGATGACGGCGATCCCGGGCAGCCGGCGCCGCGCCCCCGCGCTGGGCTTCGCCGCCCAGGCGCTGGCGGGGAGCCTGCGCTACGGCTCGACGATGCGCGAGCGCTACCTCAACCTGCTGGCGGCCGCGATGGACGGCGAGACGGCGGCCCGCGTGCATCCCGCCTTCCTGGCGGTGCTGCGCCAGCTGACCCCGGACGAGGTCCGCATCATCAGCACCTTCCAGCACGACGGACCGTATCCGCTGGTGACGGTCGGCGCGCGCTACAGGTTCGGCGAGCGTCTGTCGACTGAGCTGAGGCATTTCAGCCAGCTCGCCACGCAGGCGGGTTGCGAGCACCCGGAGCGGACCGCGATGTACATCGACAACCTGTGCCGGCTGGGGCTGGCCGAGCTGCGGCCGGTGCGCATCGCCGACGACACGCGGATGTTCCGGCCGCTCGAGACGCACCCCGAGGTCAAGGCCGCGGTCGCGCGCGTCGAGGCGCGCGTCCCCGAGCTGGAGAGCGCCAACCCGAACGGTGATGACAACCGTGTGGTGGCGGACGTGCAGCGGACGGCGCTGTACGTGACGGCGTTCGGACGCCAGTTCTACGAGGCGTGCGAGTACCGTCCCGAGCACGCCCGGTGATCCCTTAGGAGAGGAGCCCGAGGTAGAGGCAGCATGGAAGCCGGGCCGCCCCCACCGGACACGCCGCCCCCGCCGGATCCCCGGCCCGCGCCGATTCCCGATCGCGAGCCGCTGTCGCTGGGGGAGATCCGCGAGATCTGGCCGCTGCTGGCCCACGGCGATCGGATCCAGGCCTTCCTGATGCTGCCGCGCGACGAGGCGGAGGAGCTGTTCTTCGGGCTGCCCGCCCGCGACCAGGCCGACATCGTGCTGGGCGTCCCCGGGCGCGAGCAGCGATCCTGGCTGCGCAGCCTGCCGCCCGACGACGCGGCCGACCTGATCCAGGCGGCGCCGCTCGACAAGCGCGACTCGCTGCTGGTGCTGCTGGACGAGGCGACCCGCCGCGAGGTGACGGCGCTGCTGGCGTACTCGGAGGACAACGCGGGCGGCTTGATGAACCCGCGCTACGTGCGCGTGCGTCCCGACATGACCGTCGACGAGGCGATCAGCTACGTGCGCAAGCAGATGCGCGAGCTGACCCGCACCATCTACTACGTGTTCGTGCTCGGCAGCGATCAACGGCTGATGGGCGTGGTGTCGTTCAGCGCGCTGTTCAACGCGTCGGTGCGCGCGCGCGTCTCGGACATCATGCGCACGCAGGTGATCACCATCCCCGAGCAGATGGATCAGGAGACGGTCGCCCAGAAGTTCGCGCAGAGCCGCCTGCTCGCGCTGCCAGTCGTCGACGCCCTGGGGCGCATGCAGGGCATCGTCACCGCGGACGACGTCGTCGACGTCGTCCGCGAGGAGGCCACCGAGGATATGCAGAAGGTCGGCGGCGTCGAGGCCCTCGAAGCGCCCTACCTCGAGATCGACATGCGGCGGATGATCCGCAAGCGGGTCGGCTGGCTGTGCGTGCTGTTCCTGGGCGAGATGCTGACCGCCAGCGCGATGGGCTTCTTCGAGAAGGAGATCGCGCGCGCCGTGGTGCTGGCGCTGTTCATCCCGCTGATCATCTCGAGCGGCGGCAACTCGGGATCGCAGGCGACCACGCTGGTCATCCGCGCGATGGCGCTGGGCGAGGTCCGGCTGCGCGACTGGTGGCGCGTCATCCGGCGCGAGTTCCTGGCCGGGCTGGGCCTGGGCGTGGTGCTGGCGGTGATCGGGTTCATCCGCATCGTGCTGTGGGAAGGGCTGTTCCACACCTACGGCCCGCACTACGTCGGCATCGCCCTCACCGTCGCATTGAGCCTGATCGGCGTCGTGCTATGGGGGACGCTGGCCGGATCGATGCTGCCGTTCATCCTGCGCAGACTGGGGTTCGACCCCGCCAGCGCGTCGGCGCCGTTCGTCGCCACGCTGGTCGACGTGAGCGGGCTGGTGATCTACTTCACCGCCGCGGCGGTGATCCTGGGAGGGACGTTGCTCTGAGGAACGGACGCGTCACCCTGGCATGCGGACGCGTACTCTTGCTGCTCGCCTGGCTCCCCGGCTGTGAGGGCGAGCCGCCCCCGCCCGCTCCCCCCAACCCCGTCGAGATCGACGAGAGCGCGGACACCGGCTGCCCGCCGCTGCCGCCGATCTCCGGGTTCGTCGGGCGCGGCGACGCGGCGCTGCTGCTCGATTCGGTGACGCCGTTCCGGTCGACGGGGACCAACCTCTACTACCTGCAACAGCTGCTGTCGTACGCGCAGCAGGATCAGGATCCGCAGGCGCTGCAGGCGGTGGGCGAGGTGCTGGACGATCTGGTCTGCCTGTCGCTGCCGGTGGCGCGCATCTGGGGCTTCAACGATTCGAAGGACGCCTCGTCGATCCGGCGCAACCCGCAGGAGGGCTTCCGCGAGGAGGGCCTGCGCGGGCTGGATCAGGCGATCTGGGAGGCCAAGCGGCGCGGCATCCGGGTGATCATCCCGCTGGTCAACAACTGGGGCGAGTACGGCGGCCTGCCCGTCTACGCGGCCTGGGCGTCGGCCGCGTTCGGCGGCAGCTACGAGCACGACGACTTCTACACGAACGCGCAGATGAAGCAGTGGTGGAAGGACTACGCGTACGCGCTGGCGACGCGGGTGAACACCTTCACGGGCGTGCGCTACCGCGACGAGCCGGCGATCCTGGCCTGGGAGATCGGCAACGAGCTGCGCTGCGCGAGCTGCGCGGGGACGACGCGCCTGCCCGACACCGTCGCCGAGCTGGCGACGTTCCTGAAGCAGGTGGCGCCGAACCAGCTGATCGCCGACGGCGGCGACGGCTTCGACGACGATCCGACGCCGTACGTCGGCCTCAGCAACTACTACGCCGTGCGCGGCGACGAGGGGGCCAGCTTCTCGAAGCTGGGGCGGGTCGAGGCGCTCGACATGCTGAGCTACCACTTCTACCCGCGCAACTACGGCTTCTCGACCGCGCGCGACACGGAGATCTGGATCGAGCGGCACCAGGCCATCGCGGCGCTGACCGGCAAGGTCGCCTACCTGGGCGAGTGCGGTTTCGTCGCCCCCGACCAGGAGCGCGGCCAGACCTACGACAGCTGGCTGCGCCACCTGTTCACCGAGGCCGACGGCCAGCTGGGCCTGTTCTGGCAGCTCTCGCCCGCCGCGCGCACCAACAACGACGGCTTCGCGGTGTACTCGCGCCGCGACAGCGCGACGGCGTGGATCATGTCCCGCTGGGGCCAGGCGATCCGGTGATCTGATCCCCTCTCCCCGCTTGGCGGGGAGAGGGTTAGGGTGAGGGGTCTGCGCGCAGTGATGTGAAGATCTGCTCCAGAACCGCGGTCAGCTCTCGAAAGACGAGGTCCGTGGGGAAGCGCAGAACTGAGATTCCTTTCTCATTGAGGAAGTCGGTCCGACGCTGATCGTACGCCATTGCAGTTGGCTCGAAGTGTTGTCCGCCGTCGAGCTCGATCGCGAGTCGTCTCACTGGACA
>DATBHU010000326.1:0-1924 GCA_036557265.1 Polyangia bacterium
GCGCTGGTGCACAAGAACCTGATCGAGGTCCTCACGGTCGGGCGCGAGGCCGATTTCTTCTACATCGCCACCGAGCTGCTGGACGGGCAGACGCTGCGCGAGTTCATCGACGGCAAGCGCCGCGAGGGGCGCACGGTCTCCTTCCGGGGCGCCTGCAACCTCGTCACGCACATCGCCAACGGCCTGGAGCGCGCGGCCAGCACGATGCCGCACGGGGGCCTGAATCCGGTGACGGTGTGGGTGAACAAGGCTGGCCGCGTGAAGGTCGCGGACCTGGGGCTGGCGCGCACGCTGCCGATGCTGGCGCGGCGGGGCGCTCCCAGCGGCGCCCCCGAGCACGCGTACCTGGCGCCCGAGCTGCTGGCGGGGGGACCGCCGACCCTGGCGTCGGACGTCTACGCGCTGGGCGTCATCCTGTTCGAGGTGCTGACGGGCCGGTTGCCGGCGCCGCCGCTGCGGGTGGCGGGCGGCGGCTCCGACGCGCCGGCGGGGATCGACGGGCTGATCGCGAAGGCGCTGGCCCGCGATCCGGGGGCGCGTTTCCACTCGCCGATGGAGCTGCGTCAGGCGCTCTCCGGTCTGCAGGCGGGCGCGTCGGGCGACGTCGCGGCGCCTGCGCCGGCCCCGCATTCGGCCGCCGAGCCGAGACGGGCTGCCACGTTCGCGGCTCAGCCTCAATCCGCGGGGCATCAAGCTCAAGCAGACGCGCACGCCCAGGCGTGGGCGCAGGCCCGCCAGCAGGCCGAGCAGCAGGTCCCCCACGCCGCGGCGCATGCCCCGGCGGCCCAGGCGCACCAGCAACACCAGCAACACCAGCAACAGCAGCAACAGCAGCAACAGGAGGTCAGCCAGGTGACCGATGGACGCCGCAGCACGTTCGGCCGCTCATTCAACCTGGCGGAGGTGGCGGGCGGCGCCATCGACGACGCGCAGGAGCGCTGGCTGATCCAGAAGGACCGGCTCGACTTCGGCCCGTTCTCGCTCGCCCAGATCCGCGCGCAGATCCAGCGCGGCGAGATCATCGGCGAGCACATGATCGTCGACAGCGACACCGGCGCGCGCCACAAGGTGAAGGACTTTCCGCTGCTGCGCGATTTCGCGCGCACGTCCGAGCGGCAGATCGAGCAGAACCGGCGCGCCCACGCCGAGATCCGCCACGAGAAGTCCGAGAAGGCGAAGCGCGGCGTCATCGTTATGGTGGCGTCGGTGCTCGTGCTCGCCATCGCGGGCGCGGGCGGCTGGTACGTGCTGACGCGCAAGGCGGCCGACAAGACCACGCTGGCCGAGCGGAGCGAGGACGCGGAGATCGACGCCTTCTTGAAAGACGTGAAGCTCTCGTTCCAGAAGGCGAGCACCGTGAAGCGCGGCAGCGGCCACCACGGCGGCGGCGGCTCGACGGCGGGCGACGGCGACTTCAGCAACGACGCCAACTTCGGCGACGCCAGCAAGCACGGCAGCGGCGGCGACGAGACGCTGGACGATCAGGTCATCGAGGAGACGATGTCGCGGCACTACCGCGGCCTCGTGCCTTGCCTGATGCAGGAGCGCCACAAGAACTCGGGCGTCTCCGAGATGAGCGTCGACTTCGTCGTGCGCGGCACCGGCAAGGTGTCGGCCGTGAAGGTGAACGGTCAGAAAGGCGGCTCGTTCGCCAACTGCGTCCTCGGCCGCATGCCGACCTTCCCCAAGTTCAACGGCAACAAGACCATCGCCTCCTGGTCGATGGCCATCCGCTAAGGCAAGATCAGATCCCCTCTCCCGCTTGCGGGAGAGGGTTAGGGTGAGAGCCAGCCGCCCTCGCTCGCGTCCGCCTACCGAAACCCGGCCGAGCGCTCTTTGTGCTGCGTCGGCGCGGCGAGCTTGAAGCCGAGCACGTCCGCGTACCCGAAGGCGAAGCGCTCGTCCTTCGCGGTCGACAGCGACA
>DATBHU010000327.1:0-8515 GCA_036557265.1 Polyangia bacterium
CGCCGCCCACCGTCAGGCGCCCGTCGCCGAAGATGCCGGGGAATCCGTCGACGATGCCGCCCGCCGCGAAGTCGCCGACGTTGACCAGCGTGGCGAAGCCGACCAGCCCGCGCGACTGCCGCTTCGGCGCGCCCGGGGTCGTGGCGGTGACGCTGTCGTCGTAGGCCGGCGCGACGTAACCGTCCAGCGAAAGTCCCAGCGCCGGCGCCTCGTCGGCGTGCGCGCGCGGCGCCGCCGCGAGCAGGGCGAACGCGGCGAGGACCGCCACGCCAAGGTGTTGAAAGCTCTTCATGTTGGCATGGCACTTCAACGGTCGTGCCAAGCGAAGACCGCGAAGATCCGGCCCCGCGCGCCGCCGGCGGCGCAAGACCTGCGGCGAGGCGTCAACTCCTTACCAGCGGGTGTCGAATCTTGCGGGCGTCTTCACGCCGACAGGCCCGCCGCCTGCGTCACCTCGGCGAGCGTCGGGATGCCGCCCGTCCCGCCCAGGTGCCGGCAGTTCAGCGCGGCCGCCGCGTTCGCGAACGGCAGGCAGCGATCGAGCGGCCAGCCCTGCATCTGGCCGTAGATGAACGCGCCCCGGAACACCTCGCTGGCGCCGTGGGTGTCGTAGACCTCGATGGGCAGCGCGGGCTGGCGCACCAGCGTCTCACCCTCCAGGCCGATGACGCCCTCCTCGCCCAGCGTGATGACCGCGATGCGCGGGCCCATCTGCGTCAGCTCCACCAGGCTGCGCTTCATGTCCGACGAGTGGGAGAACTCGGCGGCGAAGCGCTCGTTGCCGATGACGATGTCCGACAGGTCGAGCAGCTCGCCCATGCCGCCGCCCAGCCGCCGCGCGTCGAGCACGACCATCACGCCGGCCGCGCGCGCTCTCTCGGCCGCCGCGATGTGGGTGGCCGGGTTGCGCCCGTCGACCAGCAGGACGCGCGCGTTGTCGAGCAGCTTGCGCGGCAGCTCGCCCGGATCCACGGGCGTCGTGCTGCCGCGCGTGTAGCGCATCAGCCGCCGCCCCGTCCGCTCGTCGACCAGGATGAACGACGTCGGCGAGATCTTGCCCGGCTCGATCAGCACCGACGACATGTCGACGCCGAACGCCTTCAGCCCGCGCATGATCATCGACCCGAACTCGTCGTCGGACAGCCGCCCGAAGAAGCTGGCCTGCCCGCCCAGCGCGCACACCGTGGCCAGCGTCGTGCCGACCGCCCCGCCCGCCTGGATGCTGAACGTCTCCAGCTCCACCACCGCCTCGGACGAACGCGGTCCCACGCCGATCTGCTCGACGGTCGCTTGTCCCAGCCCGACGACGCGGCCGGCTGTGGTGGTCATCCCTTCGAAAGTATCACGGCTTATCCATGCTGCGGGGCAGGATGTCGCGCCCCAGCACGGATTGCGACCGGACGTAACGTTCCAGCGCGTCGACCGCCTTGGTGAACTGGGCCGCCGCGTAATGCGAGCGCCCCAGGTAGTACAAGACTTCGGGGCGGCGCGCGACGTACGTGGCGTCGTCGGCCAGCGCCTTCAGCTCGTCGATCGCGTCGGCGTAGATCTCGGCCTTGTAGTCGAGGAACCCGGTCAGCAGCGAGAAGTCCTTGCCCAGCCCCGCCCACAGGTCCTCGGGCCACGCCTCCAGCACCTTGTAGCCGGTGACGTAGCGGTGCGCGCGGTAGTGGGCCAGCACCTCCGGGTACTCGTCCTTCACCTTCTTGACCAGGTCGGGGTGGGAATCGGCCAGGTAGGCGGGCACCTGGGGCGGCACCAGCTCCTCGCCGGGCGCCAGCGGGATCTCGGGATCGCGATCCAGCCGCGTCGACACCAGGTCGAGCAGCAGGCGCGCGTGCTGCGCGTCGGGCGAGCTGCCGGCCGCCTCGGCGCGCCGCGTCCACAGCTCCGCCTCGCGCGCCTTGCCGTGCGCGAGCAGGCTGCGCGCCAATCGCCCGCAGCGGCTGCTCTTGTCGGGGCCGTCGCCGTAACCGCGCACCAGCTCGGAGAGGCGGCCGTACGGCCACATCGGTCCGTAGACGTTGGCGCGGTACGGTTCGAACTTCGCGTAGCCGAGCAGATCGCGCGGCGCCGCGAACTCGATGCGCGCGTTGTCGTCGGTGTTGAGGGGCGAGCCCGCCGTGAACGCCTCCAGCTCGTCGGGCCCGAGCAACAGGTAGGCGAACACGTCGTGGGGCGACTGGAAGCCGCCCCGCCGCGCCTCGGCGCGCGTCGCCGGATCGCGGAAGGCGCGATCGACGACGTCGTAGTCGAGGGGGAGCGGATCCAGGCTGCCGATCAGGATCGTGTCGGACGACCAGTCCTCCGCCGAGAAGACGTAGACGTAGGGGAACTCGGAGCGGACGGTGCCGAGGATGGTCTTGATGTTCCAGGGCGCCATCTCGTACAGCTGCGCCCACTGGCAGAAGATGCCGTGCTCGGCCAGGCGGGACTTGATCAGCTTGAAGTACTCGCGCGTGAACAGGTTCGAAACGCCGGTCAGCCACGGGTTCGACGGCTCGCTGACGATGACGTCGAACTTGTCGCTCCGCTGGGTCAGGAAGTTGCGGCCGTCGCCGACGCGGGCCGTGACCTTGGGGTTCTCCAGCGGGCGGTGGTTGTCGTTGTCGAAGAAACGCGCCCCGCGGTAGACGGCGCCTTCGAGCTCGACGATCTCCAGCGACCCGATCGGGTACTGAGTCATGGCGCCGGCCGTGACACCCGAGCCGTAGCCGACCAGCGCGGCCTTCGGTGGGTGCGGCTGGCCGTAGAAGAGGAACGGCAGCAGGCCGACGATGATCTGGGTCGGCATGTCGGCGTCGTTCGACGCGTCGACCTTGCCGTTGTTCTTGAGGGAATAGATCTTGTCCCAGCGATCGACGGTGACGGTGGTGGCCATGCCGTCCTCGTAGAACACCAGCTCGGGCGTCTGCCACTTGCGCTTGTGGATCTTGCGATAGATGTACTCGCGCGCGATCGAGACGCGGAAGAACCCCGACGTGAAGCTGCCCAGATCCCAGCGCGGGATCACCAGGCCGAGCAGCGCCAGCGCGACGGCGGCGGCGACGCCGGCCTGGCGGCGGCGGCGCGACAGCTCGGGCGCCGCCCAGAACAGCAGCGCGGCGAGCGCCAGGTCGAACAGCACCGAGACGTAGATCCCCTTCTGCAGGCCGAGCCGCGGCAGCACTATGAAGCCCGACAGGAACGAGCCGACGATCGCGCCGACGGTGTTGAGCGCGTAGGCGTTGCCGACGTCGTGGCCGACCGAGTCGAGGCCGCCGGTCGCCACCCGCACCGTCAGCGGGAAGACGCCGCCCATCAGCAGTGTCGCCGGCAGCACCGTCAGGCAGGCGAGCACGAACTGACAGAACAGGATCGTGTCGGTGCCGAAGCTGGTCGACTGCAGCAGCCACATGAAGACATACGGAATCTTGTCCGTGAACAGGTAGGTGACGCCGACCGCGGCGGCTGTCGCCAGGTGCAGCCCCGCCAGCCAGCGGACCGGGTGCGGCGTGCGCTGGCTCCACCGCGCGAACACGGCGGCGCCCACGCCGAGGCCAATCAGGAACGCCAGCAAGATCAGCGTGAACGAATAGACCGACGAGCCGAGCAGCACGGCCAGCGTGCGCGTCCAGAGCACCTGCAGCGTCATCGCCGTCGCGCCCGAGACCGCGAAGGCGAGCAGAACCGCCCGTCGCGCGCGCGCGTCGACGACGGGCGGGGGCGGCAGCGCCGTGGATTCGAGGTGCGCCTCGACGGCGGCGACGTCCAGGCGTTCGTCGGCGGTGGCGCTCGCGTCGTCGCCGGCCGGCAGGCGGCGCCGCGCGATCACGATCGCCGCCGCCAGCGTCAGGTTGAACGCCGCGGCGGTGATGTTGGTCCAGGTGACGCCGAACAGCGGCAGGAACACGAAGCCGGCGAAGAAGGCGCCCGCGACCGCGCCGAACAGGTTGATCGCGTAGAGCGTGCCGATGCGCAGGCCCGAACGCCGCAGCTCCCAGGGCCGCATCACGAAGTGGCGCGACAGCAGCGGCAGCGTCGCCCCCATCAGCGTGGTCGGGATCAGGAGGAGGGCGGCGGAGCCGACGAAGCGGACGATCGACAGCAGCAGCCAGCGGTCCCCGACCACCCGGTACATCCAGGCGTTGAACCCCGGGTAGGCCAGCAGGATCAGCGGGATCAAGAGCGCATAGACGCCGACGCCGGCCTCCGCCAGCGCGTAGGCCCGCACCGGGTTCTTGATGCGATCGGCGTAACGCCCGGCCAGGTACGACCCGAGCCCGAGCCCGCCCATGAACGTCGCCAGCACCGTCGAGATCGCCAGCGTCGTCGACCCGAACACCAGCCCCAGCTCGCGCGTCCAGAGGCTCTCGAGGATCAGCCCCGACGAGCCGGACAGGAAAAAGCAGGCAAGCAGGACCGCGCGCATGGGCGGACCGACTTTATACGATCGCAGGCGCGCCCCGGGCTATTCGGCCGCCGTTTTCTGCGCGCCGTGCCAGACCGATACGATCCAGACCGTGGATCTCTCGACGCGGTAGAAAAACCGATACGGCGGGACGATCACCTCGCGGTGCTCGAGCTCTGGAAACTCCGGGATCTTCCGGCCCGACTGCGGATGGGCCACCAAACGGCGGAGGCTCTTTTTGACCCGCGCCAGCAGAGCCGTGGCCGCCGCCGGGTTCTCCGCCCGGGTGAACTCGAGCTTGGCCAGAAACTGGGACCGCGCGGACGGTGTGAACCGGTCCTTCACTTCGCCAGGATCTGGTCCGCTTCGCGCAGTACGTCTTCGAGATCGTGGCCTTTGCCGGCAGCGACTTCCTTCTCGCCCTGAGCCAGGAGGCGGAGGAGCTCGCGTTCGTGCTCCGACCGCTCGTACTCCTCGATGCTGAGCAGGACCGCTGCCGCTCGGCCACGCTGGGTGATCACCACGGGCTCTCGGCTCTTCTTCACCCGATCGAGGACGTTCGCGGCGTCATCCCGCAGATCGCTGACCGGAACGATGGCTGGAACCTTGCTCATGGACGTGCTCCTGAAGGTACGTTTAAAAGTACTACAGGAGGCATCGTCAATACACCTCGTCCTTGGGGAACGGGAACCGCGACGCGGCCAGGAACGCGTCGCAGGCCGCCCGGAAGGCGTTTCCCTCGGGGCTCCAGCGGACGACGACGTGCTGGCTGCCGCCGCGCTTGCCTTCGAGGATCCAGCTGGCGCCGTCGAGGCCGATGTTCCCGCCTTCGAGGGGCAGGCCCCAGAAGCCGGCTGCCTCGACCGCGCGCACCAGCGCCGCCCACTCGCTCGCGGCCAGCTTTCGCCGGTCGGAGCGGGCCAGGGTTCCCCGGCCGTGGTCGATCGGGCCGTCGAGCTCGACCGCGGTCAGCAGCGCCTCGCCGTGCGACACCTCGACGCGGACGGCGACCGGATCGTGAAAGCTGCGCAGCCAGAGGAACCGGTACGCCTCGTCCGCCGGTGGGGAGGCGAGCGGATTCTCTCCCATCACGCACAGGGCCTGGCCGAACCGATCGTCGAGACCGTCCTGCGTGAAGTAGCGCGGCCGCCCGCTCCGGCACGCCTCGACGCTCTTGACGTTGACGCCGTGGCCGCAGGACGCGACCGTCGTCCCGATTCCGACGGCGAAGACCATGGCCAGAGCGGACGCCCTCATGTATCCCCGCACGAATCCTACGCCCCTGCGACGGACGCGCTGCGCCTTCAACGACCTCATTTCACCGCCGCCGCGTGCGGCAGCTCTGGCCAGGTCTGGGCGGCCTCACCAGGGTTCCGGCAGTGCACGCGGGTCAACAGGGCGCGGTCGACCGTCTGCCCTGCGTCGAAAGCGAGCGCCGTGATGAAGAGAGAGGCGCCGGCGTCGCGACAGCGGCGCAGGGTCAACCAGCCGTGCCCCTGCCTCTTGCCCAGAGGCATACGGACCTTCCAGTCGTCATCGACACGATCGCCGACCTCGAAACCGGGGATGACCGTCGCCAGGGCCTGCAGGGTCTCATCGTTCAGGGTCTGGACGCCGAACAACCGCGCGCCCAGGATTGTCTTGCGATCCGTCAGCTGGACCTCGCCGGGCGGACTCTTCACGCGATACCAGCCCTCGCCCACGTCGAACGTCACCGGCGTGTCTCCGACGAGCTGCTCCTTGACCGGGTCGGGCCGACAGCGGAACGAGGCCGCGACGCGCCGGTGAAGCCGTTCCACCCCCCACCGGTCGCTCTCGGTCTCCAGCGTGACCACGCGGGCACCGCACACGACCTCCGTCTCCCAGAACGTCGAATGACCGAAGCGAGCCGCCCAGGAGCGGCGGTCTTTTCCCGCGACCGCGGCGTCGGGACGGACCGAGAGCGAGCGCGCCTCGACATGCTGGACCGCGGCCATCGCCTTCGCGCTCTGCTCGATGTCTTCGTCGCTGGAGAGGCCGCCCGGCTCCCACTTCACCATCACAAATGACGGAACGCCGTTGACGTCGTGGATCGTCAGCTTCCCTTTGCGGTAGCCCGAGCCCTTGTCCGCGACCTCGCCGTCGGGCAAGTCGATCTCGAACCCCGGCATCGCCCGCGTGTGCAGCGGTGCCAGGGCGAACCGCCCCACGAGCCAGCCCGTCGCCGCCGCGCCCGCGACCACGACCCCGAGTGCGATCCAGAGCGCCGTCCAGCGCACCCGCAGACTTTACCCCGCGCCGCCGATGCGGGCGAGCGCCGGGCGGGCGCGGCAGCGCGCCAGCCACGCCTCGATCTGCTTGCGCCCCTCGACGCCGCCGCCGAGCGCGATCCCGGTCAGCAGCGACGACGCGGCCGGGACGTCGGCGAGCGAGAACGTCGCGCCCAGGATGTAGTCGCGCCCGGCCAGGCGCGCCTCGAGCGCGTCGAGCATGCGCAGGTACTGGCCGTGGTTGTAGTCGGCGGTCGCCTTGCTGCGATCGGCGGGCGCGTACGACACCACGGTGTCCTTGCCGTGATACAGCCACTGCATCATGTAGGCGTGCAGCTCGGTCGTGGCCCAGACCGTCCAGCAGAGCGCCTCCGCCCGCGCCGCCCCCGGCGCCGGCCACAGCCCGCGCTCGCGGCCGTAGGTGTCGCCGAGGTGAAGGAGGATCGCCGCCGACTCGAAGTACGCCTGCCCGCCGTCGACCAGCCCCGGCACCTTGCCGGTCGGGTTCACGGCCAGGTACGCGGGCGCGCGGTTGTCGCCCCGCTTGCGATCCAGCTCGACGTATTCGTAACTCACGCCCAGCTCTTCCAGCGCCCAGTGAACGCGCGCCGCCGTGCTGTCCGGCCACCCGTAAAGTCGAATGCTCATGATCGCTCCCCTCTCGCTCGCGTGAAAAAGGCCGGAGCGGCGTCGCCGCCGCCCCGGCCCTGGATTCAACCACGGTTCGCTTCGGCTACCGCTGCGCCGTCGCCGAATTCGTCTTCGCGCCGCCCTTGGCGGCCGACGCCTTCGCCCCCTTCACGATGCGGTCGACGTCGCGGCGGAACTGCCCCTCGTCGACCTGCATCCCGTTCAGCATCGTCGACAGCTCGCGCGTCAGCGAGCCCATCGCGACGGCCTCTTTGATCTCGGCGTCGCTGGCGCCGTTCAGCTTGGCGAACTCGGTGTGGGCGATGATGCAGAAGCGGCAGGGGATCTGCGCCGCCACCGCCAGCCCGACCAGCTCCTTCTGCTTGCCCGACAGCGCCGTGGTCGGCGACAGCTGCACGTCGCGGAACGCCCGCCACGCGCCGGCCCGCGCCTCCTCGGGGAAGGCGCGGATGAACTCGGGGACGTAGCCGCCCAGCATCTGCGTCGCCTCCTTCACGGCGCTGGCGCCGTCCACCACGTTCACGGGCGGCGGCGGCGGCGTCTTCGCGGCGCTCGCCTTCTTCACGTTGTCGACCACCTTGGCGATCTCGGCGCGGAACTTGGTCTCGTCGGTCTGGGTGCCGTTCAGGAAGGTGCTCCAGTGCCGGGTCAGCGCGGCCATCGCGACCGCCTCGCCGATCTCCGTCTCGCTGGCGCCGTTCAGGCGCGCGAACTCGGTGTGGGCGAGGATGCAGTAGCGGCAGGGGATCTGCGCCGCCACGCCCAGCCCGATCAGCTCCTTGGTGCGGCCGGGCAGCGCCGAGTTCGGGTTCAGCTGCAGCGTCTTCATCTCCTCCCAGGCGCCCGGCAGCGCCTCCTCCGGGAAGCGGTTGAAGAACTGCGGGACGAACCCGAGCGTCTTCTGGATGTCCGCCTTGGCGGCCGCGGCGGCGGGCTTGTCCCCCGCCCGCGCCGCCGGCGAGAACGCCAGCGCCGCCACCGCGACCGTCACCATCTTCATCAGCTTCATCGTCTTCATGACCTGTCTCCTTGTTCTGTCGTTCTCTCGTCTGCTTCCGGCCTTTTTGCCGTCCGCTTTCACCCGAGAGGCGTGAACAAGGGCGGAACGAAACGTTCCGCCGCGCGCCGTCACTTCAGGCCGGCTTGCGCGCGGTCGCGAACATCACCTCGGCGGCGACGTCGTAGCGATCGCCCCGACGGAACGGCTCCAGCGAGGCGAGGTACT
>DATBHU010000328.1:0-6964 GCA_036557265.1 Polyangia bacterium
GAGCCGCCGCGCCCGGCGCTGCCACCGGCGATGTTCGCGCTCAACTGATGGCGACCAAGGAGGCGGCCGAAGTCCTCGTCCTCGACGGGCGGCAAGTGAAGGTCACCAATCCGTCGAAGCTCTACTTCGCCGCCGAGGCCAAGGTGACCAAGCTCGAGCTGGTGCGCTATTACCTCTCGGTCGCCGGCGGCGCGCTCAACGGGATCCGCGATCGGCCGATCGTGCTCAAGCGCTTCGTCGACGGCGCCGCCGGCGAGGCGTTCTATCAGAAGCGCGCGCCTGACAAGCGGCCCGAGTGGCTGCGCACGGTGACGCTGTCGTTCCCGTCGGGGCGGACGGCGGAGGAGGTGGTGGTCGACGACGAGGCGGGGCTGGCCTTCATCGTCAACCTCGGCTGCATCGAGCTCCATCCGCATCCGGTGCGCGCCGGCGATCTGTTGCACCCCGACGAGCTGCGCGTCGATCTCGATCCCGGGCCGGCGTCGTCTGGGCCGACGTGCGGCGCGTGGCGCTGGAGGTGAACGCGCTGCTCGGCGAGCTCGGCCTGCGCGGCTGGCCCAAGACCAGCGGCTCGCGCGGCATCCACGTCAACGTCCGCATCCAGCCGCGCTGGACGTTCACCGAGGTGCGGCGGGCGGCGCTGGCGCTGTCGCGCGAGATCGAGCGGCGCGCGCCCACCATCGCGACGTCGAAGTGGTGGAAGGAGGAGCGGCACGGCGTGTTCCTCGACTACAACCAGAACGCGAAGGACCGGACCACCTGCTCGGCGTACTCGGTGCGGCCGCTGCCCGACGCGCGCGTGTCGGCGCCGCTCGACTGGGCGGAGGTGCCCGACTGCGACCCGGCGGCCTTCACGGTGGCGACGATGCCGGCGCGCTTCGCCGCCCGCGGCAATCCGCACGCCGACATGGACGCCGCCGCCGGCTCGCTGGAGGCGCTGCTCGAGCTGGCGGCGCGCGACGACGCCGCCGGCCTGGCGGACGCGCCGTGGCCGCCGCACTACCAGAAGATGGACGGCGAGGCGCCGCGGGTCGCGCCGTCGCGCGCGCGCGGCGCCGGCAAGCGCCCGCCGCGCGTCAAGATGCCGCTCGTGACCGTCGCCAACTCGCCCGACAAGCAGGCGGCGCTGGCCGGCCTCGAGCGCTGGAAGCAGCGCCACCCCGACGCCGCCGCGCAGCTGGCGGTCGACGACGTCCTGGTCGACGCCATGCGCGGCCGCTCGTCGACCTGGACGCGCATTCGCGTGAACCTGCGCCACGTTCCGGAGGCGACCCGCCCGCCGCAAGAGCCCCCCGACCCCGACGACGACCCGACCCGCGCCTGGCGCGAGGCGATCCGCAAGTCCAAGACGTAGCGCAGGCGATCCAGGGCGGCTGGCCCTCACCCCGGCCCTCTCCCGCAAGCGGGAGAGGGAGAAAAAATCTGTTCATCGGGTGTCGATTCGCTGGCCGCAGCTTCGTCCTCAGGGTAGAGAGCCACCCCCCAAAAGGACCCGACCATGACGACCGAGACCGCGACCGCATCTCCCGAAATGACCGCCGCCGAGACCGCCGATGCGTCCAACACTGGCCGCGGCGGGTTCTGGACGCTCGTGCGCGAGGCGCTGCGCGGCGCGCGCCACGACTACACGGCCCTGCCGCTCGGCCGCGCCATCCTGCTGCTCGCCGTGCCGATGGTGCTCGAGATGCTGATGGAGTCGCTGTTCGCCGTCGCGGACATGTTCTGGGTCGCGAAGCTGGGCGCCGACGCGATCGCCACCGTGATGCTGACCGAGTCGATGCTGATCATCATCTATGCGTTCGCGATGGGGCTGGCCATGGGCGCCGCCGCCATCGTCGCGCGCCGCATCGGCGAGAAGGATCCGCACGGCGCCGCGCGCGCCGCCGTCCAGTCGATCGCGCTCGGGCTCGGCCTCGCCGTGGTGGTCGGCGTGGCGGGCGCCGTCGCCGCGCCCAAGCTGCTGGCCGCGATGGGCGCCTCGCCCGACGTGATCGCCATCGGCACCCGCTTCACGCGCATCATGCTGGGCGGCAGCGTCACCGTCATCCTGCTGTTCCTGATCAACGCCGCCTTCCGCGGCGCCGGCGATCCGACCGTCTCCATGCGGACGCTGATCCTCGCCAACGGCATCAACATCGTGCTCGGCCCGCTGCTGGTGTTCGGCGTCGGACCGTTCCCGCAGCTCGGCGTCACCGGCGCCGCCATCGCCACCACGATCGGCCGCGGCGTCGGCGTCCTCTACCAGCTGCGCGCGCTGCGCGCCGGGCGCGGTCACCTGGCCGTGCACCGCGAGCACCTGCGCATCGACACCGGCATCATGGCGACCATCGTCCGCCTGTCGTCGACCGCCATCTTCCAGGCGTTCATCGGCACCACCAGCTGGGTCGCCCTGCTGCGCATCGTGGCCCGCTTCGGCAGCACGGCGATCGGCGGCTACGGCATCGCCATCCGGGTGGTCCTGTTCGCGCTGCTGCCGTCGTGGGGGATGGCCAACGCGGCCGCCACGCTGGTGGGACAGAACCTGGGCGCCGGCCGCCCCGACCGCGCCGAGCAGGCGGTGTGGCGCGCGGCCTTTTACAACCTGATCTTCCTCGGCTGCACGGGCCTGCTGTTCGTGCTGTTCGGCGGCCCGATCGTGCGCGGGTTCTCGGCGGACCCGGTGGTGGCCGGCACCGGCGCCGACGCCCTGCGCATCATCAGCGCCGGCTTCCTCTTCTACGCTTACGGCATGGTGCTGACGCAGGCGTTCAACGGCGCGGGCGACACCTGGACGCCTACGCTCATCAACCTCTTCTGCTTCTGGCTCTGGGAGATCCCGGTGGCCTGGCTGCTCGCGAGACCGCTCGGCCTCGGTCCGAACGGCGTGTTCATCGCCGTGCTGGTCGGCTTCTCGACCATGGCGATCGTCAGCGTCGTGCTCTTCCGCCGCGGGCGCTGGAAGCGCGTGGCGGTCTGAGCGCCCCGGCGACACCGCCGCCGTCGTGCTTGCGCGGGCGCAGGAAGATGGTCTGATCGGCGCCGTGACGGCGCCCGCGTCAGAGACCAACCGCGCGATCGAGGCGGTCTTCCGCATCGAATCGCCGCGCCTGATCGCGGGCCTGGCCCGCATGGTGCGCGACGTCGGCCTGGCGGAGGAGCTGGCGCAGGAGGCGCTGATCGCGGCGCTCGAACGCTGGCCGGAGACGGGCGTCCCCGACAACCCCGGCGCCTGGCTGATGGCCACGGCGAAGAACCGCGCCATCGACGAGCTCCGCCGCGGCAAGCGGCTGGAACAGAAGCACGAGGAGCTGGGCCGCGACCTGGACGACGAGCGCGCCGACGCCGTCGCGGCCGTCGAGGACGCGATCGACGACGACATCGGTGACGACCTGCTGCGCCTCATCTTCACGTCCTGCCACCCGGTGCTGCCGACCGACGCGCGCGTCGCGCTGACGCTGCGCCTGCTGGGCGGCCTGACGGTGCCGGAGATCGCGCGCGCGTTCCTGGTCCCCGAACCGACCATCGCCCAGCGGATCGTCCGCGCCAAGCGCGCGCTGACCGAGGCGCGCGTGCCGTTCGAGGTGCCGCGCGGCGCCGAGCTGGCGCCCCGCCTGGCGTCGGTGCTGGAGGTCATCTACCTGATCTTCAACGAGGGCTACGCGGCCACCGCGGGCGACGACTGGATGCGCCCGGGCCTGTGCGAGGACGCCCTGCGCCTGGGCCGCGTCCTCGCCGAGCTGGCGCCGCGCGAGGCGGAGGTGCACGGCCTGGTGGCGCTGATGGAGATCCAGGCCTCGCGCGAGCGGGCCCGGCGCGGCCCGACTGGCGAGCCGATCCTGCTGCTCGAGCAGGATCGCGCGCGCTGGGACCAGATCCTGATCCGGCGCGGGCTGACCGCGCTGGAGCGGGCCCTGGCGCTGGGCGACACGCGCGGCCCGTACGCGCTGCAGGCGGCGATCGCGGCCTGTCACGCGCGCGCGCGCGCCGCCGCCGAGACCGACTGGGCGCGCATCGTCGGCCTCTACGGCGCGCTGGCCGAGCTGACGCCGTCGCCGATCGTCGAGCTCAATCGCGCCGTGGCGCTGGCGATGCACATGGGGCCGGCGGCCGGGCTGGCGATCGTCGACGGGCTGCGCGCCGAGCCCGCGCTGGCGCGCTATCACCTGCTGCCGAGCGTGCGCGGCGATCTCCTGATGAAGCTGGGACGCCGCGACGAGGCGCGCGCCGAGTTCGAGCGCGCGGCGTCGCTGACCCAGAACGCCCGCGAGCGCGCCCTGCTGCTGGAACGCGCGGCCGCCTGCGCCCCCGGCAGCGGCGCGGCATAGACGCCCGCCCGATCGAGAATGCGCTACCATGGGAACGTGCCGCCCGCCGACCACGATGACTATCGCGACCCGCTGGTCGAAGCGCTCAAGCGCGACGTGGATATGACGTTGCTGCAGCGGAACCTGAAGCTCACGCCTCAAGAGCGCATCGAGCAGTTGATGGAGATGCAGCGGTTCGCGGCCGAGTTGGCGCAGGCAGGCCGCAAGGCGCGCGCGCGCCGATGACGGACTACCGCAAGGCGCTGGACACGCTGCGCGGCGGCCAGGTCCGCTTCATCGTGATCGGCGGCGTTGCCGGCACCGCCCACGGCTCGACGCATATGACGAACGACCTGGACGTCGTCTACGCGAGGAGCAACGAAGACATCGCGCGCCTCGCCGCCGCGCTCGCGCCGCACCAACCTTACCTCCGCGGCGTCCCCGCGGGGCTACCCTTCAAGTTCGACGCGGCGACGATTCAGCACGGCCTGAACTTCACGCTCGACACCGACTTCGGGCCGCTCGATCTGCTCGGTGAGGTCACGGGCGGTGGAAGCTACGACGCCCTGCTGCCACACACCGTGACCCTCGACCTGTTCGGCGGTTCGTGTCTTTGCGTCGATCTACCGACGCTCATCCGACTCAAACGAGCGGCAGGTCGGCCGAAGGACCTGCTCGCGCTCGGCGAGCTGGAAGCGCTCCTCGCAAGCTCGACGAAGTAGCCGCCGACCGCGATTCGTAGAGCCACTCTACGTTCCGCATCGTGCGCGATTGCCGCGCGCCGCCGCCGGCGGCGACGGCCCGGACGCGCGCGGCGATCGGCGCTGGCACGTCGGCTGCAATTTGCCTGTCGTGAAAGGAGCTGATTCAAAATGTCCACCTCAGTCCGATTCACGAAGATCCTCACCGCGGTCGCCATGACCGCATCCCTGGCCGCGTGCAACGACCTCGCGCCGTCGACCAAGAAGACGACGCCGCCGGTCGCCACCACCGAGCCGTCCAAGGTCCTCGAAAAAACGCCGACGCCGACCGAGGCGCCCGCGCCGACGCCGCCGCCCACCGTCGCGACGGAGGCCGCCAAGCCGCCCGTGACGGTCGAAGACGACGACGACGGGCCGCACCCGGTCGACGCGCTCGCCGCCGCGCGCAAGCTGCTCGACGACAAGCAGTACGACAAGGCGCTCACGCTCGCGAACATGGCGGTCAAGCGCATGCCCAAGCGCTCGGGCGCCTGGAACACGCTCGGCCGTGTGCAGCTGCAGATGGGCAAGCGCAAGGACGCGATCGGGTCGTTCGAGAAGGCGGTCGACCTGAACCCGAAGAACTCGTACGCGCGCAACAACCTCGGCCTGGCGCTGATCTACGACAAGCGCTTCGAGGAGGCGGCCGACGCGCTGGAGCAGGCCGTCGAGCTGGAGCCGGTCGAGGCGTACATGTGGAACAACCTCGGGATGGCGTACGAGCAGCTCGATCGCCTGGACGACGCGCGCGTCGCCTACGGCAACGCCGTCGAGATGGAGAGCGACCTGGCGCGCGAGAGCATCGATCGCCTGAAGGGCGTGAAGTCGGTGATGCGCACCGCCAAGGTCGACACCGACGGCAAGGGCACGGACGGGACGATCCCGCCCACCACGATCCGGGAGTGACCGCCCCAGCACGATTGGGTCGGTGCACGAGGAGCAGGAGGGGCACGAGGCCCGGCGCGGCTTGTCCGCGCCGGGCCTTCGTCTTTTTGTTCGCTCTGTCCGCCCGCGCGCTCGCGCGGGTTTTGAGTACAATCGCGCGCCATGCCATCCCTCAGCCATAACCGCTACTTCGACGATCAGGTCCAGAGCATCGGCTTCGAGCGCAACGGCCGCCGCGCGACGGTCGGCGTGATCGCGCCGGGCAGCTTCCACTTCGGCACGCAGGCCCCCGAACGGATGACGGTCATCAGCGGCGAGCTGGCGGTGAAGCCGGACGGCGCCGCCGACTGGGGGCGCTACCCGGCCGGCACCGCCTTCGAGATCGCCGGCCGCAGCGGCTTCGACGTGCGCGCGACCGAACCGTGCGCCTACCTGTGCGAATTCCTGTAAGGCAAAGGTTTCCAGGCCGGCGGCCCTGAGCCAGAGCACCGCGGCACGGACACCTCACCCACCGGGTGAGGTACACCGGCAAAATCATCGGCCTCGCGGCGCTGCTGGTCGGCGCCTGCCAGGGTCCGGACGAGTACTTCCGCGGACCGCTGGATGCGGGCGGCTTCGACGGGCCCCCGCTCGCCGGCCAGGGCGGGAGCACGACCGGCGTCGGCGGCAGCGGGCCGGGCGCAGGCGGGATGCCGACGGGCCTCGGCGGCTCGGCCTCGGGCGCCGCCGGCGGCATCGGCACGGGCGGGAACGCGGGCAGCAGTTCACCGGGTAACGCCGGCAGCGGCGGAACCTCGACCGGTGCAGCCGGAACATCCACGAGCCGCGGGGGAACGACCGGCAGCGGCGGCGCCGCCGGCACGTCCGCGAGCCGGGGCGGCACCACCGGCGCGGGCGGATCTGCGGGCGCGACGGGGACGGGCGGCCGCGGCGGCAACACAGGCGCGGCCGGCAACACGGGCAACGGCGGCCGCGGCGGCACCACGGGCGCTGCGGGCGCGACCGGGACCGGCGGCAACACGGGCGTCGCCGGCACCACCGGCAACGGCGGCCGCG
>DATBHU010000329.1:0-11145 GCA_036557265.1 Polyangia bacterium
GCCGTGGCCACCATCGTCGGCATCGGCGTCGCGATCGGCTGCGCCAGCGAGGCGAGCGCGCGCCGGGGGGCGGCGCCCGGCGGCCAGGTCCAGAAGGGGCGCGCCAGCTACTACGGCCGGGAGTTCGTGGGGCGGCGCACCGCCTCCGGCGAGCGCTACGACCCGAAGGCCATGACCGCCGCCCACAAGACCCTGCCGTTCGGCACGCGCGTCCGCGTCACGCGGCCGGGTGGTCAGTCCGTCATCGTGCGCGTCAACGATCGCTGCGGTTGCACGCACGGCCGCATCCTCGACGTGTCCGAGGCCGCGGCCCACAAGCTGGACATGATGCACGCCGGCGTCGTGGACGTGCGGCTGGAAGTGCTGCGCTAGCGAAACGCGCGGTCGCCGCGATCTAGAGGCGCTTGCCGCCCTTGACCTTCAGGATCGGCCCGGTCATCGCGATCCCCATCGCGCCCTTGTCGACGGCGCCGTCGATCTCGACGCGCGCGCCGTCGCTCTCGATGCCGCCGGTCTGGCCTTCCAGCACGTAGGTGGTGCCGTCCTCGGCCTCGAGCTGCCAGTGTCCGCCCTCGAGATCGCTCCGGCGAACGGTTCCGCGAAACTTTCCCATGCGGAAAGTATAACTCCCGGCCCGGCCGGGCGCCGGGTGCCCGTCAGGCTTCGGTTTCGATCGGATCGAACCACATCTGGGAATCGCTGCGGCGCAGGAAGTAGGACTCGATGGCCAGCGTCGGATGCGCTTGGCGAATGCGGGCGGCCGCCTTCCTGACGTCCTCCCTCTGCCGCTGCTCGAGCTGGTCCGGCGGAACCTTCAGCCACTCCCCGTAGAAGGCACACCCCTGATGGGCGATCAGCACCAGCCGCTCGAGGCCGTGCACGCCGAAGAGAAAATCCAGCTGGCGTTCGGCGGCGTGGCCCTCCCAGACGCCGCCCGCGTAGCAGGCCGGTCCCCCCGGCATCGCGAGGCGGTCGTAGCGCGGCAGGTGCAGGCCCTCGTGCAGGAACTCGTCGATCTGCTCGCCGACGCGGCCGTCGCTGCAATAGATGCTGGCGGCGTGGATGCGCGCTCCGTCGAACGGCAACGAGCTGACGAAGCTGTGCGCGTGCTTGTCGTCGACCCCCGTCGTTCGGTCCCACCCGACGGGAAAGTCACGGCGTTCGGTGCCCATGCGGGGCACCTTAGTAGGTCGGCCCTCGAGAATCCACCTTCGTCGTCAGAACCAGCGGGATTTCATAGGGCGCTGCGCCGTAAAGATAGCGGTACCGCGCGTAGATCGACGACACGCGCTTGACGTACTCGCGCGTCTGCGGGAACGCGATCAGCTCGACGAACTCGTCGGTCGGGTGCTTCGCGTGCTGCTCGCACCAGCGCGCCATCATGCGCGGCCCGCCGTTGTACGCGCCGGCGGTCAGCTGCAGCTCGCGCCCGAACTTGTTGTAGAGCTGGCCGATGTACTGCGCGCCGAGTCGGATGTTGATCTCCGGGTCGTAGAGCTGATCGGGGAAGAACGGCTCGCCCAGCGACGCCGCGACCTGCGTGCTGGTCGGCGGGATCATCTGCAGCAGGCCGCGCGCGTCGGCGTACGAGACGTCGTGCGGATCGAAGCCCGACTCCTTGCGCATGATCGCGTACAGGAAGAGATCGGGGTTCCCGGCCGCCGCGCCGTATTTTTCGACCAGCGGCTGGTAGGCGCGCGGGAACGCCGCCTCCCACATCGCGCGCGTCCCTTGGTCGTGCAGCGGGTCGGCGGCCAGCGCGCCCGCGCCGCGCGACTCACCCAGGCGGTAGACGCGGTGATAGTCGCTGGCGCGCCCGTAGAAGTCGATCAGCCACGGCAGCGCCTTGTCGCCGCCCAGGCGCTTCAGGATCTCCTTCTCGTCGTGCTCGATCTCATCGCCCGCCTCTGCGGTCATGCCGGCGTCGATCAGCTCGCTCGCCCGCGCCACCGACGGATCGCGCAGCGGATTGCTCGGCGCCTCGACGGCGAGCTTCTTCACCGGCAGCTCGATCGGCTCCGGGTGGCCGGCCTGTTTGAGCCGCGCCCGCGACAGCAAGCCGTAGAACGAGAACGGCCCGCGCCGGGCGAGATCGCGGTAGGCGGCCTCGGCCTCGTCCTTCTTTCCGGCCTTTTCCTTGAGGCGCGCCTGCCAGTACTTCACCCGCCCGGCGATGTCGTCGGACGCGATGCCGGTGGGCGGCAGGCGGCCGTAGCGGTCGAAGCCCGCGGCGGCCTCGGCCGCGTCGCCGAGCAGGAAGTGCGCGAAGGCCAGGCTCCAGGCGGCGTCGTCGGCGAAGGCGCTGTTGCCGAAGTTCTTCAGCGTGGCTTCGAACGCCGGGATGCTCTCGCGGTAACGGCCGCGGTTGTACTCGAGCCAGCCCGACAGGTACTGCGCCTCCGGCGCGTAGCGCGAGTGCCCGAAGCGCTCGATCACCTTGCGGTAGCCGGCGATCGCCTCGTCGTCGCGGTCGACGCGCGACAGCGCGCGCGCGCCGTGGAACTGCGCCGACGCCGCCTTGTCGCCGGTCAGGTGATCGACCGCGCCGAGCAGCAGCGCCCCGGCCCCCGGGTAGTCGCGCCGCATGTGGAACTTCGTCATGCCTGTCTGGTAGTCGCGTTCGGCCGCGAGCTCGGGCGCCAGCGTGGCGGGCAGCTTGGCCAGCTCGGCCAGCGCCTCGTCCCAGTGACGGTCCTTGGACAGCGACTCGGCGCGCCGCAGCCGATCGGCCGGCGCGAGATCGGAAACGCCGCCCGACGCGACGGGCGGCGCCGTCGTCGGCGGCGTCGAGTGTGGGACCGCCGGCACCGTCGAAGGCGGCGCCGGCGGCGCCGTCGGACCGGCGCCGATCCGGCGGACCGCCTCGTCGCCGAGCGGGTGGGCCGGGAAGTCGCGCGCGATCGCCAGGAACTGCGCGCGCGCCGCGTCCCGATTGCGCTCGGCGGTCTGCTCGGCGACGCGGAAGCGCGCCAGCGCGGCGTCACCGCTGCGCGCGGACGCCTTCTTGGCGAGCTTCGCATAGCTGGCGGCCGCCTTGGCGTGGTCGCCCTCCATCCAGAGGCAGTCGGCGATCCGGAACGGCGCCATCTCGGCCGGGCGGCCGTGGCCGCGCGCCACCTTCTCGAAGCCGTCGCGCGCCGCCCGGTAGTCGCCGTCGTAGAACTGGCTCTCGGCCAGGATGAACAGCGCCCAGTCCTTGTTGCGCAGATCCTTGGCGACGGCGGCGCGCAGGGCCTGCGCGGCGGCGTGGTAGTCGCCCGCCCGGTACGCCGCGTAGCCGCGACCCAGCTCGGCGACCGCCGGGGACTGCGCTTGGGGCTGCGCCGCGAGCAGCGCCAGCAGGAAGGTGATCACCCAGGAACCTTACACCAGCCGCAACTGATCGCCCGGTAGTCCGAACACTCAGCGAACTCGCAACGTGATAGAAGGAGACGCCATGGGAAGCGTGAACAAGGTCATCCTGGTCGGAAATCTGGGAGCGGATCCGGAGCTCAAGTACACGCCGTCGAGCCGCCCGCTCTGCAATCTCCGGATCGCGACGACCGACGTGTTCAAGGACAAGTCGGGTCAGCGCCAGGAGCGGACGGAGTGGCACCGCGTGACGGTGTGGGGCGACCAGGCCGAGAACTGCAACAAGTACCTGTCGAAGGGCCGCTCGGTCTACATCGAGGGCCGGCTGCAGACCCGGTCGTACGACAAGGAAGGCCAGAAGCACTACGCGACGGACATCGTGGCCGACCGCGTCGTTTTCCTGGGCAGCGGTAGCGGCGGCGGTGGTGGCGGCGGCGGGGGCGGCGGCGGGGGAGGCGGTGAAGGTCGCCGGCAAGGCGGCGGATCCTCACGGGATTCCGGCCCGCCCGACGACAACGACACCGGCATGCCTCCGTCCGACGACGACATTCCGTTCTAGCCGGTAATTCCAGGCGAAAACGAGGCCTCCGGCGCGCAGCCGAGGGCCTCGCCCGGGCTCCAGCTCGCCTATCGAAGTGCCGAGATCTTCGATAGAATCCAATGCTGGTGGTTCGTCGGCTCGTTGCGCTATCGGCCCTCCTGGTGCCGACTCTCGCTCCGGCCTGGGTCGGTAGCAGCGGTGACGCGGTTCGTGAATCGCGCTCGGAGCTGACTGCCATCGTGACGCGTTCGGCGATCGCGTCGGATCCTGTTGACGAGCCGGTGGCGCTCTGGTCTCCCGGCCACGGCGC
Organism: Polyangia bacterium; assembly: GCA_036557265.1. Classification (GTDB taxonomy): domain Bacteria; phylum Myxococcota_A; class Polyangia; order Fen-1088; family Fen-1088; genus JADGRB01. The sequence goes on from DATBHU010000329.1 coordinate 4,203, forward strand.
CTTCACCTCGTTCCGCCCCTCCACGTCGCCGCGCGAGCTGCTGCTGTCGTTCGACGACGGGCCCGACCTGATGGGGACGCCGACCATCCTGGCCGAGCTGGACAAGCGCGGGCTGAAAGGGATCTTCTTCGTGACGGGCTGGCGGCTGACCGGGCAGCGTCCCGAGGACGTCGCGCGGCGCGACCTGGTCCGCAAGATCGCGGCGCACGGTCACCTGGTGGCGAACCACGGCATGAACCACCACGACCTCTGCCAGAACCCGACCGAGCAGGCCGGCGAGATCGACTCCAGCACCGAGCTGATCGCCGAGACGACCGGCGTGCGGCCGCTGCTGTTCCGCTCGCCGTACGGCGCCTTCTGCCGCAGCCTCGACGCGGCGCTGACCGCGCGCGGCCTGCCCGACATCGGCTGGAACATCGATCCGCAAGACTGGAAGAGCGGGAACTCCGAGGACGCCGTGTTCGCCTACCTGACCGGCAGGGTCGCCGAGCTCAAGGGGCGCGGCATCATGCTGCTGCACGACACGCACGAGGCGTCGGTGCACGCGCTGCCGCGCTTCCTCGACTGGCTGGCGCGCGAGAACCAGCGGTCGGTGCGCCACCACCGTCCCCCGGTCAACATCATCGACTACCGGGTCCTGGTGCCGAAGCGTCCCGTCACCGCGAGCGGCATCCCGGAGCTGGTCGGCGCGCTGGTCGCCGACGCCCGCGGCTCGGTCGCGCGCCACCTTCCCTAGCCGCCCACGCGACGGCGCGACAGAATGTGAAGCGATGGCCGGCTTCGTCATCCGCGACATCGCCCCCGACGATCTCGACGATTTTCAGCGCGCGGCCGCTCACCTCGACTCGGTGAACCTGCCCGACGATCGCGCCGCGCTGGCGGAGATCGTCGAGCGCTCGCGGCGATCGTTCGCGGCCACGGCGTCGGGCGCGACCGCGCCGCCCGCCCAGGATCGCTGCCACGTGTTCGTGGCGGTCGAACGCGACAGCGGGCGGGTGGTCGGATCGTCGATGATCTTCCCGCAGCACGGCAGCCGCAAGGCGCCCCACGTCTACTTCGACGTGCTGGAGGAGGAGCGCTACAGCGAGACGCTGGATCGTCACTTCGTCCACCGCGTGCTGCGCATCGGCTACAACTACAAGGGCCTGACGGAGATCGGCGGGCTGGTGGTGCTGCCCGAGTTCCGCCGCCACCCCGAACGGATCGGGCGGCTGCTGATGTCGGTGCGCTTTCTCTACATCGCGCGCCACCGCGCGGCGTTTCGCGACGAGGTGCTGTCCGAGCTGATGCCCCCGCTCGACGCGAACGGCACCAGCCTGCTGTGGGAATCGCTGGGGCGCCGGTTCACCGGGCTGACCTACCAGGAGGCGGACCGGCTGTCGCAGCACAACAAGGAGTTCATCCGCGCGCTGTTCCCCCAGGATCCGCTCTACGCGTCGCTGCTGCCCGCGCACGTGCAGCAGCTGATCGGCGAGGTCGGCCCCGAGACGAAGGCGGTCGAGAAGGTGCTGCGCGAGGTCGGGTTCACCTACGCCCATCGCATCGATCCGTTCGACGGCGGCCCGCACTTTCAGGCCCGCACGGACGACATCACGCTGGTGCGCGCGACGCGCGTGGGGCGCGTGGCCGGGGCGGCCGGCGCCGGGGCCCAGTCGGGCGCGGTCCCCGTCCCGCTCATCGTCGCGCGCGAGCGCGCCGGGGCGCCGTATTTCCTGGCGGCGCGGGCGGGGGTCCCACCGGGCAGTCCCCCCGCAGACCCCTCGGAGCTGCCGGCGCTTGCGCTCCCGGCCGAAGCGCGCGATGCATTGCAGGTCGCGCCCGGCGACGAGATCGCGTACCTTCCTCTCTCGTAATGCCCTCCACGGTCTTCATCGTCGATGACGAAAAGAACATCCGCCGCACCGTCCGCATGGTGCTGGAGGGAGAAGGCTACTCGGTCGAGGAGGCGTCGAGCGGGGAGGAGGCGCTGGCCCGCATCGCGGAGATCGGGGCGGACGTGATGCTGCTGGACGTCCAGCTGCCCGGCATGTCGGGCCTGGAGACGATCGAGCGCATCGCCAAGCTGAAGAACCTCGAATCGCCGCCCACCATCATCATGATCTCGGGCCACGCGACGCTGGCGGACGCGGTGCGCGCCACCAAGGCGGGCGCCTACGACCTGATCGAGAAGCCGCTCGATCGCGAACGTTTGATGGTGGCGCTGCGCAACGCCCTCGAACGGCGGGCGATGGAGCGCGAGGTGCAGGGCCTGCGGGCCATGGCGGACGAGCGCTTCGAGATGGTGGGCAAGAGCGCGCCGATGGGGGCGCTGTTCGCGCAGATCGCCAAGGTGGCGCCGACGCGCACGCGCGTCCTGATCACGGGCGAGTCGGGGACGGGCAAGGAGCTGATCGCGCGCGCCATCCACCGCTCCAGCACGCTGGCGGAGAAGTCGTTCGTGAAGGTCAACTGCGCGGCCATCCCGCCCGAGCTGATCGAGTCCGAGCTGTTCGGGCACGAGCGCGGCGCCTTCACCGGGGCGACGGCGCGCAAGCGCGGCCTGTTCGAGCTCGCCGACGGCGGCACCATCTTCCTCGACGAGGTGGGCGACATGATCGCGTCGGCCCAGGCCAAGGTGCTGCGCGTGCTGCAGTCGGGCGAGTTCACGCGCGTGGGTGGCGAGCAGTCGCTGAAGGTCGACGTGCGCGTGGTGGCCGCCACCAACCGCGATCTGCAGGCGGCGGTGGCCTCCAACCAGTTCCGTGAGGACCTGTACTTCCGCCTGAACGTGGTGCCGCTGCGGGCGCCGCCGCTGCGCGAGCGCGCGGACGACATCGCGCTGCTGTCGCGGTCGTTCGTCGAGCTCGCCTGCCGCGAGAATGGCATGAAGGTGAAGCCGATCTCGGACGCGGCGCTGGCGATGCTGGCCGGCTATCCGTGGCCGGGAAATGTGCGCGAGCTGCGCAACGTGATCGAGCGGCTGGTGATCCTGTCCGAGGAGAGCATCGACGTCGGCGATCTGCCCGAGGAGATCGTGGCCGAGGTGGCGCGCGTCCAGCGCGAGGGCAGCGCGACGGTCAGCGACCTGCCGCGCGTGGAGCTGCCGGCCGAGGCGCGCGCCCTGCCGCTGCGCGAGTTCCGCGACCACATGGAGCGCGAGTACATCCGCATCAAGCTGGACGAGAACGGCTGGAACATCTCGCGCACGGCGACGCTGCTGGGGATCGAGCGCACGAACCTGCACAAGAAGATGCGGGCGCTCGGGCTGTCGCGCGACAGCCAGGGGCACGGGTCCGGCTCCGGGCCGGCGGCCCCGTGAACCGCGGCCTGCTGACGCTGGCCGGGGCGTTCGGCTTCTCGGCCGTGGCGCTGGGCGCGTTCGGCGCGCACGGCCTGCGCGACCGCCTGGCGCCGCCGATGCTGGAGATCTACCGGACGGGCGTGCTGTACCACCTGGTGCATGCGGTGGTCGTGCTGGCGCTGGCGCTGGCGGCCGACCGCCTGCGCCGGCCCCGCCTGTGCGCCGGCCTGTTCTGCGCGGGCATCGCGATCTTCTCGGGCACGCTCTACCTGCTGGCGATCACCGGCCGGACCTGGCTGGGGGCGGTGACGCCGCTCGGTGGCGTGCTGCTGCTGGCGGGCTGGGCGGCGCTGATCGTCGAGGGCTTCCGCCGACCGGGCTGAGCGCCTACCGGAGCCACTTCCACAGCGCCGCCGAGATCGCGACCAGCATGCAGGTCAGCACGCCGACGCCGGCGAGCAGCTTGCGGTGATCGTAGTGACCGCGCGCCTGCTCGATGGCGGCGAGCTGCGCGGTCCGATCGGCGATGGTCTCGTTCAGCCGATCGATGTTCTGGTACCCGGACAGCAGCGTCGCGTGCGGCGGGCGCAGGTCCGCGGCCACCCGGCCGAGCTGCGCGGTCAGGTCCGCCGTCTCGCGCTCGGCGTCGGCGCGATCGCGCTGGCGGCCCGCGATCGTCGCCGCCATCGACGACGCCGCCTGCCGGCGCTCGGCGACGATCGTATCGAGCTTCGACTTGGCCGACGCGGCGGCGGCCCGCAGCGAGGCCGCCTTGTCGCGCAGATCGGCCAGCTGGTCGTCCAGCCGCTTGGCCTGCGCTTCCAGCGCGCGCTGCTCGCTGACCAGGCCGTCGGCGTCGTGCGCCAGCTGCGCCGAGCGCGCGTCCCCGATCGGACCGCTCTCGCTCATCTCGCGCTGGATGCGCGCGCGCTCGTCCTTGATGCGGGCCAGGCGCGCGGCGGCGCTCCGTCGATCGGCGGTCGTCGCCTTCAGGATCTGCTCCGCCTCGCGGCTCGCGCCGTCGCTCGACGACCACTCCGCCTCGGCGGCGGTCTGCTGTCCGCCGCGCCGGGCCGACTCCGCCTGCTGCAGCGACTCCGACGTGGCCGTGTCGGCGGCCGCCGATTCGCGCCGCGCGTGCGCGCGCCCGATCGCCTCCAGCAGCCCGGTCAGCTCGGGGTGCTGGACCCCCTCGCGCAGCACGGTCTGGCCCAGCTCGGTCAGCGCGCCGGACAGCAGCGCCTCCGCGCCCGTCCGTTCCTCGCTCAGCCGGCGTCGCCGCTCGCCCGCGTCCAGCTTGCTGCGCAGGTAGACGTAGATGTACGCGACCGATTCGCCCAGCCAGCGCACGCGCGAGCGGGGCGGGCCGGGCGCGAGCGTCATCTCGGCCGCGGCGTCGAGCCGGCCCGACGCGTGACGACCGGCCGTCGCACGCCCGGTCGTCGACGACGGGTTGGGCGTCGCCATGACCGTGCGCAGGAACGCCATCCCGGGGTCGCTGTTGCTGACGGGGCGGATGATCGCCGCGGCCAGCACGCTGTCGGTCCGGGGGAGCTTGCGCCCGCACTGCGAGCAGAACGCCAGGTGATCGGCGTTTTCGTGCGCGCAGTGGCGACATGAACGCATCGCGGTGGTTAGTTTACTTTATCCGTGGTACCGATCGCGTGGGTGAAGGTCACATGAATGCCGCCGCCAAAACGAGCTGCCAGCTCATCGAAAAGACCCTCCGCAAGAGCCCCGCGTTCAAGAAGGTCGACGAGGGTCTGTACGTCGTCAAGCAGGGCTCGTCAATCGTGATGATCAACGTCATCGCGTGGAACCCCGACCGCGCGGTGGTCCGCTGCGTCGCTCAGCTGGTCAAGGGTGTGACGATGGAGGTCCCGCTCGCGCTCCAGCTGCTCGAGATGAACGCGCTGCTGCGCTTCGGCGCGTTCGCCTACGTCCCCGCCGGCGACGTCATCATCTTCTCGCACACGCTGCTGGGCGGCGCGACGCTGGACGCCGAGGAGCTGAACACGACCATCCGGGACGTCGCGATCATCGCGGACGAGTACGACGACCGGATCGCGGCCCGCTACGGCGGGCAGACGATGCAGGAGCTGCTCGAGGAGAGCGTCATCGATCACTTCCGCACGGCGCACGGACGGGACCACTTCAAGTCCTAAAGCGGGGCGCCCCAGCGTCGAAGATCGGTAGAGAGGCCGACATGACGGGCGCCAAGAGCAACATCCTGGAGGCGATCGGCGGCACGCCGATCGTGAAGCTGCAGAAGCTGGCCCGCCACGTCCCGGCGGAGATCTTCGTCAAGTGCGAGTACCTGAACCCGGGCGGGTCGATGAAGGACCGGGTCGCGCGCAACATCGTCGAGGACGCCGAGCGGCGCGGCCTGCTCGGTCCGGGCGGCACGGTCGTCGAGGCGACCAGCGGCAACACCGGCATGGGCCTGGCGCTGGTGTCGGCGCTGCGCGGCTACCAGTGCGTGTTCGTCATGCCCGACAAGATGTCGCAGGAGAAGGTGGCCGGGCTGCGCGCGTTCGGCGCGCGCGTCGTCATCTGTCCGACCGCCGTCGAGCCCGACGACCCGCGCAGCTACTACCAGACCGCCAAGCGGATCGTGCAGGAGACGCCGGGCGCGTTCTACGCGAACCAGTACCACAACCCGGCCAACCCGGACGCGCACTACCTGTCGACGGCGCCGGAGATCTGGGAGCAGACGCGCGGCGAGGTCGACGTGTTCGTCGCCGGGATGGGGACGGGCGGGACGATCTCCGGCTGCGGGCGCTTCTTCAAGGAGAAGAAGCCGGGGTTCCGGCTGGTGGGCGTCGATCCGATCGGTTCGCTCTACTACGAGTACGTCAAGACCGGGCGGATGACGCGGCCGTTCTCGTACTACGTCGAGGGGATCGGCGAGGACTTCCTGCCCAGCACCATGAACCTGAAGATCGTCGACGAGATCGTGCGCGTCGACGACAAGGAGTGCTTCTTGATGACGCGCGAGCTGGTGCGCCAGGAGGGGCTGTACGTGGGCGGCAGCTCGGGCGCGGCGATCGCGGGCGCGATCAAGTACGCCGAGTCGAGCAAGCGCAAGGAGAACATCCTGGTGCTGCTGCCCGACGGGGCGAGCAAGTACCTGTCGAAGATCTTCGACGACAAGTGGATGCGCGAGAACGGCTTCCTCGACGAGCCCGATCCGCTCGGCACCGTGATCGAGCTCTTGCGTTCGAAGAAGCAGCGCCCGCTGATCACGGCGCGCAAGGGGCAGGGCGTCCGCGACGTCATCGCGCTGATGCGCGACAACGGCGTGTCGCAGATGCCGGTGCTGGCCGCCGACGGCGCGCGTCTGGTGGGCATCGTGGCGGAGGTCGATCTGCTCGAGTACCTGGTGCGCGGTGACGGCGGGCTCGACACGCCGATCGACGACCTGGTGGAATCCGACTACGCGACGGTGACGCCGTCGACGCGCATCCACCTGCTGCGCAACATCCTGAATGACGCCAAGATGGTGGTGGTCGAGGAGCGCGACGCCATCGTCGGCGTGATCACCAAGATCGACCTCATCGAGTTCCTGGCCGAGCGCCGTCCGTCATGAAGCGCGCGCCTCGCGGGAAGCCCTCGGCTCGCATCGAGACGCTCGCCATTCACGCCGGCCAGAGCCCGGAGCCG
>DATBHU010000330.1:0-3312 GCA_036557265.1 Polyangia bacterium
GTCGAATCGAAGCTCGGATCGGCGAACACCATCCCGCCGCCCTGCGCCTTCGTCGACAGCTTGAGCCGCAGGAGATCGCGGCCCGAGGTCGGGTACGTGAACGTGTACTTCTTGATCAGGAACTGGCGCTTCTCGTCCGCCAGCGCCGCGAACGGAACCAGGTTCAGCGCGCCGTCGGGCGCGATGAGGAGGTTCGTCGCGCCGCCCAGGTGCGGCACGATCTTGGCCAGCGTCAGGTCATAGAGCGCGCGCCCGAGATCGACGGCCCCGTCGTTGTCCGGATCGGAGACCGCCTTGCGGAACTTCTCGACCGCCTGATCGATCGTCTTCGCGTCGCCCAGTTCGACCAGCGTCGGGTCTCCCTTGCTGCCCGTCACGTAGGCCGCGTAGCGCCGGGGCGGATACTTCGGCTTGAGCGAATAGCGCGCCTTGGGGTCGAGCGGCTGGTAGTTGACCATCTCGATCAGGCGCGCGTCGGCCGGGATCATCTTCTGCACCGCCGCCAGATCGATCGGCTGGCTGACCAGGCGATAGGCCGCGCTCTTCTTGCTGACCTCGACCTCCAGCCTCTGGATGCGGTCCTCGAGGAGGGCGATCTCCTTCGCGTAATCGGCGTCGTCGCTCTGGCCGGTCGCGGTCGGGCCGGCCACGGTCAGCTTGGCCAGCTGGGCGCGCGCGCTGGCCAGCTCGTCGAGCAGCTTCTTGTCCTCGGGCGACAGCTTCGACCGGATCGTCGCCATCGCGCCGGCGGCGGCGTCGAGCACGCGGCCCTTGCGCCGCAGCAGCGTGGTCAGTCCCAGGCGCGCCGCCGACGGGCTCCTGGGCGCGTAGTGCAGCTCGAAGCTGATGGCGGTGTCGAGCTGGTAGTTGTTGCGCGCGAAGTAGACGGCGTGGTCGGACTCGGTCCCGGTCCGGAGCGCGAGCGCGAGATCCTTCTCGGCGAGGTCGAGGCTCTCCGTCAGCGCGCGCTCCGCCTGCGGGATCTTGCCGGCCGCGGCGTAGACCTTGCTGAGGGAGAGCAGCGACAGCCCGTACATCGGGTGGCGCGTCCCGAAGTACTTCGCGATGGCGGCGCGGTGCTCGTCGAGCACCTTCTCGGCGCGCCGGTAGTCACCCTCCTCGCGGAGCGCGTCGCCCATCTGCCAGCCGTAGGTGATCGCCGCCAGCGGCGTGGTCTTGGCCAGCGCGGTCTTCGCCTGCTCCAGCAGCGCCACCGCCTCCTTGGGCTTCCCCTCGGCGCGCTTGACCTCGGCGAGGGCCGCCTCCCAGCCGGAGGCGCCGTTGCGCTTGGGCGCGACCGCGACGGCGCGCGTGAGCACCTTGTCGGCGGCCGCGGCGTCGCCGTTCTGGCGATGGATCATCGCCAGCGAGCCGAGGTACATCGGGAGCATCGCGTCGTCCGGCTTCGTCTTCTCGAGGCGGGAGATCTCCTGCTCGTAGATCTCGATGACCCGCTTCATCAGAGGGGCCGCCAGGTCCTCGCGCCCGCCGTAGGAATAGACGCCGGAGACGCCCCACATGATCCCCGCCCGGGTCTGGACCAGCTTTGACTTCTCCGCGATCGCGATCGACCGGTCGTAGAGCGCGATCGCCTTGGGCCGCTGGTTCGTCTGCCAGTAGACGTTGGCGAGCATCTGCAACGGCCCGAGCAGGCTCGAGTCGTCCTTGCTGGCCGCGGCCAGCTTCTCGTGGAGGCGCAGGCTCTCCTCGTAGAGGCGCTGGGCGGACGAATACTCGTTGCGCGCGTAGTACAGCGCCCCCTCGGTCATCAGCTGCTGCGCGTAGCCCTGGCTCTGCTCGCCGTCGACCTTCTTGGTGATCGCGACGATGCGGTGCACGATCGGCTCCAGCTCGTCGTAGCGGTTCTGCGCCCAGTAGACGCCGGTCATCGCCATCAGCGCGTAGGCGGTCTCGTGCGACTCGGGACCCTTCTCCCGCTCGGTGGTGGCGAGCAGCTCCTGGAACAGCGTCAGCGCCTCGGCGTATTCGCCCCCGCCGCTGAGCAGGTTCGCGCACACGGACTTGCGCTGCTGGGCCTGGCGCGAGTCCTCGCCGGTGGCGTCCCGCTGCAGGCGGTAGGCCTTGCAGGCGATCTTGGAGGCGCCGAAATACGCCGCCTTGATCTGCAGCTCGCGCAGCTCCTTGTCGAGCTTGTCCAGCTCGGCCTTCTGGGCGGGCGTCGGCTCGCGCGCCGGGGCGGCCTGCGCGGCGGTCGCGGCGCAGGCGATGACCGCGACGACGTGGAAGGCGGGTAGGCGCATCGGTCGGCTTCCTGTCACGGTGAGGACGACACGAATCCGGCGTTGTCGCGTCCCGCTAGTGGCGCGCGGCGCGGCACGCGCCGACCTTCGAGTAGCCGTAGATGGCCGAGATCGTGGGAAGGATGAACAGCGGCAGCGACAAAATGACCCCTTTCGTCTTGCTGTCGTCGCACACGTCGATGCACGGCCCGGAGAGAATCAGGAGCGAGAACAGCCCCCCGAGAGCGGCGAGGGCCGTATCGACGATCGGATCGACGTAGCTGGTCGAGCAATCGAGCTGCTGGCCGGGTTGCGGGTTCGCGGGCGGCGGCGTCACGAACGCGAACGAGCAGCCGCCGGCGGCTCCGAGCGCGAGCAGGCAGGAGACGAGACCACCCAGGAGCCTGCTCCCCCGCCTTCGGGCCGCTCGCCGCGCCATCACGCGACAAGACGGTACCATGCGCGTCTGACAAAGTGGTGGTCGCAACGGGCCTCGCAAACCGGATAAACTGCCGCGCCATGGTTCGCTTCGCTTCGCTTCTGCGTTGTTCGTTGTTGTCGGCGACGATCGCGATCGTCGCGATCGGTTGCGGTGGCGGAGGAGGGGGCGCCGGACCGGGCGACCGCGGCGGGATGACCGGCGCGGGAGGCCGCGGCGGCTCGGGAGCCGCGGGGACTGGCGGAACGGACGCGGCCGGTGTCGGTGGTTCAGCGGGCGGCGGCGTGGCGGGTGGCGGCGGCGCGGCGGCCGGTGTCGGCGGCGGCGCGGGTGACGCGGGAACCGGTGGCTCGCTGGGCGGCACGGGCGGAACCGGCGGCGCCGGTGGTGGCGCCGCGGGCGCGGGTGTCGGCGGCACCGGCGGAACGGGCGCGGCAGGGGCCGGCGGCACGGGCGGGAGCGGCGCCGCGGGAACGGGCGCGGCAGGCGCCGCCGGCGGCGCGGCCGGCAGCGGTGGGGCGGCTGGTGGAACCGCCGGCGTCGGTGGCGGCGCGGGCGGCGGCGCCGCGGGAAGCGGCGCGGGGGGCTCGGCAGGAGCTGGCGCGGCGGGAACCGGCGGCGCGGCGGGCACCG
>DATBHU010000331.1:0-4034 GCA_036557265.1 Polyangia bacterium
AACTGACAGTACGTGATCATCAGTCCCGCGAAGATGCCGACACCGATCACCTTGGCGGCGAACCCGAACGTCTCGCCCGCGCGGCTGTGATGGTGGTGGTCCCGACTGGTTATTGCATGGCCCATATCCGCCTCCCGATGCCACGCAGGTCAAGCCCGGCCCGGTTAACGCCGTGTTTCGGGCCCGACCTATATTTGTAAATCCGGACGGGCTAGGGGACCGCCCGGGCGACCAGAGCCTCGATCTTGGCCTTCGGGACCGCGCCGACGATCTGGCCGACGATCTGGCCGCCCTTGAAGAGCAGCAGCGTCGGCAGCGAGCGCACGTCGAGGCGGGCCGCCAGGGCGCCGTTCGCGTCGGCGTCGCAAGTGCCGACCGTCAGCTTGCCGGCGTGGTCGCGCGCGATCGCGGCGACGTGCGGGGCGATGGCGCGGCAGGGCGGACACCAGGCCGCGGTGAAGTCGACCAGCACGGGCAGCGGGCCCTGCAGCGCCAGCGTGTCGAAGTTCGTGTCGGTGATCTCGAGCAGCGGGTCCGGGTGCATGTGCGATCTCCTGTCAGCGGGTCATGCAGGTGAGCAGGTTGGCCTTGGCGCGGTGAAGCAGGACGGCGACGTGCCCGGGCGAGATGCCGAGCGCGGTCGCGACGTCCTCGCCCGCCACGTCGTCCAGCATCCGCAGCGTCACCACCGCGCGCTGGACGTCGGCCAGCGATTGCACGCAGTCGTGCAGGCGGACGCGATCCTCGGCGGCGGCGACCAGCTCGTCGGCGCCCGCGCCCGCGGCGGGGAGGGCGGCGAGCAGCTCCGGATCGCCGACGTGAGGCCGGGCGTGCGCGTGCAGCCGGCGCCGGTTGCGCGCGACGTTGCGGGTCAGCGTGATCAGCAGGCGGCGCGAATCCTCGCCCGCGTCGACGAGCGGGTGGGCGGCCGGGAGGGTCAGGAAGGTCTGGAAGGCGTCCTGCACGGCGTCGAACGCCTCCTCGGCGTCGAGGCCCTCGGCGCGCGCGACCCCGGCCAGCTCGCGGCGGTGGCGATGGACCAGCCGGCTGACCCAGCTCAGAAAGGCCGCGTTGTCGGCAGCGCTGTCGGCCGCGCCGTCGCGGGCGGCGCAGTCGCAACCGGCTTTGGACCCGGACTTGAAGAAAGGCTGGGGTTCGGTGCTCATGCTGTGTCGAGCTTGATGCCCGTCACCCCACAAAGGTGCCGAGGGCGGGCCGCATTACGCGGTCGCGCTGATTTCCTGACGCGCTCCGTTCGGGGCGCGTGCTCGCGGGCCGGGACCATCGGTGCTAGCGTTTTGGACCTGACCCTCCGGACCGAGCTCTCCCTGGTTCTGTCGTCGCTGCTGGCCCTGTCGATCGGCCTGGCGGGCGGCACCGCCATCTACCAGTCGCGCAGCAGCATGCGGCGCGAGCTGATCACGGAGCAGCAGCTGTTCGCCGAGAACCGCGCCTTCGCGCTGCGCGACAACTTCGAGATCCTCGAGGACGAGCTGAAGCGCCTGGCACTGCTGCCGACCATGAACGCGGGCGACGCCGACTTCATGCAGGAGGAGCAGGTGCTGGCGGGCGCGCACGAGAACTCGGTCCTCTACAACACGGCGGTGCTGCTGCTGACCGCGGACGGCAAGTGCGTCCGCTCCGTCCCCGACCGCCCGGAGTTCCGCGGCCAGGCGTTCGGCGAGCGGCCCTGGTTCGCGGCGGCGCGCGGCGGCGCGCCCGGCCCGCTGTTCCGGGTGACCGACGAGCCCGGGCTGGGGCGGACGCTGAAGATCGTCCAGCCGCTGGTGCGCGACAAGCGCTTCGCGGGCGCGCTGGTCGGCGTCATCGCGCTGGCGGAGGACAACCTGATCGCGCCCGCGCTGCACGACAACCTGCCGCGCGACACCGACGCCGTGCTGGTCGACGAGACCGGTCAGATCATCTACCCGCCCGATCGGGCGCGCGCCGCCGAGGGGTCGGGCTGGGCCGAGGCGATCGCGGCGGCAGCGCGCGGCGGCAGCGGCACGCTGACCGCGGACGCCGACGGGCAGAAGACGCTGTTCGCGTTCTCGCCGGTGCGCGCGGCGACGCAGTACGCGGTGGTGTTCGCGCGCCCGTGGCGGACCCTGACCGCGAACCTGGAGCAGCAGGGGATCGCGCTGGGCGGGATCCTGCTGTTCGGGCTGGTGCTGGCGTCGATCGCCAGCGTGCTGCTGGCCGGCTACCTGGCGCGGCCGCTGCAGGCGCTGGCGAGCGGCGCCACCCGGATCGCGCGCGGCGAACCGGCCCCCCCGTCGGAGCCGGGGGCGGCGGGCACGGAGGAGATCGTGGCGCTGCGCGGCGCGTTCGCGGACATGGAGCGGTCGATCCGCCAGCGCGATCAGGAGCTGCGCGACGGCGCGGCCCTGCTCGAGCAGCGCGTGCGCGATCGAACCGCGGAGCTGCTGACCACGCAGGCGGCGCTGGTCGACGCGGAGCGCTTCGCGGCGATGGGCAAGACCTCGGCGGCGATCGCGCACGAGCTGAAGAACTCACTGAACGGCCTCGGCATGGCGGTCGAGCTGATCGCGCACGATCCCGCCAACCAGGTGCGGGTGGCGCGGTTGCGGCCCCAGGTCGCCAGCGAGATCGCGCGCCTGCGCGACGTCGTCGATTCGCTGCTGTCGTTCTCGCGCTCGCCGCGCATCGAGCGCGCGCCCGCCGATCTGTCGGGCGTGGTGGGCCGCGCGATCGGGGTGGTGGCCGAGCTGGCGACCGAACGGGGCGTCGAGGTGAGCGTGCAGGCGCCGCCGGTGCTGCGCACGCGCTGCGACGCGCACAAGGTCCAGAGCGTCATCGTCAACCTGGTCAAGAACGCCATCGAGGCGGGCAAGAAGGTCGACGTGACGCTGCGGGGGGCGGCGGGCGAGGCGATCATCGAGGTCGCCGACGACGGCCCCGGCCTGTCGGCGGAGGCGCGCGGCCACCTGTTCGAGCCGTTCTTCACCACCAAGCCGAACGGCACCGGGCTGGGCCTGCCCACCTCGCGCCGCTTCATCGAGGCGCACGGCGGCCGCATCGAGGCCGAGACCTCGGCGGCGCTGGGCGGCGCGCTGTTCCGGCTGCGCCTGCCGCTCGAGCCGGTCGAGGCGGCCGACCTCCCGTCGGCGCCGGCCAGCGAGGCGTCGCGCGCATGAAACCGTCCGTGCTGGTGATCGACGACGAGAAGACCTTCCGCATCGTCGCGGAGGAGGCGCTGGCGTCGGAGGGCTTCGTCGTCACCACCCACGCGACCGGCAAGGCGGGCCTCCTGGCCTGGCAGCGCGATCCCTGCGATCTGGTGATCCTGGATCGCCACCTGCCCGACACCGACGGCATCGCGGTGCTCGAGGTGATGGCGCGCGAGGCGCGCGAACGCGGGCTCGACACGCTGATCGTCATCGCCACCGCCTACGCCGACGTGGTGAGCGCCGTGCAGGCGCTGAAGCTGGGCGCCTTCGACTACCTGTCGAAGCCGCTGCAGCTGCCCGATCTGGTCGTCACCATGCGCAAGGCGCTGGAGGCGAAGCGGCTGCGCGCGCAGGTGCGCCAGCTGGCGGGGCGGGCCCAGGCGGCGATGGGCGACTTCGTGGGCGGGCCGTCGCCGGCGATGCAGAAGGTGATCGACATGGTCGACAAGGTCGCCGAGGCGACCGACACCACCGTGCTGATCCAGGGCGAATCGGGGACCGGCAAGGAGCTGATCGCCGACTTGATCGCGCGGCGCACGCCGCGGCGGTGCGACGGCGCCTTCGTCGAGATCAACTGCGCGACCGTGCCGGAGAACCTGCTGGAGAGCGAGCTGTTCGGCCACGAGCGCGGTGCCTTCACCGACGCCAAGACCCAGAAGCGCGGGCTGTTCGAGGAGGCGGACGGCGGCACGCTGTTCCTCGACGAGGTCGGGGAGATGCCGATGCCGACGCAGGCGAAGCTGCTGCGCGTGCTGGAGGAGATGACGTTCCGGCGCCTGGGCGGCACGCGCGATCTGTCGGTCGACGTGCGCGTCGTCGCCGCCACCAACAAGGAGCTGGCCG
>DATBHU010000332.1:0-6559 GCA_036557265.1 Polyangia bacterium
GACCTGGCGCCGGTGCCGGCCGGCGTTCCGGCGACGCGGCTGACCGGCGTGGCGGGCGGCGAGGTGGATCTGCGCTGGCGCTGGGCGGATCTCGACTTCATCCCGTCGGCGCGCATCGAAGCGATGCAGGACGGGATCAGCCGCCGCGCCGCCGGCGGCGTCCCGGTCGCCGGCCTTCCGGCGGTGTTTCGCTGGTCGCCGATCCTGCGGGCGGGGCTGGTGCGCCCAGTGGTCGATCGGCCGGCGCTGAAGGTGGCGCTCAAGGCGAACGCCGGGCGCTACGTGCGCGTGCCGTCGTTCATCGAGCTCTACGGCAACGGGACGGCGATGGTGCTCGGCAACGACGACCTGGTCCCCGAGCACGGCACGAACGCGGACGTCGGCGTCTGGATCGACGGCGGCGGCGAGCACGTCGGCATCGTCAGCCGGACCACCGGGTTCGCGGCCGAGGTCGACGATCTGATCCGGTGGCAGTACGCGTCGTGGGGTCAGGCGCGCGCGGACAACCTGGCGCGCGCGCGCATCTTCGGCGCCGAGCAGGAGCTGCGCCTCGTGCTGGGACGGCACGTCGGCCTCGTCGGTCAGGCGACCTATCTGGACGCGCGCGATCGCAGCGCCATCGTCGCGGCGTACGACAACCAACTGCCGTTTCACGCGCGCTACCGCGGCTACCTGCGCCCGCAGCTGGCCCACGTCGCGCTGCCCGCCGGCCTGGAGCTGGGCGCCTACGCCGACGCCGAGCTGCGCATGCACGATTACGCGGATCCGGCCAACCTCGTCGATCTCGGCACGCGCCTGCTGCTCGGGTGCGGCGTGACGCTGGCGTGGCCGCGCGGGCGCCTGCGCGCCACCGCGAGCGCGGTCAACCTGACCGGCACGCAGCGGGAGGACGTCGACAACTGGTCGCTCCCCGGGCGCGCCGTCTTCTTCACGGTCGCCTACGCGCCGATCGGCGGCGACGCCGGGCCGGGCGCGGCGATCTTCGATCCTCGTTACGGTCAATGAAAAGCACAGCAAAAGGAGCGAGAGCGATGCGACGTCATTTCCGATTTGTCGGTGGTCTGGTGATTGCCGCGGCGGCGGCCGCGGTCGGCTGCAGCGACGACCCGCGGGCCAGCAACGACGCCGGCGCCGGCGCGGGCGGGACGTCGCTCGGCGGCCAGGGCGGCACGGCCCCGGGCGGCAGCGGCGGCGGTGACACCGGCGGCAGCGTCGGCGGCGCGAGCGTCGGCGGCGCGGGCGGAAATGGCGGCAGCGCGACGGGCGGCGCCGGCGGCGACGCCGTCGGGGCCGGCGGCGCGGCCGGGAACGGCGGCAGCAGCGGCGGAAGCGGTGGAAGCAGCCAGGGCGGCACGGGCGGCGGCGGCGCGGGCGGGAGCGCCGGCGGGGCAGCGGGCAACGGCGGGGGCGGCGGCTCGCTCGGCGGCAGCGGCGGGGCCGCGGGCGCCGGCGGCGCGGCTGGTGCCGGCGGCATGGCGGGGACGGGCGGCAGCGGTGGCGCGACCGGCGGCGGCGCCGGCACGCTCGCGCCGCCGCTCGCGGCGGGCGCGGCCGTGCTCAACAGCGACTACGTCTCGACCAGCATCTCGATCCTGAACACCCAGGCAGGGCTGGTGCACGGCGACTGCGTGCACACGACGACGACCGGCACCGGATCGAAGACGATCTCGGGCGACGTCGCGCTCCCCTCGCAGCCTCAGCGCGGCGGGCTGCTGGTGCTCATCGATCGCGGCAACACCGCGCTGACCTTCGTCAACCCGTCGACCTGCGCGTTCGACCGCCAGCTGTCAGTCAAGGGCGGCTTCGAGATCGCCAACCCGCACGACGTCGTGATCGTCGGCGATCGAAAGGCCTACGTCACCCGCTACGCCAAGAACGCGGCGCCCGCGAACCCGATGGCGGCCGGCGACGACGTCCTGATCATCGATCCCGTCGACGGCACGCTCAAGGGGCGCATCGACCTCTCGGCGTACGGGTCGGCCGCGTACCCGGCCAGCCCGGACCGGGCGATCATCGCCGCGGGCAAGGTGGTGGTGACGCTGAACCGCTTCAACGCGAGCGACTACACCAACGGCGTCGGCAGCATCGTCGTGATCGATCCCGCCACCGACCAGGTGGTGCAGAACCTGTCGCTCGCGCCCCTGATCAACTGCGAGGGGCTGGACACCCTCGCGGCCTCCAGCACGGTGCTGGTCGCCTGCGGCGGATCGTTCGGATCGGTCACCCAGGCGCTGGAGTCGGGCGTCGCGGTCGTCGACATGTCGACGACGCCCGCGAAGATCGCCCGCATCATCGCCAGCTCCGCGTTCGCGACGCCGCCCGTCACCCCCTTCTGGGTGCTGGCGCTGCCCTCGGCGAGCAGCCCGACGCGCGCCTTCACCTCGACGCTGGGGAGCTTCAGCCCGAGCGCGCCCGATCGCCTCTATCAGCTGGACTTCGTGACGGGGACGACGGCCTCGTTCGCGACCAGCACGCCGTACGACCTCGGCATGCCGGCGGGCGGCAACGGCCGTCTGCTGGTCCCCGACGCGAACGAGGCCATGCCGCGCGTCCACGTCTACGACGTGCGCGGCGCCGGCATGCCGGCGGAGGAGCTGTCGTTCGTGGCCGACACCGTCAACGGTTTGCCGCCGCGCCAGATCGCCTGGTACTGACGGGCGCCGCATGAGCGCGCGCCCACCGGATCGCAACCGCAGCCGGCGCGCGCTCGGGGGCAACGCGACCTGGCAAAAGGTGCCTGCGGTGCGGGCGCGGCGGGTGCACGAGATCCCGGGCGCCTGGATATCCACCGTCGCCCACCACGCAGCGCTGGGCCTCGCGCGGGTCGCCCGCGTGCTGCACCCGGAGGTCTTCTCGAGCTGAGCTAGCTGAGCTTGCGCTCGCTGTCGGTATCGTCCGGGACCAGGCCCTGATCCAGATCTTCCTCGGAGATCGGCGCGCTGATCCGGAAGGCGCCGTCCAGCCACTTGCCGAGGTCGGCCGAACGGCAGCGCTGCGAGCAAAACGGGCGGAAGCTGTCGGGTGGCGTCACCTCGGTCACCTTGCCGCAGCTCGGGCATTTCCGGCGCACATGAAAACGATAGTCGATTCGCGGGCCCTCGTCAGCGATAGAACTACGCAGGTGCGGGCTTTCCCTGTAAAAATCGCACTGTGAGCAGCGAGCCCCAGCCGCGTCTCGACGGCGGCCTCGGCCGTCAGCGGCGGCCGACGGGCAACTTCGCGGACGGGCTGCGCTCGATGCGTGGGTTGCCGCGCGTGGTCTGGGTGCTGGGCGTCGCCAGCCTGCTGAACGACGTCTCCAGCGAGGCGATCTTTCCGCTGCTGCCGCTCTTCCTCGCCTCGCTGGGCGCGCCGATGGGGTTCCTCGGCCTCATCGAGGGGAGCGCCGACGCGCTGTCGAGCATCCTGAAGGTCGCGGCGGGGCGGCTGTCCGATCGCGGACCACGCCGCGCGTTCGTCGCCGGCGGCTACGCGATCCCGGCGCTGGCGCGCGCGGGCATCGCGGCGGCGCTCGCCCCCTGGCACGTGCTCTTCGCCCGCCTGGTCGACCGCACCGGCAAGGGGATCCGGTCGGGCCCGCGCGACGCGATGATCGCGGAGTCGGTCGCGCCCTCGCAGCGCGGGCGGGCGTTCGGCCTCAACCGATCGATGGATCACTTCGGCGCGGCGCTGGGGCCGCTGCTCGCGTCCGGGCTGCTGTTCCTGGGGCTCGGTCTGCGCTGGGTGTTCCTGTGCGCGGCGGCGATCGGGATGCTGGCGCCGATCGTGCTCGCCCTTCGACTACGTGAGGAGCCTCAGGATGCCGATCGCAGCGGCCCGATCAACGCGCCGGCGGGCGGCGGCTCGCTGCGCCACGGGTACGCGTCGTATCTCGGCGCCTGCGTGCTGTTCGCGCTCGGCAACTCGTCGGACGCGTTCCTGCTCGTCCGCGCGCACGAGGTCGGCTGGTCCGGCAAGGCGCTGCCGCTGCTGTGGGCGTTTCACCACCTGGTGAAGTCGCTGGCGGCGGTGCCGGGCGGCACGCTGTCCGATCGCCACTCGCGCGGGATGGTGGTGTCGTTCGGCTGGGCGGCCTACGCGCTCACCTACGTCGGCTTCGGTTTCGCGAGCGAGCGCTGGCAGATCCTGGCGCTGTTCCTGGTCTACGCGCTCTATCACGGCCTCGCCGAGGGCGCCGAGCGCGCCATCGTGGCCGACCTGTCCGATCGCGGCGCGCGCGGGCGCGCCTACGGCCTCTACCACGGCCTGGTCGGCGCGGCGGCGCTGCCCGCCGGCATCGGCACGGGCCTCCTGTGGGATCGCTGGGGCCCGGCCTGGGCGCTGGGCGCGAACGCCGCGTTCGCGGCGGCGGCGTCGGCCTTCCTGTTCGCTCAGACTTTCGGCGGATCCCTGCGGCGCGGGCCAGCCTCGGCGCGTTGACGCCGCCCTGGCCGGATCAGGCTTCGCGCGTCAGCTGCAGCCGCTCGCGCCGGATGCGTAGCAGCTCGCGCAGGACGATCTGCAGCGTCGCCACCACCGGCACCGCGACGATCGCGCCCATGATGCCGGCGATCTCGCCCAAGAATAGAATAGACAGCGTCACTACCAAAGGGTTGACGTGGACGGTGCGGCGGAAGACCAGCGGCGACAGCACGTTGCCTTCCAGGATGCCGTAGACGATGAAGTAGATCGCCGACGCGACGCCGTGCCCGATCCCTTCCGTGAACAGGGCGATCAGCGAGATGCCCGTGCCGGCGACGATCGGGCCCGCGTAGGGGATCATGCTCGAGCAGCCCGCGACGATCCCGAGCGGCAGGAAGAACGGCACGCTGTTGATCGCCAGGAACGTCGTGGTGAGGGTCGCGTTCAGCATGCAGATCAGCGCCAGCCCGCCCAGGTAGCCGCCGATCGATCCGTAGATCTTGTGCAGCAGGTCCTCGTAGGTCGCCCGCCGTTCCGGGCGGGCTTCGTTCAGGGCGGCGTTGATCAGGCGGCCCCCGAAGATCAGCATGAACACGACCAGGAACGCGATGGTGATGGCGGCCGCGATGGCGCCCAGCACGTCGCCGAGCGCATTCAGGATCGGCGTCGCGGCGCCGCCCAGCATCTCGGGGAGGCGCCGCTCGGCGTCGACCAGGTAGTCGCCCAGGTGGAAGCGCGCGTCCAGCGTGCGGAACAGGGCGCTGCCGCGCGCGCTGCGCACGAACTGGGGCGCGTCGTGGATCAGCTGCCGCCCCTGATCGATCGCGGGCGGGATCAGGGTGAAGCCGAAGGCGACCATCAGGCCGAGGCCGACCAGCGTCACGATCGCGATCGCGAGCGGCCGCTTGACGCCCCGCCGTTCCAGCAGCCGCACCGGGTGATCGAGCGCGACCGCGAGCAGCAGCGCGGCGCCCGTCAGCGCCACCGCCAGCATGCCGTTCCAGACCGCCTGCACGGTCGCGACCACCAGCAGCACGCCGAACGCCACCGTGAAGACGGTCTTCAGCGTCACCTGCGACGGGCGGACCTCGTTGTCGAGCGCGGCCAAGGTGTCGGGATGCTACCGCGAAGGGGACGGCGCGGGCAGCCCGTTCTTCGTCGGACAGCCGCGCGTGCGGGCGGCGTCGATCGCGTCCTTGCAGCGCGTCTTTCCGTCGGCGCAGTGCTCGGCGGCCGTCGATCCGGGCGGTTCCCGATCCGCGATCTCGCAGATGCGGCCCGCGAGCGCGCAGATGTTGTCGCGCAGCTGGCCGATGCGCGCGCAGTCGGCGGCGGCGCCGGGCGGCTGCGCTTGCGCCCGCGCCGCGTGAAGGTCGGCGTGGGCGCGCAGGAGCTGCTCGTAGGCGCGCTCCGCCTCCTGCTCGTCGGCGGACGACGGGCCGCGGGGGCCGGCGCCCTCGCGCGGTCCGGACGTGGCGCAGCCCGTGAGCGACGCCGACGACGCGAGCGCGAGCAGGAGGGGCAGCGCCGCCGGCACGCGGGTCACGGGGCACCTCCCGGCGCGGGCGGGGCGTCGCCCGGCGATCCGCGCAGCGCCTGGGCGAGCAGCCGATCGTTGATCACCAGGGCGGCATGATAATCCGCCGCGGCGGCCTCGCCGTCGTGCAGCGCCTCGTGGGCCGCGCCGCGCACGACCAGCAGGTTGGCGACGAAGAGATCCTCGGCGCGGCCCAGCGCCAGCCCGCGCTCGGCGTCCGCGAGCGCGACCCGGGGATCCCCGACGTCGAGATCGATCTTTGCGAGCCGGAAGTAGGTGTCCTGGAGGACGCCGCGGCGGGCGTCCGCGGGGACGTCGCGGGGAACCGCCCCGCTCACGATCGGGAGCAGCGATATCCGCGCGCCGACGAGATCCTTCGCGCCGAGGCGTTCATCCGCGATCTCGTGCTGGCGCTCGGCCTCGGCGATCCAGCGGCTGTCACCGCCGGCGGGCGCCTGGCTGCACGCGAGGAGGGACATCGCGGCCAGCAGCGCCAGCGGCACGACGAGGGTCAAGGCGCGCGCGCTCACGGCTCGCCCCCGAAGCCGCGGCGCAGGCGCTCGTGATAGCGGTGGCGGTAGGCGCGCATCTCGCTGTCCAGCCGCGCGAGCGCGGCGCCCG
>DATBHU010000333.1:0-6346 GCA_036557265.1 Polyangia bacterium
CGCGGCACGCCGGGGTTCTCCGGCGCCGACCTCGAGAACCTGGTGAACGAGGCCGCCCTGCTCGCGGCGCGCAACGACAAGTCGCAGCTCGATATGTACGACTTCGAGATGGCGAAGGACAAGGTGCTGATGGGGCCGGAACGGCGCTCGATGATCATCAGCGACAAGGAGAAGCGGAACACCGCCTATCACGAGGCGGGACACGCCCTGGTCGCGAAGATGATGAAGAACGCGGATCCGGTCCACAAGGTCACCATCATCCCGCGCGGTCGCGCGCTGGGGCTGACGCAGTCGCTGCCGGCGGAGGACCGCCTCAGCATGTCGGCGGATGCGGCCAACGACACGATCGCGATGATGATGGGCGGCCGGCTCGCCGAGGAGGTGATCTTCGGGCAGCTGACCACCGGCGCGGCCAACGACATCCAGGGCGCGACGGATCTGGCGCGCAAGATGGTGTGCGACTGGGGCATGTCCGAGAAGCTCGGACCGCTGCACTTCGGCAAGCGCGAGGGCGAGGTGTTCCTGGGGCGCGACTTCGGCGATTCGAGCAAGGAGTACAGCGAGCAGACCGCCGTCGACATCGACGTCGAGGTGCGGAAGATCGTCACGGCGAACTACGATCGCGCCAAGAAGGTGCTGGTCGACAACGTCGACAAGCTGAAGCTGCTCGCCGAGGCGTTGCTCGAATACGAGACCGTCGACGGCGCCGAGATCGACGTCATCTGGTCGGGCAAGAAGCTCGATCGGACGCTGTCGGCGACAGCGACCGCGCCGGCGCCGAGCAAGGCGGCGGAGAAGCCGCAGCGGCCCAGCATCTTCGCGCCGCCGCGTCCGGTGCCCGACAAGGCCTGAAGCAGGCGCGCTTTCGGTGTAGATCAGGCGCGTGGCCTGCCTGATCGTCGCGGTCCTGAACGTCACGCCCGATTCGTTCTCGGACGGCGGGCGCTACGGGTCGGTGGATGCCGCCGTCGCGGCCGGCGCGCGCATGGCCGACGACGGAGCCAGCTGGATCGACGTGGGCGGCGAATCGACCCGGCCCGGGGCGGTGCCTGTCGGCGAGGCCGAAGAGATCGGGCGCGTGCTGCCCGTGATCGAGGGGCTGCGCCGGCGGATGCCGCCGTCCGTGCGCATCTCGATCGACACGTACAAGGCGGGGACGGCGCGGGCGGCCGTCGCCGCGGGCGCTTCGGTGATCAACGACGTCTCGGGCGGCCAGATCGAGCCGGAGATCGTACGCGTCGCGGCCGAGACTGGCGCCGGGATCGTGCTCGGGCACCTGCGCGGCGCGCCCGCCACGATGATGGAGGGCGTGGCGTTTCGCGACGTCGTCGACGAGGTCGGCGCGGAGCTCGGAGAGCGGCTGGCCGCCGCGCGCGCGGCGGGCTGCTACGAGACCTGGGTCGATCCCGGCATCGGCTTCGGCAAGCGGCTGGAGCACAACGTCGCGCTGCTGCGCGCGCTGCCGGCGCTGCTGGCGCGGCTGCAGGCGCCGATGCTGGTGGGCGTCTCGCGCAAGGCGTTCATCGGCCAGCTGACCGGAAAGCCCGCGGGCGAGCGGCTGTTCGGGACGGCGGCGGCGGTCGCCGCCGCGGTGATGGGCGGCGCCGCCGCGGTCCGCGTCCACGACGTCGCCGAGATGCGCGACGTGGTGCGCGTCGCCGAGGCGCTTGCGGGGAGCCCCTCCCTCTGAGAGGCGGAACGTGATTATCATGCGGGGATACCATGGCGGACGAGAAGAGATCGCTATTCGGAACTGACGGCATTCGCGGTGTCGCGAACCGCGACCCGATGACCGCGGAGATGGCTCTGCGTCTGGGGCAGGCGGTGGCGCAGCGCTTCCGGCGCGCCAAGCGCGGCGGGCGCATCGTGATCGGCAAGGACACCCGCCTGTCGGGTTACATGCTGGAGAGCGCGCTGCAGGCGGGGATCGTGTCGGCGGGCGCGGACGTGCTGCTGGTGGGGCCGCTGCCGACGCCGGGGATCGCGTTCATCACCTCGTCGATGCGCGCCGACGCGGGCCTGGTCATCAGCGCGTCGCACAACCCGTACCAGGACAACGGCATCAAGATCTTCGCGGCCGACGGCTTCAAGCTGCCCGACGAGGCCGAGATCGAGATCGAGCGCGCCATGGAGGCGATCGGCAACGGCAACGACAGCGCGCGCGCGGCGCCCGACGCGATCGGCAAGGCGGAGCGCATCGACGACGCGGTCGGGCGCTACGTCCAGTTCCTGAAGCACGCGTTCCCGAAGGAGCTGACGCTCGACGGCGTGAAGGTGGTCGTCGACTGCGCCAACGGCGCCGCCTACCACGTCGCGCCGCAGGTGTTCCGCGAGCTCGGCGCCGTGATGGACGAGATCAACGTCTGGCCGGACGGGCGCAACATCAACTTCGGCTGCGGCGCGCTGCACCCGGAGACGATGGCGGAGGAGGTGCGGCACTCGGGCGCGGCCATCGGCATCGCGCTGGACGGCGACGCCGATCGGGTGATCCTGGCGGACGAGAAGGGCAACGTCGTCGACGGCGATCAGATCCTGGCCATCCTCGGCACCCGCATGCTGGCGAAGAAGTCGCTGCCCGGCGACACGGTGGTGGCGACGGTGATGTCGAACCTGGGGCTCGAGCGGGCGCTGGCCGGCGCGGGTGGCAAGTTGATCCGGACGGCGGTGGGTGACCGCTACGTCGTCGAGGCGATGCGCGAGAAGGGGTACGTGCTGGGCGGCGAGCAGTCCGGGCACATCGTGTTCCTCGATCACGCGACGACTGGCGACGGCGTCATCGCGGCGCTGCGCGTGCTGGCGGTGATGGTGGAGGAGGGGAAGCCGCTGTCGGAGCTGGCGCGCACGATGACCCGCTATCCGCAGGTGCTGCTGAACTTCGCGGTGGCGAAGAAGCGCCCCTTCGAGGAGATGCCGTCGGTGCAGAAGATGATCGCCAAGGTCGAGGACGCGCTCGGGCGCGAGGGGCGCGTGGTGGTGCGCTACTCGGGCACCGAGTCGAAGGCGCGCGTCATGATCGAAGGCACCGAGGAGTCCCGCATCAAGGCCTACGCGGCGGAGATCGCCGAGTCGTTGAAGCAGGCGCTGGCCAACTAGCGTGGTTCGCCTTTACGTCAACGTGGATCACGTCGCGACGCTGCGACAGCAGCGCGGGACGCGCTATCCCGATCCGGTCGCGGCGTCGACGCTGTGCGAGCTGGCGGGCGCGGACGGCATCACCGTCCACCTGCGCGAGGATCGGCGCCACATCCAGGACCGCGACGTGCGGGTGCTGCGCGAGACCGTGCAGGGCGTGCTGAACCTGGAGATGGCGGCGACCGACGAGATGCTGCGCATCGCGCGCGAGGTGAAGCCCGACTTCTGCACGCTGGTGCCGGAGAAGCGGGAGGAGCGGACGACGGAGGGCGGTCTGACGGTCGCGGCGGGCGGGACGCTGGAGAAGGTGGTGCGCGGGCTCGCCGAGGCGGGCATCGGCGTCAGCCTGTTCATCGATCCGGAGCCGCGCGTCGTCGAGGCGTCGGCGCGGATGGGCGTCGGCACCGTCGAGCTGCACACGGGTGACTACTGTCTGGCGCCGCCGCGCGGTCCCGAAGTGGCGCGGCAGCTCCAGCGCCTCGAGCTGGCGGCGCGCGCGGCGGCCGACGCGGGGCTGCGCCTCGGCGCCGGGCACGGGCTGGACTACAGCAACGTCGGGCCGGTGGCGGCGCTGGTCGGGCTGCAGGAGCTGAACATCGGCCACGGCCTGATCGCGCGCGCGGTGATGATCGGCATGCACGCCGCGGTGAGCGAGCTGCGCGAGGCGATCGCGGCCGGGGCGGGACGTGCGTGACTTTCCGCCGCTACTGACGGCCGCCGAGATGCGCGCCGCCGACGCGGCGGCCACCAGCCGCCTCGGCGTCCCGAGCCTCCTGCTGATGGAGAACGCGGGGCGCGGCGTGGCGGCGATCGTGCTGCGCGAGCGCGGCACGGCGGACGGGCCGGTGGCGATCGTCTGCGGGGCCGGCTCGAACGGCGGCGACGGGTTCGTGATCGCCCGCCACCTCGCGCGGGCCGGGGTGGCGGCGCGTGTGGCATTGACCGCGCCGTCCTCCGCCGTGCGCGGCGACGCGGCGGTCAACCTGGCGGCGCTGGAGCGCATGGGCGGCGTCCCGATCACCGACGCCAGCGCCTGGACGACGGAGGCGGCGTGGCGCGGATGGCTGGCCGGGGCGGCGGTGGTCGTCGACGCGATCTTCGGGACCGGATTTCACGGCGCGCTGGCGGGGGTGCCGGCGGCGGCGATCGCCGCCATGAACGCCGCCCGCGCGCCCAAGCTGGCCGTCGACATCTCGTCGGGCCTCGACGCCGACACCGGCCGCGCGAGCGGGACGGTCTTTCACGCCGACGTGACCGCGACGATGGGCGCCGCCAAGCTCGGTCTCTACGTGGACGCGGACGCGCCGGTGGGACGGGTCGAGGTCGTCGAGCTCGGCGTCCCGGTCCTGATCGACGACGGCGGCGGCGCGCCGTGCCGCTTGCTGGACGAGGCGGGCGTGGCGGCGCGCCTGCCGCGTCCGAACGCGACGGCTCACAAGGGCAGCCGCGGCCACCTGCTGGTGGTGGCGGGATCGCCCGGCAAGACCGGCGCAGCGGTGCTGGTCGGGCAGGCGGCCCTGCGCGCGGGGGCGGGCCTGGTGACCGTCGCCTCGACGGCGCCGGGACAGGCGGCCCTGGACGCCAAGGTCGTCGAGGTGATGACGGCCCGCTACACCAGCCGGGCCGAGGTCGAGCCGGACGAGGCGGTCGCCGCGGTGACCGCGCTCGCCGAGCGCTGCCAGGCCGTCGCGATGGGACCGGGGATCCCGACGGGCGAGGGGATGCGCGCGGTGGTGCGCCGGCTGGCGTCGACGGCGGCGCGGCCCATGGTGCTGGACGCGGACGCGCTCAACGCGCTCGGCACCGACGCGCCGGCCTTGCTGGCGGGCGCGCCCGCGCCGCGCGTGCTGACACCTCACCCGGCCGAGATGGGGCGGCTGGTGGGGCTGTCGACGGCCGCCGTCCAGGCCGATCGCCTGGGCGTGGCGCGGCGGCTGGCGGCGGCGGCCCGCGCCGTCGTCGTGCTCAAGGGCGCGCGCACCGTGATCGCGGCGCCGGACGGCGCGGCGTTCGTCAGCCCGATCGCCTGTCCCTCGCTGGCGACGGCCGGGAGCGGCGACGTGCTGTGCGGCGTGGTGGGCGCGCTGCTGGCCGCCGGCCTGGAGGCGCTGGCGGCGGCGCAGCTGGCGGTCTACGTCCACGGCCGCGCCGGCGAATCGCTAGCGCCGCGTCTGGGCGAGGGCGTCGTCGCGGGAGATCTGCCCCTCGCGATCGCCGCGACGATCGAGGCTATTCGCTCCGGACGGTCGAATTCGCCACGCGCAGCGCCACCGGTCCGGCCGGGAGGCCGCGCACGCGCACGCCGCCCGCGTCGTCGCTCAGCGTCCAGATCGACGCGCCGCCGGGCGCGCCGCTGACCTCGACCCACCGGCCCGCGATCGGCGCGCCGTCGGGCGCCCGCAAGCGCGCGTCTGCCCACGTCTCTGTGTTCGAGCGCGACCGCCGGCCGCTCGCCGTCACCGCGAGCGCCGCCCGCGCGTTGGCCGCGACCTCCGCGGCGGCGTCGTCGCGCGCCGCGGCGGCCAGCGTGTCACGCGCGTCGCGATCGTCGACGCCGCGCGCGGCCCAGGCGGCCGCCGCGCGCACCGCCGTCGTCTCGTCGCGCGCGCGCATCAGCGCCGCCAGCCAGCCGCCCCCGTCGGGCAGCCGCGCGATCGCTTCGCACAGCCGGGCCCGGACCGCCGGCGCCGCCTCCGCGGCGCGGCGGGCGAAGGCGGCCCGCGCCTGCTCCGGGATCTCGACGGCGGCGAGCGCCTCGGCGGCTGCGATGGGCAGCGGGCCCTCGCCCTCGAGGCCGTCGATCAGCTGCCCGAGGACGTCCGCGTCGGCGAACGGGCGCCCGGCCTGAGCGGCGGCCAGCGCGCGCGCCAGCGCGGCGCGGGCGGGCGGACGGGCCGCCTTCCAGGCCGCGGCGAGGCGGGCGGCGTCGCCGGGGCCGGCGGCGCGCTCCAGGGCGTCGCCGATCGCGCGCCACTCGTCGTCGTCGCGCTCGGGCGCGTCGGGCTTCGCCAGCGCCGCGAGCGCCGCGGTCACCAGCGCCGGCGACGCCGCCGCCACCACCGCCAGCGCCTCCGCGGCCGCGCGCCGGACGTCGCGCTCGGGATCGGCGAGCAGCGCCGCCAGCGCGGGCGCGGGCGCCTGCGCGCCGATCGCCGCGGTCAGGCGCGCCGCCAGCGCGCGCACGTAGGCGTCCGGATCGGCGAGCCCGCGCGCC
>DATBHU010000334.1:0-13919 GCA_036557265.1 Polyangia bacterium
GCTCGGCCAGCGACGTGAACACGACGGTGATCAGAAACGCGGCGGCCGCGCACATCACCAGCGTCAGCAGCCCGACCACCAGGCCCCGGCGCAGCCCGCGCCGCTCCAGCGCCGTCACCACCGGATGCAGCGCCACCGCCAGCAGCAGCGAGATCAGCAACAGCACGAACTGCGGCCAGAGGCGGAGGCCCGCCCACACCACGATCAGCGTCAGCAGCACCTTCACCACCGTCTGCGTCGGCAGGTGGATGTGCAGGTCGACGCGCTCCCCTTCGGGCGCCGGTCGGAGTGTGGCGCGGGCCGCCATGTCAGCTCGCGCGGCGGCCGCTGATGGCGCGATATGCGGCCAGCAGCAGCACCGATCCGATGACGGAGGCGATGATGCCCGGCCCGGCCGCTCCCGGATGGTAGATGCCGAGCGCGCCGCCCAGCAGGACGGCGACCATCGACCCGGCGACGCCGAGCAGCATGGTCACGAAGATGCCGCCTGGATCCTTGCCGGGCATGATCGCCTTCGCGATCGCGCCGATCACCAGGCCGACGAGCAGAGACCAGAGCAAGTGCATGGGGACCTCCTTCTGGAGTTGGCCCTCTCTTCGAAGCGACATCCGTGCCACCGCGCCGGCGAGGGAAACCCCCGAACACTCGCGGGGCGGCGGCGGGCGGCGCGTTACCGGCCGGTAGCAACTCGAGCGTGGTGGGTAACGTGCGCGGGCGGCCGGCCCTTCGGCGCGTGATCATCGCTCAATCAAGTCGCAAGCATCCTCGACGCGGAGGGCAGCGGACTTGATTGAGCGATGATCGTCTTGGGGCGGAGGTCGTCTTGGGGGCTAGGCACTTCCGCGCCGTGGCGCGGAAGTGCCTAGTGACCGTGGTGCATACGGCGCAGGCTGCCGTCCAGCATCCACATCCCGAACAGGTGCAGGCCGGCGTTCAGCGCCGTCGCTTCGCTGCGCCCGTACATCGCCGTCAGCGTCGCCGGAATGTGCGTGTAGGTCGCCTCGGCGAAGACGCCGAGCTGGATGCCCGACGCGCGCGATCCCCAGCCGACGTACTCGCCGCCCACCGTCTGGAACAGCCACGGCGTGCTGACCTCGACGGCCGCGCCGGGCGGCTCCTCGCGCTGGTTGAATTCGGAGCGCAGCCAGCCGACCACGCGGCGATCGGCCGACCGGACCGCCAGCTCCGCCAGCGCGCCCTGCGCGCTCGGCCCGACGTCCGGGCGATCGAGGGCCCAGTCCAGCAGCGCGTCGAAGCGGAGGCCGCCGTCCAGCAGCCACCACCCGTAGGCGCTGGCGCTCGCCTGCCAGGCGTCGGGCTCTGCGTCGCCCTGATCGCGCAGGCGCTCGCCGGAGATCTGCAGCTCGACGGTGCCGGCAAACACGCGGCGCACGCGCGCGGCGAACGACGTCGGCGACGCCGGGTGTGGATAGAAGCGGCTGTCGGCCGGCCCCAGCTCGCGCGCGCCGAACGCCGACGCTTCGATTGTAGTCACGTCAGTGCGCAGCGCCGCGCCGATCACCGGCGACGTCTCGTGCGGGTTCTCGCCCTTGTGGTGCTTGCGCGGCACCGTCGGGCCCGGGCTGCTGGCGCGGTGCATGAAGATGGGCGGACCGATCGTCGCGCTCCCCTGCCCCGCGAACAGCGACAGATCCCAGAGCGGTTCGTCCAGCATCGAGGCGACGCCGATCGGCGTCCAGGCGAGCGGGTGCACGGCGACCATCGCCTGGTGCACCAGCATGTGGCTGTGCTGCGCGTCCCACAGCCCTTCGCCCGATTGACCGAGCTCGGGCATCCCCTCGGGGCCGACGGTGAGCGGCTCGAAGTCGAGCATCAGCAGCAGCTCGGCGCGGCCGCGCTCGTCGCGCGCGTAGCCCATCGCCCAGTCGTGCTGCAGCTGCGCGCGCGTCGCGCCGCCGTCGAACGCGGTCGCGACGCCCGGGTTCGTGATCGAATGGCCGCCCAGCCCCTGGTTCTCGAGCGACGCGAACGCGTTCACCATCAGGTGAAGGCCGCCCGCCATCGCGGGCGTGCCGGGGATCAGCGTCTGGCGCGGCACCGCGTACGGCATCTGCGCCGGCTCGGGCGCGGCGGGCGCGGGCATCGCCGGCTCGGGCGCCGTCGGCATGGGCATCGCCGGCATGGGCGCCGCCGGCACGTCGTCGGCGCGCGCCCGCTCCGCGATCGCGCCGCCCGCCGCCAGCGCCAGCGCCGCGAGCCAGGTTCGCGGGCGGGCGAACATCAGACGCGCGCGAGCTTGGCGCTGAGCTGCGGCTGCCCCGCCAGCGTCTGGAACACGACACAGTAGCGTTCGGTCAGCTTCAGCAGCTTGTCGAGCATCTCCTGGGGCGCGTCCGTGTCGACGTCGATCGCCAGCCGGATGGCGCGAAACCCGACCGGCGCCGTCTTGTCGACGCCCAGCGTGCCGCGAAAGTCGAGGTCGCCGTCGGCGCGGACCGTCGCCGCGCGCAGCGGGATCTCCAGCGCCGTCGCCACCGCCTTCAGCGTCACCCCCGCGCACGCCACCAGCGCCTCCAGCAGCATGTCGCCCGAGCAGAGCTCGGCGCCGGTCCCGCCCGTGGCCGGGTGCAGCCCCGCGATCGCCAGCGCCCGCCCCGTCTCGACCTTGCACGCGACGCGCGCGTCGTCGACCGACCCTCGCGCCGACAGCGTCACCAGCGCGGCGTCGGGATCTTGCTTGTAGCGTTCCTTGAGCGGCGCCTGCAGGGCGCGAAGGGCGTTGGCATCCATCTGTCGTTCCTCCGTCGGAAGGTCAGAAGACACGTTGCCACAGATCGCGCGGGCCCTGCGCGGAACCTGCGCTCGCGAGCGTTGTCCTTCGCTTGTAACGGAGGTTCGCATGAGGATCGCGCCCCTCGCGGCGATGATCTGGCTCGGCGCCGCGGGCGCCCCGATCGTTGCGCGCGCCAGCTCTACAAGTCCGCCCACCCGCTCCCGGCCGACCGAGGGGACGCTGACCGTCCGCGACGGCAAGCAACTGGTCGACGTCCCGCTGCGGCACACGAACGTGCGGATCGCCGTGGCCGGGTTCCTCGCCGACGTGCAGGTCGAGCAGACGTTCGTCAACCCGTTCGACCGCAAGATCGACGCGGTCTACCAGTTCCCGCTGCCGACGCGCGCGGCGGTCAGCGAGATGGAGATCGACGTCGGCGCGCGCACCATCCGCGGCCACATCGATCGCCGCGCCGAAGCGCGCCGCAAATACGAAGAGGCGCGCGGCGAGGGCCATGTCGCGGCGCTGCTGACGCAGGAGCGGCCGAACCTGTTCACGCAGTCGGTCGCCAACCTCGAACCGGCGGCGCGCGTGGTGGTGCGGCTGCGTTACGTGCAGCCGCTCGAATACGAAGCAGGCGGCTACGAGCTCGCGTTCCCGATGGTGGCGGGACCGCGCTACGTGCCGCCCGCGAAGGCCGCCGCCAGACCGAGCGGCAGCGACGGGCAGACGCCGCCCGCGCCGATCGCGGCGCCGGTGCTGCCCGAGGGGATGCGCTCGTCGCACGACATCGCCGTCGAGGCGCGCATCGACGCGGGCGTCCCCGTCACCGGCGTCAGCTCGCCCTCCCACCACATCGTCGTCGACGGCGCGCGCGTGACGCTGGCCGCGGGCGACACGATCCCGAACAAGGACTTCATCCTGCGTTACAAGGTCGCGGGCGCGCGCCCTGACTTCGCCGTGCTGACCCACCGCGCGGCCGGGACCGCGCCGGGATCCTTCTTCCTGCTGGCCCAGCCGCCCGAGACGGCCGCGCCCGCCGACATCACGCCGCGCGAGATGGTGTTCGTCGTCGACACGTCGTCGTCGATGGCGGGCGAGCCGCTCGCCAAGGCGAAGGAGGTGGTGCGGCGCGCGCTCGCGGCGATGGGACCGGACGACACCTTCCAGATCATCCGCTTCGACGACCGCGCCGGCGCGCTCGGCCCGCGGCCGCTCGCCAACCACCCGCGCAACGTCGCGCTCGCCCTCGGCTGGCTGGACGCGCTGGCCCCGGGCGGCGGCACCGAGATGACGGCGGGGGTGGCGGCGGCCCTCGACTTTCCCCACGATCCGGCGCGCCTGCGCATCGTCGCCTTCTTGACCGACGGCTACATCGGCAACGAGGAAGACGTGCTGCGGATGGTGGGCGCGCGCCTGGGGCCGGCCCGGCTGTTCTCGTTCGGCGTCGGCTCGGCGGTGAACCGCTATCTGCTCGAGGAGATGGCGCGCATCGGGCGGGGCGCCGTCGAGGTCGTCCGCCCCGACGAGGAGACGCGCGCGGCCGTCGGCCGCTTCCACGATCGGATCGCGCGCCCGCTGCTGACCGACGTCAGCGTCGACTGGAACGGCCTCGACGTCCAGGACCAGGTGCCGGCGGCGATCCCCGATCTGTTCCTGGGCCAGCCGCTGGTGGTGGCGGCGCGCTACGGGCGGCCGGGCCGCGCCGTCGTCACGGTGCACGCCCGCAAGACGGGCCAGCCGGTGTCGTTCCAGGTGCCGGTCACGCTGCCCGAGCGCGACGAGGCGCGGCCCGCGGTCGGATCGGTGTGGGCGCGCGCGCGCATCGCCGAGCTGTCGCGCCAGCTGCTGCGCGACGGCGACGCCGAGGCAGGCGGCCTGCGCGAGCGCATCACCACCATCGCGCTCGCGCACCACCTGATGAGCCCGTACACCGCGTTCCTCGCCGTCGACACCACGCGCGTCACCGCGGGCGGCCCGGGCAACGAGGTGACCGTCCCCGTCGAGGTGCCCCAGGGCGTGCGCCGCCCGAACATGCTCGTCGGGACGGAGATCGGCGCGGCGTACGGCGTCGGCGGCTTCGGCCTCGTCGGTACGGGCTCCGGCGACGGCGGCGTGGGCAGCGGCGCCGTCGGCACCATCTCCCTCGGCAGTCTCGGCAACATCGGGCGAGGCGCCGGCGGCGGCGGCCACGGCCAGGGCGCGGGCGCATCCTCCGGCTTCGGTTACGGCTCGGCCGCCCCGGCGCTCGGCCACCGCGTCGCGCGCGTCCCCGACATCATCATGGGAGAGGCCGTCGTGCGTGGCTCCCTCGACGCATCGACGATCCGGCGCACCGTGCGCCGCCGCCAGAACGAAGTGCGCAATTGCTACGAGCTGGCGCTGCAGAAGAACCACAGGCTCGCGGGACGGATGGTGCTGACGTTCACCATCGATCCCGGCGGCCGCGTCACCGCCGCGGCGATCTCGGAGGCGACGCTGAACGACGAGGCGATGGGCGCCTGCGTGACGGCGGCGGCGCGCAAGTGGACCTTCCCCGAGACCGCCGGCGGCGGCATCAGCGAGGTGCACTACCCGTACGTCTTCCAGCCGTCCGAGCCGCTCCCCTACGTCGAGAGGAGAGAACAATGATCCGCGCCCGCTTCGCGCTTCCGCTCGCGCTGCCCCTGATCGCCCTCGCGACCGGCGCCTGCCGCCGCCCGGCCCCGCTTCCGCCGCGGCCGCCGACGCTCGGCGTGGCACGGCCGGCGCCCGGCGCCGATCTGGAGGCGCCGCCGCCCGCCCCCGCGGCCACCGCCCGCCGCGCCCCGGCGCTCGTCCCCGCGCGGCCGCTCGCCCTCGGCGCCGATCGCCCCGCGACGCCGATCGCCGTCCCCGCCGCGCCGCGCGGCGGTTCGGTCGCGTTCGTGTTCGGCGACGATCGCCGCGGCTGGGTCACGCACGTCCCCGACTCGCTGCAGTTGCCCGCGGTCGCCTACGGCGACGGCAAGATCTTCGTCTCGGGCGGCTTCGAGACCTTCAGCTTCTACGCGCTCGACGCCGACGAGGGGCGGATCGTCTGGGTCACGGCGCAGCTGCCGGACAACGGGCCGACCGCGCCGATCTACGACGAGGACGACGACGACGTCCTCTTCAACACCGAGAGCTGCACCCTGGTCTGCCTGGCCGCCAAGACGGGAAAGCTGCGCTGGTCGAAGCGGCTCGGCGATCCGACGCTGGCCCAGGTCGCCGCGGCGAACGGCCTGGTATTCGCCGCCCACCCCGCCGACGCGGGTCCGGTGCTGTCGGCCTACCGCCTCACCGACGGCGCGCACGTCTGGAGCCATCCCGTCGACGGCGAGCTGTACGCGGCGCCCGTCGTGGACGGCGATTCGGTCTACGCGTCGACGGTCGGAGGCACCGGTTACCGGTTCACGTCGGCCGACGGCCGCCTGGTCTGGAAGCGCGCGCTGCGCGCCACCACGGCGCCGTTCGTCGCCGACGGCGAGCTTTACGTCAGCCGCCGCGCCGGCGCCGGTGAGGCGCAGATCGTCGTGTCGATCGCCACCGGCGCGGTCTTGCGCGCGCACGCCGCCAGCGCGGCGCCGTACCTGGCCGACGTCCCGCAGGTCCAGACTTCCGAGAACTGGAAGCAGATCTGGGCGTTCGAGGGATCGCGCCCGGTGATCGCGCGCGGCGTCCGCTACGTCGCGCGCGGCGGCGTCATCGAGGCGGACGATCCGTCGAGCGGCGCCGCCTACTGGATGCGCGCCGACGCGAAGGCGCGGGGCGGACGCTCGGTCGGCAGCGTCGCCGTCGCCGGTTCGCAGCTGGTCGTCTCGACGCGCGCCGGCCAGCTCTACGGCCTCGACGTCGACACCGGCTACACGCTGTGGGCCTACGACGTCGGCCACCCCGTGATCGCCGAGCCGATCGTCGCGCGCGGCTGGGTCTACCTCGCCACCGCCGACGGCCTGGTCGTCGCGCTGCAGGTCGCCGATCCGACGCTGGACGGCTGGCACATGTTCGGTGGCAACCCGCGCCACAACGGACCGGTGCCGCCGCGCGCTGGCTGATCAGTCGCTCGCGTCAGCGGCCGCAGCATTTCTGCGCGCCCAGGTTGCAAGCTTTCTGGCGCGTGTCGGAGGCCTTCGTCGCGTCGGCGGGCGACCAGCGGCCCGCCGCCTGGATCTCGGCGACGGCGCAGCAGGCCTCACCGACGGAGCGCGCGCACGCCGCCTCCAGAGCCTTCGTCAGCGGCTCGGCCTCCTCGGCGCTCGTGGCGGTGGTCAGTCTCAGGACGGCGAAGCGCGTGCACGCCAGCGGCCGGATCAAGGACGAGTGGCCCTGGCAAGCGAGCCCGTACGCCTGCAGGACCGCCTCGGCGGTGGCGGACGCGCCGGCGGCGTTGGCCCAGTAGAAGCACGCCAGCGCGATTCCGCCGTCGCAGGCGGCGCGCAGGCGCTGCGCCGCCGCCGGTACTTCACGCCGCCCTTCGAGTCGGGACGCATCGGCGATCGCACAGGCGTCCTCTTCCTTCCTGGCACAGGCGCGATCGGCGACCGGGAGGGCCCGCTCCCAGGACGCGGCGGCGCCGACGACGGGCGCGAACAGCTCCGCGGCCGTCACGCAGCTCGGCACGAAGCCTCCCTCACACGCCTTCATCAGATACGCCACGCCGTCGGCCAGCGTCGCCGGCTTCGCGATGCGCGATCTCCCCAGGCCGTGACAGCTCGGCAGGTCGCCCAGACTGCAGGCGCGGATGAAGGCCTCTTCGCCCGCGCGCCGGTCCCCCGGCGACTGCCGCTTCTGAGCGAAGGCGTAAAGCTCGCAACCCTTCGGGTAGCCGAGCTCGCATGAGCGCCGGTACGCCTCCAGGACCGGGCGCGGGTCGTGCCGTTCCCAGGCCTCCTCGAGCACCCCCAGCGAAGCGCACCCCTCCGCCGATTTCAGATCGCAGGCACGCTTCAGCAGCTCTTCGGACCGGGCGAGCGCCTTTTCGTCGCCGCGCTCCCGGTAGATCGCGCCGAGCGCCGCGCAGGAGGCCGCGTCGCCGTCGGCGCACGCCGTCTCGAGCAGCACCATCCCGCGATCGACGTCCTTCTCGCTGGTGACGTGGGCGACCAGCAGGCGGCCGAGCGCGCCGCACGCCGGCACCTGTCCCGCCGCGCATTGCCGCTGCGCCTCGATCTCCTGCGACGACCATCCCGGACGCGGCGCTGGAACCTCCGCGAAGCAGGATGACAGCGCCAGCGCCCCCGCGATCGATCCGCTCACCGCGACCGCCCGTCTTTGCGGCGTCATCCAGAGCGGATAGTATCGATTTGTTGGCGCCGACCATAGCGAGGGGGGGCGCGAATCCCAGGTTGCGCGCCAGATTCAGCGCGGCATCGGGCGCGGCGTGGGTCGTCGCGCTGGCCGGCGCGACCGTCGGCTGTGCTCGATTCGCGCCGACGGTGCCGATGCATGCGCGCACCAGCGACGTCGATCTGGCGGTCGAGTCACTGGGCGTACGCGGACCGCAGGTGGTGCTGGCCAGCCGCTCGACGGCGCCCCACACGGTGGTGCGGGCCTGGGCGACCGTCCCGTCGCGCTCGCCGTGCCGCGGCGGCCTCGAGGCGGACGCGCTGACCATCGACGACGGACCGGGCATCGGCGGGACGCTGACACCGGGAGCGCACGCGATCGCCCTCCGCTTTCCGCAGGGCTCGGTCGACTTCGGGCTCGACACGTTCGCCGACATCGAGATCGAAGACGGCAACTGCCTGCGCGTCCCGGTGCTGAGCCAGAGCGTTCCGCTGGTCCCGATCTCGAAGCCGCCGGTCTTCACGATCGGGATGGGCGTGCTCGGCAACACCGAGCTCTCGGGCCTGCGCGCGGTGACGTCGTTCGAGGTGGGCGCGGGCGCCTGGCTCGGCCCGGTCCTGCTCAACGGACAGGTCGGCGTCGGCGCCGCGATCTGTACGGAGCTGCTGTGCGGAAAAAGCAGCGATGGGCAGCTCAACTCCGGCGTCGCCGTTCCGCTGGCGCTCGAGGCCCGCTACGCGCTGGGCGCTGGTGTGATCGGCCGGCTGCAGAGCGCCGGGTTCGTGGGCGCGCGTTATGCGTTCGAGCCGGTCTGGCTGCCGGCCATCGGCGGCCAGCGATCGCTGCAGGTGCATACGGTCCACGCGGTGCTCGGCTGGGGATTCGGCGACGCCGTCCCGGGCCCGTTCCGCCGCCTGGAACGCGCCGTCCCCTTCGAGGTCGCCGTGCCGCTCGGCATCGCCGCCGCCCCCGGCGCCCCCGACGGCCGCGTCGCCTTCACGGGCGGCCTCACGCTCCGCGTGCTGTTCAATCTCCCCCGCTAGCGCCGGGCAGCGAGCAGCTTCCTCGTCGAAGGGCACTTGACCGCTCGCCTGGCGTACAGCATATTGCTGTACATGAAGACGCGCGTGACGTTTCGGGTGGCGAAGGACCTGGCGCGGTCGCTGCGCGACCTGCCGAACCAGACGGCGTTCGTGGAGAGCGCGCTGCGCGCCGCGCTCGGTCGCACCTGTCCGACCTGTGAGGGCTCGGGCCGCACGCGGTGGGCGTCCGTGGCGGTCTCCGACTTCAAGCAGGCGCGGCTGCCGCGGCTCGATCGCGACGGCGCCGTGCAGCTGAAGAGCCTGGTGCGGCTCGCGCGCGAGCTGGCCGCGAGCAAGCTGGATCTCGCGGCCCGACGCGAGGCGACCGGGTTCGACTTCGCGCTCGCGCGCGGCCGCGACGTGCTGCTGCGCGGGTCGCTGGCCGGCAACACGACGACGTTTCACGCAAACTGAGCAGGAACAATCGCAATGGCCCACGTGATCACCCGGCTTTGCCGTGACTGTGTCGACAGCGCGTGCGTTTCGGTCTGCCCCATCCCCGACTGCATCGTCGAGCACCGGCCCCCCGCAGGAACGGAGGCGCTCCCCAACCAGCTGTTCATCAATCCCGACGCCTGCATCTGCTGCAGCGCCTGCGAGCCCGAATGCCCGTGGGAGGCGATCTTCCCGGAGGACGACGTCCCGGCGGCGTTCGCGGCGGACGTCGCGCTCAACGCGATCACCGCCGCGCGGCCCAGCGAATTCGTCGAAGGGACCGCTCAGACGAAGCGCAAGCCGAGCACCGACGAGGTGCTCACCAACAAGCAGCGCTGGCTGCAGAAGGCGCGCGACGCGAACGAGCGGTGATCGTGCGTCAGCCTGACGGCCAGCCGCGGATCCACCAGACGGGGATGCCGAGCTCGGCGGGGCCCTGACTGCCACCGCCGGAGCCTCCACCGGCGGGCGCAGGCGACGAACGTCCAGCGCGAGCCGCCGGCAGCAGGCGTTTCAGGATCTCGATGGCGTGAGCGATCACCTTGTCGGCGCCGCCGACGAGCGGGCCTGCCGCCGCGACGATCAAGATCCAGCGCCTGTGAAACATGAAAGCCTCGAGGCGGTGGCTCGCGCACCGGCAATCGACGCGCGCATGGGCGGACTCGAGCAGCTCGCGATCCCATTCGCCCCAGTCGGTTTGCAGACAGGGCATGTCCTGCAACGCGGCCCAGAAAGCTCCGGGCGAGCTTTCGCTCGACGCGTGCAACCAGGCGCGCGCGCCGTCGAAGATGCCGACCAGCGCCGCGTCGAGGCCGGTCTTCAGCGATTCGAGCAACGCCTTGATCTCGGCGGCGTTGGGCCCCGGCGTCGGCGGCTGGTCCTGCGTCACGACGAAATGGTAGCGCATGGCTGCTTTTCCGGCCTTTGCGCCCTCTGGCGGATAGACTGTCCCGACCATGGCACAGTATTTCGACGCTTACGGAAATCCGGTGAAGCCGAAGTCGGCCGGGATAATCTTGCCGCTGGCGCTGGTGGTGCTCGCGTCGGGCGGGGCCAACTACTGGCTCTGGAAGGAGCGCTCGAAGGCGACGTCCGATGCCTACACGGCCGCCGCCAAGCTCGCGGCGACCGAGGCGGTGCAGAAGGAGGCGGCGGAGAAGATCGAGAAGCTGGAGGCCGAGCACGCCAGCCTGGTCGAGGCCAAAGAGCAAGCCGTCAAGGACGCGCAGGCGCGCGCCCTCGAGCTGGCCAAGCTGAAGGACGACCTGGCCGGCGTCGAGGTGACGAAGGAGCGAGAGCCCGAGCCGGACGGCGACGACAAGGCGAAGGCCGACGCCAAGGACGACAAGAAGGCCGACGCCAAGTCGAAGTCGAAGAGCAAAGAGAAGAAAGAAGACAAGAAGGAAAAGAAGAAGAAGGCCGCCGAGAGCTCCCACAAGTCGAAGAAACACGGCGGCGACGACGCCGCCCCCGCCGACCGCGAGCTCTGATTTCTAGCCTCTCCCGTTGGGAGAGGCCGCCGGGCCGGAGGCCCGGCGGGTGAGCGAAAGTTCCTTCTCAGTTCCCCGCCGGCGCGAACGTGAACGGATACGTCACGATCGCCAGCCCGCCGCCCGTCGGCGCCGGAAAGTTCCAGCGCTTGATCGCGTTGACCACGCACATCTCCGCGGCCGGCGCCCCGAGCGTCGAGCTCTGCTTCACCGACGCGATCACCTGCCCGGTGCCCGCGATCGTGAACTGCGCGACGAGGCGTCCCTCCAGCTTCGGCTGGTGCGTGAGCGCCTGGTCGTAGCAGTACTTCACCTCGTTAAGGTGACGGCGAACGATGCGACGGATGATCTCCTTGTCGAGCGTCCCGCGGGTCGAGACGATGCCAGGAATCACATCGGGAACCTTGGCGCGGCGCGGACCCAGCTTGCCGACGCCGCTGCCGTAGCCGATCCCCGGTCCGTGGCCGGGCCCGACGCCGGACCCGATTCCGACGGTGTTGAGGATCCCGAGGCCGAGCGTCCGCTCACCGGTACCGCCGCCGCCCGCGCCAGTCCCCTTCGTGCCGAGGCCGCCGGCGCCCCAGGAGGTCGCGATCTCCGTCCCCATCAGCTGACCGAGGACCGTGTCCTTGTCCTCGCCGAGCGCCGCCCGGTGCTCGAACACTTCGGCCGCCGATCCGGTCATCGGCCCGTCCAGCACCGCGAGCAGCGTGTTCTTTCGCACCTCGCCCGCCGCCTCCTGCGCGTCCTTGGGCGCGACCTGTCCCGCGACCGCGCGGCGGCCGTCCGGTCGCTTCGCGTGCTTGTCGCCGGCCTGACCCTCGGGCCCCTTGGCCGCCTGGGAGCTGCCGCCGCCCGGCGCGTTCTTGCCTACGGACGTGTCGATCTCCGGCGAGTTGAGGTCGAGCGGGATGGTGACGAACCCCGGCAGGTGCCTGGAGCGCTCGATGTTGTCCCAGGCCAGCGAGCGCGGATCCTCCGGGATCGCGCGCACGATCAGCAGCAGGGCCAGGAACGCCAGCGCGACGCCGAGCGTGTAGCGCCCGTGCGCGCGCAGGTCGGCGCCGAAGCGCGGGCGCGGCACCGCCGCCGCCGGCTCCGCCGCGAAGACATCGAAGGCGACCTCGCCGCAGGTCACGCGCAGGCACGCGTCGGCCGGCAGCATCAGCGGCGCCTCGGCGCGCCCGAAGTCCGGCCGCAGCGGCAGCGCCTGCGTCGCCGTCAGCAGCTCGACGCGCATGGCCGGCGTCAGATTGACGGCGAAGCCGCCCGCGAACGGCTCGACCAGCGCGTGACCGGCGCCGGCGGCCGAAGCGGCGGGCGCACCGAAGTACGCCGGGTTGACCGGCGCGTCGGCGCCGCGCGACGCGCCGACCGTGAACGCGCCGGCCTCGTCGGCGCGCAGCAGGCGGCCCGCCAGCGGGACGCCGCGGAAGCGCGCCTCCACCAGCAGCGCCGCCGCCGCGACGACGACGCGCGACTCGGCGAACGGCAGCTCCGGCGCGAGGCCCGCCCGCGCGGGCGTCGCGTCGTCCGCCCCGAGCGCCGGCGGGAATGGAGCATGGGGGTGCGGGTGGGGGGACCGGAAACGCGAGCTGTCGTGCGATTGCATGTTTGAAACGAGCCTCCTTGCATGCAGGGACAAGCCCGACGCGCCGCAGTTCCGCAGGAACTTTTCCGGAGGCTCGTTGTCTTTCGCGCGCCGCGCGCCGATCGAACCGATCAGCTGCGCGCCGGCGCAACCTGGGCGAGGCGTCGCTCCAGGAAGCGGCGATCGCTCTCGTTGCCGACCAGCGCCAGCGCCTCGCGGTAGGCCGCCGCCGCGTCGGTGAAGCGTCCCAGCCGGCGCAGCAGATCGGCGCGCGCCGCCGGGAGCAGGTGATAGGCGGCCAGCCCGCCGTCGACGGCCAGCGCGTCCATCAGGCGCAATCCCGCCTCCGGGCCGTCCGCCATCGCGACCGCCGCCGCGTGGTTCAGCGCCACCACGCCCGACGGGTTCACCACCCGCAGCAGCGCGTAGAGCGACGCGATCTCGCGCCAGTCGGTCTGCTCCGCGCGCGCCGCGCGCGCGTGCACGCCCGCGATCGCCGCCTGCAGCGCGTACGCGCCCGGCGGCCCGGCGCGCAGCGCGCCCTCGACCAGCGCCAGCCCGTCGCGGATCTCGCCCTGGTCCCAGCGCGCGCGGTCCTGATCCTCCAGCAGCACCATCTCGCCCGCGGCGTCGACGCGCGCGTCGCGGCGCGCGTCGGTCAACAGCATCAGAGCCAGCAGCGCGCGCGCCTCCGACTCGCGCGGCAGCAGCTCCACCAGCAGCCGCCCCAGCCGGATCGCCTCCGCGCACAGCTCGCGCCTGATCAGCGCCCCGCCCGAGCTGGCGGCGTAGCCTTCGTTGAACACCAGGTAGACGACCGCCAGCACCGCGTCGACGCGCGCCGGAAGGTCCTCCGCGTCGGGGACGCGGTAAGGGATGCGCGCCTGCCGGATCTTCGCCTTGGCGCGCACCAGCCGCTGCGCCATCGTCGCCGCCGGCACCAGGAACGCGCGCGCGATCTCCTCGGTCTCCAGGCCGCACAGCGTGCGCAGCGTCAGCGCGACCTGGGCCTCGACCGCCAGCGCGGGGTGGCAGCAGGTGAAGATGAGGCGCAGCTGATCGTCGGCCACGGACACCTCGTCGTCGTCGAGCTCGGACGCGCCCGCCTCTTCGCGCTCGCGCGCCGCCTCGGCCTCCACCTCGGCGCGCTTGTCCTCGAACAGCGCGCGCCGCCGCATGCGATCGACCGCCTTGTTGCGCGCCGTGCGGATCAACCACGCGCGCGGGTTCGAGGGCGTGCCTTCGTGCGGCCACTGCACGAGCGCCGCTTCCAGCGCGGCGGCCAGCGCCTCCTCCCCCAG
>DATBHU010000335.1:0-11736 GCA_036557265.1 Polyangia bacterium
TCGGTCGGCGTGCCCCACCGCGGCCGTCAGCCGCTCCAGGTACGCCATGAAGTTCTGCTCCGAGACCTTCACCCTGTTCGCCATGAGACCATCTCACGGCCGTCCGATGCTACGTCAACTTTTCTAACACAGTAGTACTAGCCCGCTGTTGCAGCGGACTGGGCGTGCGCCCTCCAAGATCACCGGGGCGACTTTCCGCTCCCCGGACTGTTAACGATGTCCTCGGACACCTGTAAAGGATGTTCCCGGTTGCTCAGGCAGCTACGCTTCCCTCTACCGGGCGCCGGCGAATGCCAGTATCGTTGGACGAACAAGAGCTATGCTCGTATCGCCTTGATCAGTCGGCCAGCGGTACAACGCGTACACACGCCAAAGGACTGTTTCCTCTGAAGGAGCATAACTTTGGGATTCGACGAGCGCTTCCATTCAGTTTTTGCCAATCGCGGAGGACAATCTTCCAGGTCCCATCCACTAATAGACAGGGTGCAAGCACGAGCCGCCGAGCTCGTCGACTGGATTCGGCGGGATCCGAAGACCCGCCCAACCATGCCAACCGTTGTTACTGGGTGCATCGCGAACGATAGTGTGAATTGCTGCTCAGCAATCGAAGACGGTGTCGCATTCCTGGGCATCTACGAGGGTGGCATTCTCGTTCTTTGGGACCTGTTCCGGCGGATGTTCGCCAACCAGAACGCCTTCCCCGGCGTTGGATCGGCAAGGAACGAAGAAGATGTAGCGACTTTGCCAATGCCAACGTTCGATCTTCAGGAACTCGTGAATCAACTACGAACGCTTACACCGCCTACGCCACGGGACGACGCGCGCTGCGAAATGGCAGATGCTTTCTTCCGTGTGTCGCTTGACTTCATGATTCGGCATGACCTCGCACACATAATGAATGGACACATACTGCTCGTGAAGGAACGGAAGTACGGCATGACCGTCGACGACATCCGCCCCAGTGCTGGTCCTCATTTTAGACAAACGCTCGAGATGGATGCAGATGCCGTGACCGTCTGCGACTTTCTCATGGACGACCTCAAGGCCCTCCAACGTCCTTGTGATCACAAGAGGGAGCATGAAATCGGAACCCGGATACAGTTAAAATTGTCTGCGATTTACTGTGCTCTTCGCTTGTACGGATTTGGGAAGAATGAGAAGGACAAGGTCAGCCCGTCCCCGGCATCCCGTCGGAACATGATTGCGGGAACCGCGTGCACGTATTTTCTTCATCACCTCGGCGAAGACCGGATGGACCGCCTTGTACCCTTTATTGCCGGCGCTGGCCCACTTAGCGAGGAGGCGTTCGCTGCGATATCCGGACTGACGATTCCGAAGCCCGAACTCAGGTCCTCTCTTGCCCCAGAGGCTTTCCAGTGGGAACTGGCGATAGCGCACCAGTGGAACGAACTTTACCCGGACCTGTTTCGGCTCGCATTCAGCGATCGGCTTATCGGGCCACCTCGTTAGCATCCACTCCAGACGGGAGCGGGCGATTGGCGGGTACGATCGGGTGCATCGTCGCTGATTTGTTCCTTGCGACTGTGTGTCGCAGGATTGGCTTATTGCGCGCCCTAAGCCCTACGTTGCCGTCGGTCGGTCTCGCCGGCGCTTCACGACGAGCGAAGTGCGCGGAGGATGTCGTCGGCGGAAATGAGACGCCCAGCTTCGACATCGCCCTCTGATTGACGGCCGCCCTACCCGCCCGCCGCCGCCTTGAACGCCCCGCTCCCCCCCAGCACCCGCTCCCGCACGTAGTCCACCGTCTCCCGCAGCGTGTCCGCTGGATCGCGCGGCTCCCACCCGAGCTCGCGCGCCGCCTTGCCGGCGTCCAGGTACCAGTAGTACTGGGCCATGTCGACGCTCTCCGGATCCACCGGCACCTTGCGCCCCAGCTTCTTGAACACGGCCGCCTGGGCGCGCGCCGCCAGATGCGGGAACTGTCCCGTGAACTTCAGCTTCGGCCCGGGGATCTTCGTCAGCCGCTCCAGCCGCCCGAAGAACTCCGCGAACGTCCAGTTGACCGCCCCCAGCAGATACCGCTGCCCCGCCGCCCCGCGCGCCATCGCCACCGGCAGCAGCGCGGCGACGTCCCGCGCGTCGACGACGTTCAACCCGCCGGCCGGCATCAGCGAGATCTCGCGCGCCAAGAACTGCACGATCGGCCGCGTCGAGCTCAATCGATCGTCGCCTGGGCCGAGCAGCAAACTGGGGTTCACCGTCACGAGCTCCACCTTGTCGCCGCACGCCCGCCGCGCGGTCTCTTCCTGATAGAGCTTGCTGGCGTAGTAAGCCCAGCGCGAGATGATGTCGACGGGCGCCGGCGTCTCCTCGTCGGCGACGTCGTCGGCGCGGCGCGAGACCGCCACCACGCCGCTGGTCGACGCCATCACGATGCGCGACACGCCCGCGCGCGCCGCCGCCTCGCACAGCAGGCGCGTGCCGTCGACGTGGACCGCGTACATGCGGTGGGCGTCGGCGGCGCGGTGCGAGACCATCCCGGCCAGGTGATAGATCTGGTCGACGCCAATCACGGCGCGCGCCAGGTCGTCCGCCGACGTCACCGATCCCGAAACCGTCTCGAGGCGCGGCTCGAGATCCTTCAGCCAGGCGGGCGGCGCGCTGTGCGCCAGCACCCGCAGGCGGCCCCTCCCCTTCTCCTGCGCCGCCAGCAGCCGCACCAGGTGCGCGCCCAAGAAGCCGGTCCCGCCGGTCACCAGCGTGGTCACGCGCGTCTGCGTCTCCTTCGCCTTCGTCATGGCACCGACCTCAGCACGCGCCGCCGCCGCGGCGGCCGCACCGCGATCGGGCCGAGCATGCGCCCGTCCCAGGCCGCGCGCGCCGCCTCGACGTCCAGCGCGGTCGCGACGCCGTCGCGCAGGTTCTCGACCACGCGCTGGGTGAACGCCGCCACCAGCCGCCACCCTTCCTGCGCCGGCAGCCCGGCCGTCAGCGACGTCAGCCACTCGGCCGACAGGAACGGCCCGAAGGCGACGGTCAGCTCGCGCGTGCGCGGCACCGCCGTCCCCTT
Organism: Polyangia bacterium; assembly: GCA_036557265.1. Lineage (GTDB taxonomy): Bacteria > Myxococcota_A > Polyangia > Fen-1088 > Fen-1088 > JADGRB01. Next base: position 3,032 of record DATBHU010000335.1, read on the forward strand.
GGGCAGCGCCTCGAAGGTGCCCGCGATGTGGGCCGGCAGCACGCCCACCTCGGCGCGCAGCGCCAGGTAGCCGAGGCTGGGCAGGAATTCGGCCATGTCGCCCGTCACCGAGCGCGTCCCCTCCGGGAACACCACCATGCTGCGCCCGCGCCGCAGCACGCTCTCGGCGGTGTCCATCGACTTGCGGATCGATCCCGACCGCTCCATCGGCACCAGGTTGGTGAAGTTCTTGAAGTAGGCGCGCCGGTAGCGGTTGCGGAAGAAGTAGTCCGCCGCCGCCAGCGACGTCAGGTCGCGGCCCGCGTCGCCGAGCGCGACCTTGATCGCCCCCATGTCCAGGTGCGACGCGTGGTTGGCCGCGACGATGAAGCTGGTGTGCTGCGGGATGTGGCTCTTGCCGCGCACCTCGGTCGCCAGCACGCCCTGGTAGAACGCGCGCTGCGCCCAGGCGAGCCCGCGCTTGCCCGCCGTCGCGATGACGCCCGGGACGCGAATCTCGGCGTCGTCGTCGAGCGCCAGCTTGGCGGTCCGCTCGCGCGCCGCCGCCGCCGGCCCGCGCGCCAGCAGCTCCTGCAGCTCGGCGATCGTCCCCAGCGTGGTCACGTCCGCGCTCTCGGGCAGCGCCACGCCCGCGTTCTCGAGCGCGCTCGACAGCTCCGCGTACATCAAGCTGTCGAAGCCGAGCTCGCCGAAGCGGCTGCCCAGCTTGACGTCGGCGCGCCGCCGCCCCGACACCGTCGCCACGGTATCCAGCAGCCACGCCACCTGCCCGCCCTCGCCCGCCGCCGCGATCTCGCCCTTGGCCTCCTCGTGCTTGCGCCGCAGGCGCGCGATCTCCGCGGCCACCTCGCGGCGCTTCACCGATCGCTTCTCGGTCTTGGGCAGATCGCCGTCCCAGAAATGAACGCTGCGGACGCGCTTCCAGATGGGCAGATCGGCCGAGACCTTGCGGAAGTGCTCCTCCACCTTGGCGGTCACCTCGGCGGCCGACAGCGCCGCGTCGTGCTCGAGATCGAGCACCACCGCGCACGCCACCTGCTCGCCCAGGCCGTCGGGCACGCCGACCACCGACAGCTCCTTGATGAAGTCGCTGTCGCGGTAGAGATCCTCGATCTCGTCCGGGTAGACGTTCTTGCCGTCGGCGTTGACGATCACGTCCTTGGACCGGCCGACCAGGTGCAGGTTGCCGTCGTCGTCGAAGCGCCCGAGATCGCCGGTGTGAAACCAGCCGTCGCGGATCGCCTGCGCCGTCGCGTCGTCGTCCTGCCAGTAGCCGGCCATCACGTTGCGCCCGCGCGCGATCACCTCGCCGACGCCGGTGTTCGGATCGGGCTCCTCGATCTTCACCTCGATGCCGGGCAGCGGCTGGCCCACCGACCCCGCGATCGGCTTCTTCTTGGGCGAGGTCACGGTCAGCACGGGCGCGGTCTCGGTCAGGCCGTAGCCCTCGAAGAACGAGAACCCCATGCCGCTGAACGCCTCCAGCACCTCGCCGGGCAGCGCCGAGCCGCCGCTGATCAGGTAGCGGATGCGGCCGCCGAACTTCTCGTGCACGGGGAGGAAAAGCAGCTGCCCGACGTCGAAGCCGGCCCGGTTGCGCAGCTCGTAGTTGCCCTTGGCGAGCAGGCGCATCATGCCGCCCAGGATGGGCGACTTGTCGTCGAAGCGCTGTAGGATGCGGCGGCGCAGCAGGTCCCACAGCGCGGGGACGCCCACGATCGCCGTGACGTGGCCGCGCTCGAGCGCCGCCGAGATGGCGTCGCCGGTCAGCTCCGGCAGGTAGGTGATCTGCGCGCCGTGCGCCAGCGGCACCAGCAGGCCGGTCGCGAACTCGAAGGTGTGCGACAGCGGCAGCACCGACAGCATCCCGTCGGTGACGCCGAACTCGAAGATCTTCGACAGCTCCGACACCATGAAGGTGAAGTTGCGGTGGGTCAGCATCACCCCCTTCGGCTTGCCGGTCGTGCCCGACGTGAAGATCAGCGACGCCAGCCCGTCCGGGCTCTGCCGGCGCACCAGCGCCGCCGCGCGCGTCCGCTCGACCTCCAGCTCCGGCAGCGTGAACGCCTCGCTGAACGACCACAGCTTCGTCTGCAGGCCCGCGTCGGCGAGCGCGCGCCGGAGGGCGTCCTCGTTCCTGTCGAACAGGTCGTCGCCGATCAGCATGCCGACGGCGTCGGAGGCGCGCGCGACGTTCACCAGCTCGGCGACCGCCGACTCGTGCCCGACCGGCACCGACGTCGCGCCCGTCTTCAACGTCCCGAAGTACGCCATCGCCCACTCGGGCGCGTTCTTGGCGAACAGCATGACGCGCGCGTTGGCGACGACCCCGCGCTCCGAAAGAAAGACGCCGACGCGCGTGGCCAGCTCCTGCAGGTCGGCGTAGCTGTAGGTCTCCTCGCGCCCGCCGCGCTCGATGCGCAGCGCGGGCCGGGTCGCGTGCAGCTTGGTCGTCGCGTCGAACAGCTCCAGCAGGTCGTGGTAGCTGTAGACTTGCTTCGGCCGCGCCGCGTAGGTCTCGTCCAGCTCGGGCAGCACCCAGCGCTCCAGGCCCGGGAAGTGGATGTTCATCCAGTAGTCGTAGATGTCGACGTGCTCCGGCCCCCACACCAGCTTGGCCTGGTCGTCGGGCGGCATGCGGTCGCGCAGCGCGCGGATGTTGTCGGCCCGGAAGATGTAGCTGTTGTCGAAGATGAAGGGGCGGAACAGCTCGATGTTCTCGGCCGCCTCGCTGGTGACGCGGTCGAGCTCGTCGAACCCCTTCTTGAAGCGATCGATCACCGCCGTGAAGCGCCCCGCGCCCCAGCGCGGCCGGATGCGCGCCAGCGTCTCGGACGCCTTGCGCGCCACGCTCTGGATCTTCGGGATCGAGAAGCGGTCGTAGCTCTCCTGCGTGACCGGGCGGAACTCCATGCGCGCCGCCAGCTCGTTCAGGAAGCGGTTGCCGGTCTCCTTGTCGCGGAAGCGCTTGCGCTTGTAGAGGCCGGTCAGCGTCACGACCCGGTCCATGTGCAGCGGGTTCAGGTCGCCGCTCGACAGCTGGAACACCAGCTTCGGCTGCTCGACGATCGCCTGCGCGGCGACCATCAGCATGCCGGACACGACGTGGTCGACGGGGACGACGTCGAGGATCAGCTTGGGCGACACGGGCAGCACGTTCTGGCCCTTGAGCGCCAGGTAGACCAGCGGCGCCGACGTGGTGAAGCCCTCGTTCCACCCGCGGAACGGATAGGCGACCGCGCTCTCGACGATGGCCGGGCGCACGATGGCGCGCACGATGTCGGTCTCGCGCGCCACCAGCTGGTCGCCCATGCTCTTCGTGTACGTGTAGATGTTCGGCCAGCCCCACCTGGCCGCCCGCTCCATCCCCTGCTTGGTCATCTCGGAGCGGATCCACTCCTTGCGCGAGCGCGCCACCGCCAGCTTCAGCGCCTGCTCGTCGTCGGGATCGCGCTTCTCCTCGCGCAGGCGGTCGCGCGCCTGCTGGCGCAGCTCGGCCAGCACCTGGGCGTCGTCGGCCAGCTGGCGGATCCGCTCGGCGCCGAGCGCGCTGTCCGCGGTCTCCTGCTCGACGGAGAAGCGGGTGCCCGTCATCTCGGCGCGGCGCGGGAAGTAGCCGACCAGCTCCTCGTCCTCCCACACCTCGCCCGAGCGGTTGCCGGCGACGAAGCAGGTGCTGGTGTGGATCAGCGCCGGACGCCGCATCCGCTTCGCGAACGCGATGACGTTCTTGGTCCCCTCGACGTTGGTGCGCAGCGCCGACTCGAGCGGCGGGTTGAAGGTGACGCGCCCCGACGAGTTGATCAGCACGTCGATGTCCTTGGCGACCCGCTCGGCCAGCTCTTCGGACATGCCCAGGTTCGGCTCGGTGATGTCGCCGTCGACGACCACCACCTTCTCGCGCAGGAAGGCGGCCAGCGCTGCCTTGCCACCGTCTGGGCCGCCGTGCTTGTCGCGCAGCGGATCGAAGGCGGGCGAGGTGACAACGCTCTGCCAGAAGCGCGCCTCGCTGTCGGTCCCCGACCCGCGCCGGACCATGACGTAGGCCCGCCCGATCTGCGGGTAGCGGTCGAGCAGCATGCTCAGCAGCACCTTGCCGACGAAGCCGGTGCTGCCGAGGATCAGCAGCTTGCGGCCCCGGAAGATCTCGGACGGCGACAGCGCGGGCGCCGCCGGGGCGGCGCCGGTCGAGACGAGCTCCATCGGGCCCGGTTTCTATCCCGCCCGGGCCGCGATTTCCAGGGTCGCGCGCGATCTCAGTCGGCGGACGCGTCGGGCCCGGAACAGCCGTCCGGACGAGGCGAGCAGGTGCCCTCGCGGCCGGGCTGGTTGCAGGCCAGGCACGGGCCGTCGCAGGCGGTGTTGCAGCAGAGGCCCGCGACGCAGAAGCCGGAGGCGCAGTCGGCGTTGCGCGCACAAGCAGCGGTCAGCTCGCGGACGTGGCAGCGCCCGGTCGTCTCGCAATAGCTGCCGGGACAGTCGGTGTCGGCCGCGCACGCCCCGCGGCAGGCGCCGGTCGTCGGATCGCACAGGTACGGCGCACAGACGATCGCCGGGCCGGGTCGACAGGCGCCGAGGCCGTCGCACACCAGCTGTCCGACGACGGCGCCGTCCTGACAGAGGCCCTGCCCGCAGAGCGTCCCGACCGCGCGGGGGCGGCACGAGCCGAGGCCGTCGCAGGTGCCGTCGTTGCCGCACGACTGGGCCGTGTCGACGGCGCACCCGGCCGGCGTCCGGGGCATGCCGCCCGCGTCGATGGGCCAGCAGGTGCCGACCTTGCCGGGCGCGGTGCAGGTCATGCACTCGCCCGCGCAGGTGGTGTTGCAGCAGACGCCGTCCACGCAGAACCCGCTGGCGCAGTCGAGGGACGTCATGCAGGTCTGGCCCGGGAGCCGCAGCAAATCCGGCGGCCCGCCCGCGCTGTCGCCGCGGCTGCTGATGCTGGCGGTGCCGGCGTCGGCGCCGGCCGGCGGCGCGCCCTTGGAGTCGAGCGCCCGCGTGCTGCACGCGAGCGAGCTCGCCGCGCAGAGGACGAGCGCGCCCAGCCAATTCGAATACGCGCGCGCCGACATCCTGCTCGCCGCGCATAATGCGCCAACGGCAGCGCCCTGTCAGCTGGCAACTCGCCCGCCGTCGAGCAGCCGTTCCAGGGGCCGTTTGAGGCGCGTCAGCAGGGTCTGATCCGACGACCGCGGCGCCACCAGGATGGTCAGCAGGTGCGAGCGGCGGCCGCCCCAGACGTCGGTGAACAGCTGATCGCCGACCAGGGCGACGTCGTTGGCGGGCCGCCCCAGCGCGCGCAGGCCGGCGTCGATCCCGCGGCGCAGCGGCTTGGCCGCGTGCGCCACGAACGGGACGTCCAGGGCCGCCGCCACCCGCGCCACCCGCGCCGGCCCGCTGTTGGAGACGATGCAGACGTCGATGCCGGCGGCGCGCAGGCCGCCCACCCAGGCCGCCACGCTGCCCGGCACGTCGTCCTGGCGATCGCCGACCAGCGTGCCGTCGAGATCGGCGAGCAGGCCGGTGATGCCGCGCGACGCGAGCGTCGGCACGCCGATCTGCTCGACCGTGGGGAAGCGCAGATCGGGCTCGGTCGCGCCCGGGCGGTGACGGCCGCGGTCCCGGGTCAGCCGCTCGAAGCGGCGCAGCCCGGTCAGCTCGTCCAGCTTGCGGCCCTGATAGGGCGTACGCATGAACGCGTCGACGATGGCGGCGTTCAGCGCCGCGCCCGACGCCACCGCCAGGCAGAGGACGTTGGCGTTGTTGATCGTCCGCGCCATCTCGGCGTCGGCCACCGACAGGCAGCGCGCCGCGTACACGCCGCCGAACTTGTTCGCCGCGATGCTGACGCCGATGCCGGTCATGCACGCCAGCACGCCGACCGCGTCGGGACGCCCGCGCACGCGGCGGCAGACGCGCTCGGCGGAGCTGAGGTAGTGCAGCCGCTCCGGATCGGTGTCCGTGACGACGGTCCCGTATGCCCCGAGCTGCGCCAGGTAGCGGTCGACCTCGGGCAGCAGGTGCCGGTCGAAGCCGAAGATGATCTGCTTCCCCACATGCGCGCCGAGCTGCTCGAGCATGTGGTTACAGCTGAGCAACAACGAGACCACCGTGAGCGCGGGCGCGCGCGCGTTGCCCGCGCGGTCCTTCCCGGTGAAAAGCTGACGACGCCTGTTAGGCGTTCGTCGTGAGCACGCGCGTCAGCGCGGCGCAAAGGCCGGCCACGTGGCTGTCGTCCAGATCGCCGATCGTGCTGACCTGGAACTGCCCGTCGTCGCCGGGCGGACCGTAGAGCAGGTAATAGCCCTCCTCCTGCATCTGCCGCGCGAAGTCCGGATAGCGCAGCCCGGCCGGCAGCCGGAAGTTCACGGCGACGCCGGAGCGGTGCTGCGCCGCCAGCGACGGCTTCACCCCGAGCCCCTCGAGGTGGACGACGATGCGGCGCATCTGGCGCTGGATGCGGGCCATGTGCGCGTCGACGCCGATGGCGCGCAGGTGCGCGCACGCCGCCGCGAGCGCCGCATAGAGGGCGACCGGCTGCGCGAAGCGCGGCTGGCTGTCGCGCGCCTGCCGGTCGCACTCGGCGACGAGGTCCAGGTAGTGGCCGGCGCCGCGCGCCGCGCGCAGCCGCTCCAGGAACGCCGCGCGCACCAGCACGATCCCGAGCCCCGGCACGGCCCCGATCGCCTTCGACGACGACGTCACGGCCAGGTCCAGCCCGGCCCCCTCGACGTCGAGCGGGTAGGCGAACGCGCTCGACACCACGTCGGCCGCGAACGCCACCCCGCACCGCCGCGCCACCGCGCCGATCTCGCCCAGCGGGTTGACGAGGCCCGCGCGGGTCTCGTGGCTGACGACGTACAGCCAGCGCAGCTCGGGCGCGGCGGCGAGCGCGCGCTCGATGGCCGCCGGATCCAGCGGCCGATCGGCGCGCCCCTCGATCACGCGGTGGGCGATGCCGTTGCGCGCCGCCTGCTCGCCCAGGCGCGCCGCGAAGAAGCCGTTCGACGCGATCAGGCCCGGCCCGGTGCCCGCGAGCGCGAGCAGGCAGGCCTCGTTCGCGCCGGTGCCGGTGGCGGTGAACACCGCCGTCCGGTACGCCGTCGCGTCGCGGATCCCGAGCAGCGCCGGGAGGTCGCGCTCGATCCCGGCGCGCAGCGCGCGAAACCCGTCCTGGCGGTGGTAGTTGCAGGGCGGGTCGGCGAGCGCGCGCGTGATCGCCGGCGGCACGCGCACGGGCCCGGGCGTGAACAGGATCGGCCGCGCGGCGCTGCCCGCCACGGGCCCGGCCGCCGCGGCGGCGAGCCGACGCAGATCGAGCGCCGCCAGCGACGCGACGATCTCGTCGGCGTCGCCCAGCTCCGACGCGGGACAGGTCGTCGCCAGCCCGACGCCGCGGATGCCCGCGCCGCGCGCCGCGCGCAGCCCGGCGGGCGCGTCCTCGATCGCCACCGCCGCCAGCGGCGCGCCGGCCGCGTCCTGCAGGCGCGCCAGCGCCAGGCGATAGCCCTCGGGATCGGGCTTGCCGCGGCGGACGTCCTCCGCCGCGACGACGGTGTCGAAGCAGTCGCGCAAGCCGGACGCGGTCAACACCGGATCGATCTCGGCGCGCCGCGCGCCCGACACGATCGCCAGCCGCGCGCCCGCGGCGCGCAGCGCGAGCACCAGCGCGCGCGCGCCGAAGCCGAGGCGCGGGTGCTCGCCGGCCAGCCGCGCGTACTCGCTCTGCTTGCCGGCGACCGCGCGCTCGAGCGCGACGTCGTCGAGCGCGACGCGGCGATCATAGTGATCGAGCAGGGCGACGATCGTCCCGCGATCGTCGTACCCCAGGTAGCGTCGGTAGATCTCTGGACTGATCGTGACACCCGCCACCGCCAGGATCCGGCGAAAGGCCTCGAAGTGCACGTCCTCGTCGTCGACCAGGACGCCGTTGAAATCGAACAGCACTGCGGTCGTCGTCATCGTTGCGCTCCCCTGCTTCTATCCCACCCGCCACGCCGTGCATGCCGCATGCCGCGTCGATCGGCGCGGCATCGTGATTGCAAAACTCCCGGGCAAATGTTCAACGTCAGCCCGTTCGCGTCACTGGCAGAGGTCAACCGGATGCTCGCCCCCTGGGGTGTCGAGGCGATCGCCTACGAAGCGGCGCGCGGCGGTGTCGAAAACACCTGCCTGATCATTGACACCCCCGCTCACCAGCCGGCGCGGGTGGTGCTGCGCCTCCACCGCGCCGACGCCGGCGCGCGCGTGCCGCTCGAGCTGGCGGCGCTGCAGCACCTGGGCGCGCGCGGCCTGCCCGTGCCGCGGCCGCTGCCGACCACCGCCGGCGCCCTGGTCGACGAGGTGGCGGGCGCGCCGGCGTCGCTGCTCGCCTACGTCGACGGCACGCCCCTGGACCGCGCCGCGCCCGCGCCGGCCTTCGCCCGCGCGATCGGCGCGCTGCTGGCGCGGGTCGACGCCGGGCTGGCGCTGCTGCCCGACGGGCGCGCGGTGCTCGCGCACGACATCACGGATCTCGCCTCCGCGCGTGATCGCCTCACCGCCTGCCGCAAGATCGCCGGCTTCCCCTGGCAGCGCGTGGAGGACGCGCTCGAGGACGCGGCGCGCGCGATCGCCGCCTGGCCCGCGCTCCCCCGCCAGGTGATCCACGGCGACGTCTCGCGCGGCAACATCATCTGCAACGGCGATCGCTTCGCGCTGATCGA
>DATBHU010000336.1:0-8267 GCA_036557265.1 Polyangia bacterium
GCCGCCGCCGGGGCCGCGCCCGGGACCGCCGCCGGGGCCGCGCCCGGGACCACCGCCGCCGAAGCTCCGTCCAGGACCGCCGCCGCCGGGCGGCCGAGGGCCACGCCCCCGCCCGCGATCGCGATCGCGACCGCCGGACCGATCGGGTCCTCCGGGCGCGCGGGTGACCATCCAGCCTGGGCCGCCGGTCGGATTCTCCGGACCGCCGCGCCCGCGATCCTGGCCTCTTCCGAAGCCAGGTCCCATTTCGAATCCGGCGCCGGGACGATCGCGGCGCGGAGGGCCTCCGCCCGCGCCACCCGGGCCGCCACCCGGACGACCGCCTCCGCGGCCACCGCCACCACCGCCGAAGCCGCGATCGCGTCCACCACGCCCGCCCCGGGCATCGCGGCGGCCGCGCGGCTCCCCGCGCGGCAGCAGATCGACCAGGTAGTAGAATTCGCCCTGCTTCTTGGCACCGGGAGGCGGCTCCCCTTCGCCCGTCATCACGCGCACCAGCCTGACGTTGTCGGCGCGGCCGCGCATCACCTCCAGCGCCTCCATCAAGCGCGCGAGGCGATCGCCTTTGATGCCCATCTTCTCTTCGATCTCCGCCGCCGCAGCAGCCGCCGCCTGCACGGCGGCCTCGTCGACCGGCGCGGGTCCACTCGCCTCGGCGGGCGCTCCTTCGGCAGCCGCGGCGCCCTCGCCCGCCGCCTCGGCAGGCGCACCCTCGTCCGACGGCGGGGCCTCGGCTTCGCCCTCCGGAGCGGGCGTCTCGCCGGATGCGGCCTCCGCGGGCGCCGTGTCCGCCAGCGGCGCTTCCGCGGGCGGCTCGCCCGTCTCGGCGGCAGCTTCCGCGGGCGCCTCGGCACCCTCGGCCGGCGCTTCGGTCGTCTCGGTCGCGGCGGCTTCGGCGACGCCGTTCGCTCCCTCGGGAGCGGCGGCGGCCTCTTCGCCCTCAGTCGCAGGCGCCGGCTCGCCCTCCGCAGGCGCCGCGTCTTCCGGTGGCGGCGGCGCAGAGGCCGCCCGCGGCGGCGCAGGGGGTGGACGGTGCGATTGACGAATCAGCGCCGCCTCACGCAGGACGGTGCCGGAGAACTCGGTGATTGTCTTCATGGCGGGATCGCCCGGGCAGCGCGCGGCGCTACTTCTTCGCGACGGCTTCGAGCTTCTTGAAGTCCTCGGTCGCGTTCTTGGTCAGCTCGTAGTTGTCGAGATCCTTGTGGCAGCCATCGCAGGTGAACTTCTGCCCCGCGGCCTTCGCCTGCTTGACCATCTCCTTCATCATCTTCTTGGCCTCCGCGCGTCCGCCCTTCGTGCACGCCTTCGCGGTGGGCGAATCGCCCTTCACCGCGATCGTGCACTTCCCTTCGTCGCCGCCGCCGACCGCGCTGCCTGCAAACGTCGAAATCGTCAAAAAAGTGGCGGTGAGAACCAGAGCGGCGAAACGGGTCATGGCTTCATTTCTCCCGATGGTGTGTCGATGGGGTGGTTCGGAATCCGAATGCTGAACGTGGACAGAGGGTCCGTCGTCGAGCGGGCACAGCTTATAGCCTGGACAGCGGGGGCGGAACAAGTATTCAGGCAGGACGGCCGATTGGCCCGTCTCCCGACGGTGCTGGCAATTCCCGGCCGAACTCAAACCGGATATAGTCGCGCACAATGAGACTGATCCCCGGTAGGAGCGCGCGCGCCGCACTCGCGGTTTTGGTCGGCGCCGGTCTGGTCGTAGTCGCGAGAGAAGCAGCGGCCCAGCCCAAGAAAGAGGGCGTGAAGTTCGAGCTCGGGGTCGCGGGCGGTCTCCACCTGTTCGCCAACAACGTCGAGCTCGGCGTGGCCGACGATCCGACGCTGACCAGCCCGAAGAACTCGGCTCTGTTCGGTCTGCGCCTGGGCCTCGTGCTGCATCCGATGTTCGCGATCGAAGCCGAAGGCGTCGGCATGCCGACCAAGGCGCGCGACACGCTGAACAGCACGTTCATCGTCGGCGCACGCGGATCGCTGGTCTACAACATCGCGCCGGGCGAGATCGCCGGCGGGAAGTTCATCCCCTTCGTGCTCGCGGGCGCGGGCATGCTGAACGTCGCGTCCCCGTCGGGCGACGGCTACACCGACATCAAGAAGGACACCGACTTCGTTTTCCACGGCGGCGTCGGCGCGAAGCTCTACTTCAACGACATGGTCCACCTGCGGGTGGACGCGCGCGCGCTGGGTGTGCCGAACACCAAGTCGAAGAGCTACTCGGTCGACTGGGAATTCATGGCCGGGCTCGGCTTCACCTTCGGTGGCAGCGAGCCGGCGGCCCCGCCGCCCCCGCCGCTCATCAAGGACAGCGACAACGACGGCATCCCGGACGACAAGGATAAGTGTCCGACCCAGGCCGGCCCGAAGGAGAACGGCGGCTGCCCGGACAAGGACAGCGACGGCGACGGCGTCGTCGATCGCAAGGACAAGTGCCCCGACAAGGCCGGCCCGCCGGAGCGCGACGGCTGCCCCGAGGAAGATCGCGACCACGACGGCATCGTCGACGAGAAGGACAAGTGCCCCGACGAGCCCGAGGACAAGGACAACTTCGAGGACGAGGACGGCTGCCCCGATCCGGACAACGACAAGGACGGCATCGTCGACGAGAAGGACAAGTGCCCGAACGATCCCGAGACCAAGAACGGGTATCAGGACGAGGACGGCTGCCCCGACGAGGTCCCGGCGACGGTCAAGAAGTTCACGGGCGTCGTCAAGGGAATCAACTTCCGGCGCAACTCGGCTGACATCAAGGCCTCGTCGTTCCCGCTGCTGAAGGAGGCGGTGGGCGTGTTCAAGGAGTACCCGACGCTGCGGGTCGAGATCTCCGGCCACACGTCCGACGAGGGCAAGCGCGAGTTCAACATGAAGCTGTCGCGCAAGCGTGCCGAGGCGGTGAAGCTGTTCCTGGTATCCGCGGGCGTCGACGAGAGCCGCATCGGGACGGTCGGCTACGGCCCTGACAAGCCGATCGCCGACAACGAGACGAAGGAAGGCAAGGAGAAGAACCGCCGCATCGAGTTCCGCCTGCTCGGAACCGAGGAGAAGGTCCAGACGCAGCCCGAGCCGGAAGACATCAACCCGGCGCCCGATCGCGAGAGCAAGGCGAAGGGGAAGGGCAAGGCGAAGGGCGAGGGCAAAGCGAAGGGCGAGAGCAAGGCGAAGAGCGAGGGCGATGGTGAGAAGCCGGCCAAGAAGAAAAAGGGGAAGAAGGCCGCCGCCGAGCCCGAAGGCGATCCGATGCCGCCCGCCAAGGGCGGCAAGAAGTCCAAGTAGGACGGCCCCCTCTCCCTAACCCTCTCCCCGCTATCCACATTGCCGGGGCGAGGGGACCGGATGTCGCTGGCTTACTTGGGCAGAGACTACTTCGCCAGCGACGGAAACACCGGGCACCCGCGCGGGTAGGGGCGCTCGTGCTCCTGCGCGTCGGTGGGCGGCGCGGGATCCCGACAGAGGTGCGCGTCGGAGCAGGCCACCAGCCGGTCGATCGCCTCGTTCCGCGTGGCGGTCACGGCGCGATCGAAGTGCGGGCAGTGAACCACGACCTGGAGCAGGACCGATCGGCGCATCGCGACTCCGATTCTACATCGCGTCGAGCGCAGCGCGGCTTCGCCGCGCGGAGCTCATCGCGGGGGGTTCGGGACCCTTCGAGGGTCCCGACTCACTCGACAATCGCGACCTCGGTTTCGACCGGCTCGTCGTAGTTGACGCCCGGTACCTCGAAACCGAACAGCACCCGGAAGTCGTGCTTGAAGCCGGCGTAGTCGATCGCGCTCATCAGCGTCTCGCTGGTGACCGCGTTCCACAGCGCGACGACGCGCGCCTGCACGGCCGGATCCATCTCGAGATCGTCGATCCGGATGCGCCCCGCCGCGTCGGTCTTCGGCGTCCGCCCCGGCCCGAGGTGATCCCGGAACAGCCGCGCGATCTGCTCGGCGGTCCCCTCGTGCGTCCCCGCCTCCTTCATCACCTTGTAGAGCGCGCTGATGTAGAGCGGCACCACCGGAATCGCCGCCGACGCCTGCGTGACGAGCGCCTTGTTGACGCTGACCCAGGCGCCGCCGCCCACGCGCTCGCGCAGCGCCGTCGACAGCGCCGCCGTGCGCGCTTCCAGATCCTCCTTGGCCTTGCCGATCGTCCCCGATCGATAGATCGGCATCGTCAGCTCCGGACCGATGTAGCTGTAGGCGACCGCGCGGCAGCCCTTGGCCACCAGGTCCGCGGCCATCAGCGCCTCGACCCAGGCGGCGAAGTCCTCGCCGCCCATCACCCGGCGCGTCGCTTCGATCTCCGCGTCCGTGGCGGGCGCGATCTCCACCTGCTGGATCTGATCGTTGCCGAGGTTGATGCTCGGGCTGCGGAACGGCGCGCCGATCGGCTTCAGCGCCGAGCTCCAGCTGGTCCCCAGCTTCTCGTCGGCGCGCTTGGGCGCCGCCAGGCTGTAGACGATCAGATCCAGCTTCACGCCCGACGCGGCCACCCGCGCCAGGACCTCCTGCTTGACCGCCTCCGAGAACGCGTCGCCGTTGACGACGACGACGTCGCCCGCGCCGCGCGCGCGCGCCAGCCGCTGGGCGGCGGCGAGGTTGTAGTAGCCGGCCGACGCGGTCCGCTCGCCGTGCGCGGCCCGCTCCAGGCAGACGACTGTGCCGCGCGCGCCGTAACCGAACACCGCGCTCACCAGGCTGGACAGGCCGTAGCCGGTGCTGCCGCCGATCACCAGCACGTGCTTCAGCCCCGTGCCGGGCGCGTCCTTGGTCGCGACGGCGATCTCGCGCTCGACGTTGGTCGCGCAGCCCACCGGATGCGCGTTGAGGCAGATGAAGCTGCGGATGCGGGGGGCCACGGTCAGCTTGGGCATTGCGCCTTCCTGCCGCATCCGACCGGGCCGCGTCAAGCCGCGCCGCGGCCCCCGTCGCAGGGTGGGTCGACCCGGGGCGGGGTTGTCCCGGACTGTGGACGTGGCTAGCTTCAGCTCGATGGATCTGCGAAGCGTCAAACGCATCCTGGTGCCGACGGACTTCTCGGACCCGTCCGCAGAGGCGCTGGCCACGGCGATGACGCTGGCCAAGGGAGCGGGCGCGGTCGTCGACCTGGTCCACGTCGCGGTCGAGGCGTCGTTCGCGCTGCCGCCGCCCATCGACGTCGCGACCTTGCCGATCGACATGACCAAGGTGATGGAGCGCGTGGCCGACGGGCTGCGCGCCGAGGAGAAGCGCCTCCAGGAGGCGGGGCTGCGCTGCGAGACCGCGACGCTGATCGGGCGTCCGGACGCCGAGATCGTCGCGCGCGCCACCGCGACCGGCGCCGACCTGATCGTGATGGGCACGCACGGCCGCAGCGGGCTGGCGCACGCGCTGCTCGGCAGCGTCGCCGAGCGCGTCGTCCAGCACGCCCCCTGCCCCGTGCTGATCGTCCCGAAACGTCCGACCTGAACCGCGCAGCCGCCGTCAGCGCAGCTCGATCACGCTGGCGCCGTCGCCGCCCTGGCGCGCCGTCCCCGGCGCCCAGCGCGCGACGTAGGGCGAGTCGTCGAGGTGCGCGCGCACGCGCTTGCGCAGGGCGCCCGTGCCGTGGCCGTGGACGACCACCACGTGGGTCTCGCCGACCAGCGCGGCGCGGTCCAGGTAGGCGTCGATGGCGGCCAGCGCCTCGTCGCCGTTCTGGCCGCGCACGTCGATGGTCCGCTTCGGCGTGGCGGAGATCAGGGCGAGATCGTCGCTGGGCGGCGCGGCCTCGCCGGGGGAAGCCTGGCGCTGCGGCTTGCCGCGGCCGGCGCCGCGCGCCGCCTCCCGCGCCGTGGTCTTCGGCGGCGCGAGCTCGTCGGCCGTCACCTCGATCGTCAGCGCGCCCACGCTGACGCGCGCCCGCCCGCGCCCGTCCGGCGGATCGATCACGACGCCGTCGGCGTTCAGGCGCGCCACGAACACGCGCGCGCCCGCGGCCAGCGGCAGCGCCTCGGCGGCGGCCTTGGGCGGCGCGGGCAGGCGGGCCAGCGCCTCCGCCGCCACCCGCTCGAGCTCGGCGCGGCCGGCCGCCGCCGCGCGCGGATCGCGCGCCTGCTGCGCCTCGCGCACGATCTGCGCCAGCGCCGCGCGCGTCTCCGCGACCGCCGCGTCCACGGCGTCGCGCGCCTTGAGGCCGATCTCGCGCTCGCGGACAGCCAGCGCCGCGGCCGCCTCGCGCTGGGTTTCGGCGGCGGCCAGCGCGGCCGCCTCCGCTTCCGCCAGCCGCTCGCCCTGCTTGACCAGCTCCGACTCGCGCGCCTGCAGCCGCGCGATCACCGACTCGAGCCCGAGGCTGGAGTCGCCCGCCAGCGCGCGCGCCCGCTCCAGCAGCGCGGCCGGCAGCCCCATGCGCGCCGCGATGTCGAAGGCGTAGGATCGCCCGGGCGCGCCGGTCGCCAGCCGGAACGTCGGGCGCAGCGCTTCCAGATCGTAGGCCATGGCCGCGTTCGCGAAGCGCGCGTCGCTCTCGCCCAGCGCCTTCAGGCTGTCGTAGTGGGTGGTGATGATCGCCAGCCCGGGACGCGCCGCCAGCGTCTCGGCCGTCGCGCGCGCCAGCGCCGCGCCCTGGTCCGGGTTGGTGCCCGCCATCAGCTCGTCGAGCAGCACCATCGTCGCGCCGCCCGCGCCCGCCCCCTCGCGCGCGCCCAGGATGTCGCCCACCGCCGCCAGGTGTCCGGAGAAGGTCGACAGATCGCCCATCACCGACTGGCGATCGCCGATGTCGGCGCGCACGTCGTCGAAGAAGCCGATCCGGCTGCGCGGATCGGCCGCCACCAGCAGCCCCGCCCGCGCCATCAGCGCCGCCAGGCCGACCGTCTTCATCAGCACGGTCTTGCCGCCCGCGTTGGGGCCGCTGACGACCAGGATGGGCGGCTGGCCGCCGCCGAGGGCGACGTCGTTGGCGACCACGCTCGCCGCGGGATGGGAGAGCGCCAGCAGCGGATGCCGCGCGGTGCGCAGATCGACCACGGGCGCCTCGACGATCTCGATCGGGCTGCCGTCGTAGGCGACCGCCAGCCGCGCCGCCGCCGCGCGCGCGTCGATCGCCGCCAGCGTCACGACCGTGCGCCGCAGCGGCTCGGCGACCGCGGCGACGTCGGCGGTCAGCTGCTCCAGGATGCGGCGCGACTCGCGCCGGATGTCCAGCTCGGTCACCTTGAGGCGGTTGTTGACGGCGACCAGCGCGGTCGGCTCGACGAACACCGTCTCGCCCGTGCGCGACGTGTCGTGCACGATGCCGAGCCCCAGCGACTTCGCGCTCGCCTTCAGCGGCAGCACGTAGCGCTCGGCGCGGATCGTGAAGAACTGGTCCTGCATCACCGAGGCGTACTCCTCGACGCGCATCAGCTCTTCGATCGCCGTGCGCGCGCGGTCCTGCAGGGTCTGTCGTTCGGCGCGCAGCCGCTCCAGCTCGGGCGACGCGGTGTCGCGAATCTCGCCGGCCGCGTCGAACGTCTCGTCGATCGCGCGCGCCAGCCCGAGCGGCGGATCGAGATCGCGCGCCAGCCCCACCATCTCCGGGATCGCGACCGGCGCCGGCGCGAGCAGATAGCGCCGGGCCGCCTCCGCGACGCGCGCCAGCGCCGCCACGGGGCGCAGCTCCTCGGCGCCCAGGGCGACGGTCTTCTCGGCCGACGCCAGCGCCGCGTCGACCTCCGGCGCCGCCAGCGACGGGAAAGTCTCGCCCGCGCGCAGCAGACCCGCCAGCTCTGCCACGGCCGCCATGCGGCGGCGCGCCTCGCCCACGTCGGCGGCGAACGGCAGCGCCAGGCAGAGCGCCCGACCGGCCGGCGACTCGGCCGCGGCCGCGAGCCGAGCCGTCACCTCGTCCCAGTCGAGAGCGCGCGCGTCGATGAATTGTCCAGCCACGATGGCCGGCAAGGATACGCCGGGCGAGGCCGCCGTGCTCAGATCGCCGCGCCGCCGCTGGCGCGCGCGCTGTCCTCGCGGACGGCCAGGGTCATCTCGATGATCCAGACCAGCTCCTCGAGGTTGAGCGGCTTGACCAGGCAGGTGACGGCGCCGTACGACTCGGCCGCCGTGCACAGGTCGTAGGTCTCGAGCCCTGTCGCCAGGATGACCGGCACGTCCTCATGGATGCGCCTTATCCTGTGCAGCAGGTCGATGCCGTGCATGCCTGGCATGCGCAGATCGGTGACCACCACGTCGGGCCGGCTGTGCGACACCTTTGCCAGCGCCGAAAAACCGTCCGCGGCGTCATCGACCTCGAATCCGGCCTGCGACAACACCTGCGCG
>DATBHU010000337.1:0-6395 GCA_036557265.1 Polyangia bacterium
GCCCTGACGCTCGACCTTCGTGTTCAGCATCGACCGCTTGGGATCCATGTAGCTGTCCGACGCGCGGATCGTCTCTGGTTCGTGGTGCGGGCGCAGCGCCTCGTAGTCGCACAGGCCGACCGCGACCGACTTGTGGCCGCCGTCCATGGGCACGAGGTTGATGTTGACGTAGATGACCAGATCGCTCTCGACGCAGCGCCGGTTGATGTTGACCGGCTCGTGGTGGTCGGTCTTGCCGAGGTGCACGATGCCGTCCGGATCCTCGGCGTCGTGGTTGTAGTAGCGGTCCGGGTAGAAGGCGTCGTGGATCTTCGCGCCCACCATCCGCTTCATCTCGGCGGCCGTCAGCCGCCGGTGCAGCGAGTTGGCGATGATGATGTGGACGTCGTCGACGCCGTTGGCGTCCAGCAGCTCGAGCAGGATCTCGATGATCGTCTGCCGGATGTCCGGCGTGGCCATCGGCGGCAGCGGCAGGCTGATGTCGTCGACGGCGATCGTCACCCGCATGCCCGGCGCCAGCTGCGCGTACAGCGGCTCGGCGTCGAGCGGATGATTCAGCGCGTACCGGATCGCCGCGCCCGGGTTCGCCAGCCCCTCGATGGGCGGTTTCGGGTACAGCACGCGCGTCCCGATGGGCAGATCCTCGAGCAGCAGGTCCTCGCCCGAGAACAGGATGCGGGGGGCCGAGTCGCCGTCGATGTAGACGACCTGTTCGTCCTCTTTGTTGCGGGGGACCGGGCCGCGCAGAATCTTGGGGGCTCGCTCTCTCATTTCACCTTAAATCTAGAATCGGCCAGTCGTGCTGCTGGGCCGTGCCGCGCAGCCGGATGTCCGGGTTGACCGCGGTCGGGTGACCGACGACCGACAGCATCGGCAGGTCGCTCATGCTGTCGCTGTAGGCGTAGCAGTCCGACAGGTTCAGGTTTTCCTTCTCTGCGTAGATTCGCATCCAGCTCGCCTTGGTGGCGGCAGCCATCACCGGGGGCAGCAGGCGCCCCGTCGCGTAGCCGTCCACGAACTCCAACCGATTCGTCACATAGTCGTCGATTTTCAGGTGCTTGGCGAGCGGCCCCACGGTGATGTCGAGAGCGCCCGTCACCAGCACCTGGCGGAGCCCCAGTTGACGCGATTTGTCTATCAGCTCGTACGCGCCCGGAAAGATCGAAGGGCGGAGAACGGTATCGAACAGCTCGTCGGCCAGACAGCGCAGCCGGTCCTCGGATTCGCCCTTGTAGCGCACGAAGAAGAGGTTGTTGAACAGCCGGCGGTTGTAGAAGTCCGCCGCCAGGAACATCGGGACGCTGACCATCGTCGCCGCGGTCTTGGTGATGCTCCTCAGCAGGCCCTGCTGGTTGCGCGCCGAGAAGGCAAACGCGTGCACCAGGTTCGTACGGACCAGCGTCCCATCCAGATCGTAGAAGGCGGCGGCACCCATCCGTCCTCGTTTGGGGCAGCCTATACCATGAATTCGCGCATTTATCCGCGCTTTGCGCCGCAGACGGCATAATAATGGGCGCCTCACGTAAGCCATGAAGCGCGTCGTCGGTCGCGAGCTCCTGACCACGATTTTGAAGGAGGCTGCCCCGGCCGACCTGAGGATCGTCGGGCGCATGCTGTTCCACGCCGCGATCGTCGGCGTCGCGGCGGGGCTGATGGGCGCGGCGTTCTTCGCCGGGCTCGAGATCGTCCAGCGGCTGATCCTCGAGGACATGGGCGGGTATCGCCCGCTGCGCGCGCACGGCGAGACGTTCCTGCCCGAGATCTCGAACCTCGGCCATTTCCGCCCGTGGCTGCTGGTGATCGTCCCCGCCATCGGCGCGCTGGCGAGCGGGATCATCTCGGAGCTGGCGCCGGAGACGCGCGGCGGCGGCGGCGACGCGATGATCAACGCGTTCCACCGGCAGGACGGCATCGTCCGCAAGCGCGTCGCCTGGGTGAAGGGGCTGGCGTCGATCTTCACCTTGGGGACGGGCGGTTCGGGCGGCCGCGAGGGGCCGACCATGCAGATCGGCGGCGCGCTCGGGTCGACCTGCGGCTGGCTGCTGGGCGTCGACGCCCGCGAGCGGCGAATCCTGATGGTGTCGGGCGTCGCGGCCGGCATCGCGGCCGTGTTCCGCACGCCGCTCGGCGCCGCGCTGCTGGCGGTCGAGGTGCTGTACCGCGACGACTTCGAGGCGGACGCCCTGATCCCGGCGGTCCTCGCCAGCGTGGTGGCCTACTCGGTCGTCATCACGATCTTCGGCGAGACGACGATGTTCCTGAGCCCCGGCCACTTCCCGTTCATCATCAAGCACCTGCCGCTCTACGCCCTGCTGGCGCTGGCGGTGTCGGTGCTGGCGGTGATGTTCCTGTCGTCGCTGCGCACCGTCCAGCGCGTCACCGCGTCGCTGACCATCCCGCGCTGGTCGCGGCCCGCCCTGGGCGGCCTGGCCGTCGGCGTCTTCTGCGTGCCGATCATCGTGTTCGTCGGCAAGACGCTGGCGCAGCCCGGGCAGGGCCTCGGGTTGCTGGGCGGCGGCTACGGCGCCGTCCAGGTCGCGATCAGCGGGACGGACTGGCTCCCGATCGGCTGGGCGGGCGTCGCCCTGCTCGCCGGGCTGTGCCTGGCGAAGATCATCGCCTCGTCGCTGACCATCGGCTCGGGCGGCAGCGCCGGCGACTTCGCCCCGGCGCTGGTGATCGGCGGACTGTTCGGCGGCGCCTTCGGGCGCGCGGCGCAGATGCTGCTGCACGATCCGCGCATCGAGCCCGGCGCGTTCGCGCTGGTCGCGATGGGGACGTTCTACGGCGGCATCGCCCACACGCCGCTGTCGTCGCTGGTGCTGGTGTGCGAGCTGGCGGGCAGCTACGACCTGCTCGTCCCGCTCATGCTGGCCGAAGGGATCGCGTTCGTCGTCTTGCGGCGCCGGTCGCTCTACCGCGCGCAGCTGCCGACCCAGCGCGATTCACCCGCTCACCAGCGCCAGACGCTGGACGTCCTGCGCTCGACGCGCGTCGTGGCGGTGATGCGCCTCGTGTCGGTCAGCGGCGTCCCGATCGCGGCGCCCACGCACAGCGTCCGGTCGGACGTCGACCTGCGCACCGCCGCCGAGACGATGCTGAACAACAAGCTGCGCGAGATCCAGGTCGTCGACGCCGACGGCCAGGTGATCGGCCTGCTCGACGAGGCCGACATCTCGCGCTTCTACCTGAAGGCCGCGGACGAACAGAACCCGCCGGCGGCCAAGGCCGACCCCGTCTGATCAGGGCGAGGTCACGGACGTCGTGTTGCCTTCGACGATCAGGATCCAGCCGCCGCCGCAGGTCCCCGACCGGGGACGAACCTGGAACACCACCTTCCGATCCTGCGACGAGCCGTCATAGGTGTCCGGCCAGTTCGCGTCCACGACGTTGTTCCTCGACGCGATCGGGGGTTGGCCGCACGCGGAGGTGGTGGAGTCGGGCGGGACGTAGAGGAGCACGTCGTACGTCGTCTGGTCGATCGACGCGATCGTCCCGCGGACGCTGATCGACCGGTTGTCGAACGAGACCTCCTGCACGAGGGCCGAGACGAACGCGGCTCCCGCGCCCGTCTGCGTGAACGGCACGGTGTTCTCGTCATCGCCGATGATCTCGCCCAGGTCGGTGGCGGTGTCGCACGTCTGCGGGGCGGCCGGACAGCTCAGCCCGGCGCCGCCGCCACCACCGCCGCAGCCCGACGCCGCGGCCGCGACCGCCGCCGCGCTGACGAGAAGCAAGGATCGCATCGTCACGTCGCGCCCTCGCTACGGGTGTGGGGTGATTGCGTTGATGCAGAAGTTGAACGGCACCGGGACGAGATCGCCCGGCACCAGCACCATCACCGACTGCAGCGGCGTGGTGCCGTCGTAGTACGTACCCGTCCCGTCCCAGCACTTGGTGTTGAAGTCGAACCAGTACGGCGTGCCGAGGTTGCCGTTCACGTTCTTGCACCAGCGCTTCGTCGCATCGGTGTCGCCGCCGGCCGCCTGAAGCTGGACCCGCAACGGCGAGCCACCTGGATTGGTGATGCTGTACGCGATCATCTGCCCCGTCGGCGTCCACGTCGACGGCGTCGGCGCCGGCATGCCCTGCGCCTGATTGATGCTGATGCCGAGGATGGCGACCGCCGAATAGTCCGAGGTGCCGGCGACGGTCCCGCTCACGCAGAGCTGGCCGCCGTTCGACACCAGCTGGCCACCCGCCGCCACCGTGGAGAAGTTCGCGGGGCTGATGGTCGTCGACGAGACGCCGTCGGTGGCGGTCCAGGCGTAGCCCTTCCACGCGCCCGCGGTGACATAGCCACCGGCGGCCAAGGCGAAGACGTTGCCCTGCTCGGCGGTGATCGTGCAGGTGTTGCCGCAGTCGGCAAATGGCCCAGTGGCGGCGTTGATCTGAGTGCAGCTGCTGGCGTTGGCGATGCAAGTGTTGAAGCACTGACTGAAGGGATCGGTGTCGCTGCACGGGTCGGTTCGCGCGGTGTTGCAGGCCGCCAGCCTGGCGTCCGCGTCGGCGCAGGCGCTGCCGCTGGCGCCGCCCGATCCCGCTGTCCCGGTGGAGCCGCCCGTCCCGACAGCGCCGCCCTGCCCGCCGGAGCCAGTCGTGCCGGCGGTCCCGCCGCTCGTGCCGGCGCTGCCGGAGGCGCTCGACCCCGAGCACTCGCTCGGACAGGCGACCTGCGCGCACGAGAGATAGTTCGCCCCCGTCGTGATGGCGGTCGTGTCGCCCGCGACCGCCGTCGTGCAGGCGTTCTGGCAGGCCGAATCGCCCATGCGGCACGCCAGACTGCAGGCCCGGAGCGCCTTGCACCCGGGCGAGGCGTCGCACGCCGCGGCCTGGGTCGGGCACGCCTTCATGGCGCACGAGAGACAGGCCGACGCACCGCTGCCGCCGCCGTCCTTCGATCCGCCGCAAGCGGCGGGGCCCACCGCCAGCACCACGACCGCGACGAACGACAACCACCGCCGGACACCTGACGCGACACGAACACGACCTAGATAAGCGCTCATGCCCGTGTGACGGCGCCAGGCGCGCGAAGTCGCGCCGACGCGCGACGAAAATCGTTCCCCTCTCCCGATTGGCGGGAGAGGGCCAGGGTGACGGCCAGCCGCTCCGGGCGGCCTTACTTGTCCTTCTTGGTCTTGAACTCCGCGATCATCACTTCGCGGGCCTGCTTGGGCACCTCGGCGTACTTCTGGAACTCCATCGTGAACTCGCCCTTGCCCTGGGTCATCGACCGCAGATCGGTCGAGTAGCCGAACATGTCGTTCAGCGGCACCTCGGCCATCGCCTGCACGAACGACTCCTGCTTCTCCGACGAGATGATGGTGCCGCGGCGCTGGTTCAGGCCGCCCATGACGCCGCCCTGGAACTCCTCGGGGAACTGCACCTCGACCCGCATGATCGGCTCCAGGATGGTCGGCTTGGCCGCCATGTACGCCTCGCGGAAGCCCATCAGGGCCGCCGTGCGGAACGCGATTTCCGACGAGTCGACGGGGTGCGAAGCGCCGTCGTTGATGACGCATTTCACGCCGACGATCGGGAAGCCGATGAGCGGCCCCTTCTTCATCGCCTCGCGGAAGCCCTTGTCGCAAGCCGGGATGAACTCGCGCGGGATCGACCCGCCGACGATCTCGTCCTCGAACTCGTAGCCGGTCGGGTGATCGGCCGGCAGCGGCTCGATGAAGCCCGCCACCTTGCCGTACTGGCCGGAGCCACCGGTCTGCTTCTTGTGGGTGTAGCTGAACTCCGAGTGCAGCCCGATCGCCTCGCGGTAAGCGACCTGCGGCTTGCCCGAGATCACCTCGCAGGCGTACTCGCGCTTCATGCGCTCGATGTAGATCTCGAGGTGAAGCTCGCCCATGCCGCTGATGATGGTCTGGGCCGACTCCTCGTCGCGGTGGACGCGGAAGGTCGGGTCCTCCTTCGTGAAGCGGTTGAGCGCCTTCGAGAAGTTGGCGGCGTTGCCCTTGTCCTTGGGCGCGACGGCCAGCGAGATGACCGGATCGGGCACGTGCATCGAGGTCATCGTGTAGTTGACGGACTCGTTGGTGAACGTGTCGCCCGACGAGCACTCCACGCCGAACAGCGCGACGATGTCGCCGGCCGAGGCCGTGTCGATGTCGTGCATCTCGTTCGAGTGCATGCGGACGATGCGCGGCACCTTGATGCGCTTGCGGTTGGCGCTGTTGTTGACGATGAAGTCGCCCTTCGCGAGCGACCCCTGGTAGATGCGCATGTACGTCAGCTGCCCGTAGCGCCCGTCCTCCAGCTTGAACGCCAGGCCGACGAACGGCTTCTTCGGGTCGGACTCGAGGATCACCTTCTCCTCGTTCTTGTCCTGATCGAGGGCGATGTTGGTGACCTCCTTCGGGTTCGGGAGGTACATGTTCACGCCG
>DATBHU010000338.1:0-4129 GCA_036557265.1 Polyangia bacterium
ATGGGTCAGTTCGCCGCCTGCACGAACTATCAACACGACGCGTGCATTGCGACAATCGGGTGCACCTGGTTCGGCAGCAGTTGCATACCCAACTCCACGTTCTGTTCGTCCAACACGCGCCGGCCGGACTGCGACTTCTTCAGCACGATGGGCTGCTCGTGGAGGCCCTCCTGCACGGGGACGACCGCCACGTGCGCGTCGCTGGGCGAGCTCGCGTGCGAGGCCGACCCTGGATGCGTGCCGGGCGGGGGCACCAGCGGCGGGACCTGCGTGGGGACGCCGCCAACCTGCCGAAATCTGAGCGGCACCGACTGCGGCTCGGCGGCGGGTTGTTACACGGTCGTCTCCTGCTCCGGCTACCCGTTGTCGTGCGGGGCCAATGGCCTCTGCGATTCGCCCGGTTGCTTCTATAACGGCAGCTTCTGCGACGGCGTTCCCCAGCCGTGTGCGTACCAGCTCGACGAGCGCTCCTGCCAGAGCGACCGCGGGTGCAGATGGGGCCCGGTGTGCGTGGGGACGGCGCTCACCTGCGACAAGCTGAAGACCCAGGCCACCTGCCAGGCGCAGTCTGGCTGCAGCTGGCAGCCGCAGTGAGTCCTGGCTCGTGTGAGCGGAGAATGACCGGAGCGCCTTGACGCGCAGGAGAAGAGCGGCGCCAGCACCTGCCCGAATCACGCCCTCCGCGGCCACCCAGACCGGCGGTCCATGAGCGGCTCGACGCTCGGGCTCGGCCCGCAGCTGCGAAGATGACTGACTTTCCGACTCGAACGGGAATGTTCAGATTGAAGTTTGTGGACCGAGGAAAGGTGACGGCCCTGGGCACTGCGAGCGGTCTCGTCGAGTCCGGAGCGACGGCGGCAAGTACCGCGGTCGCCGGGTCGGTCGCCACCGTCGATAGCTCCGCCGTGGCCGGCTCGGCAGCAACCGCGGCCAGCGTCGCCGTTGCCGGATCTGCCGCCACCATTGCAAGTGCCGGTGTGGCCGGATCGGCGGCCACCGCTGCGAGCACGACGGTGGCTGGCTCGATTGGCACGGTGGGCAGCGTCGCCGTCGCCGGAAGTCTCGCCACCGCCTTCTCACTCGCGGTCGCCGGGAGCATCGCGTGTGCAGTGTGTGCGTTCTGCAAGCGATGTGTCGCGTGTCTGGCGTGCGTCGGTTGCACGAACTGCGTCGGGTGTGTCGGCTGCTTCAACTGCACGGGGTTGCGCTTCGCTGTCGGGCTCCGCGACGTGCACCGATAGGGCGCAAGCGAGGGACGTAGACCGTCCAGTTTCGCGCTATCAGAACTGGCCGCCGACGCCCAGCATCGCCGCGTTCGGACCGGCGGCGAGGCGGGGGGTGAGGCTGAGACCAGCCTCGGACCGCGGGCGCGCGGCGACGGGAGCGGGCTCCGCCGCGGCGTCGTCGTCGGACAGGGCATGCAACAGCAGGTTGTCGACGACCACCGCGGCGGCGCCGCCGACCATCATGCCCTTGCCCATCTCTTCGAGGCCACACAGGAAGGGATCGGACGAGCAATCGGCGAAACGCGCCCCGATCGCGCCGCCGAGGATCGGCAGCCCAACCCGCAGCGCCAGACTGACGGCCGCCCGTCCGTAGTGCTTGTTGGCGACGTGAACGATCGGCGCGGCGAGGAAGTAGCCGGAGATGCCGATCGTCATCAACCCGTTCGAAGGCACGTTGCCGAGCGCGCGGTCCTTGCCTTCGAGCGAGAAGCCCGCGACGGCGGCGGTGACAGCCGCGGCGTCCGCGGCCGTCGCCTGCCAGCGGTAGCTGCCCGCCGGAGACGGTTCGGACTGCGCCCGCGCGGTCGTGGCGGCGAGCAGGAGGGCGATCGGGAGCGCGAAGCGAATCGTCGTCGAGGTGGTCATGCCCGCACCTGATGGCAATGTGCGTGCCAGCACAGTCCGGGGCCGAAGCCCGCATTCCGAGCGGGCTTCCGGGCCCGGACTCGCCCCGATCTGTTCAAAAACGGGCGTTTCACCGGCTGACGCCCGTCAGTCCCGGGGCGGGGCGCGCGCGGATCGGGCGACTCAGCCCGGGGGGGCTCGCTAGCGTTTGGGCGCGGTCGCCGCCAGGCGTTCCTGCAGCGCGGTGACCTTGAGCGCGGCGCTGATCTGCGCGGGGATCGCGTCCCCCACCGCGGCGCGCGGGGGATCCATCTCCAGCACGCACCATCCGAGCGCTTCGTTCTGAAAGCACAACGGCTGCACCATCAGCGTGTGACGGCGCGCCGGCCTGAACGGTTCCGGCAGCAGGGCGCCCGCCCGGAACGCCACGCCGTCGCCGGTCTTCGACAGGCCGCGCTCGTAGTCCCAGGCGATGATCAACCGCGCCTGATCGTCGCTGCTCGGCGCGCGCTCCGCCGCGTCGATGACGATGGCGCAGCTCTTCACGTGGAGACCTGGCAAGTGGCCCGCCAGGGCCCGCCCGATCGACGGACGATCGAGAGCCGCGCGCACGTCGCTGCCGAGGTCCTCGACCGCCCGGAATGCCGCTTCGGTCGCCAGACGCCGGCGTCCCTGGATGCGCGCGGCGTGGTCGCCGATCGACATGTGCGTGCTCTCGAAGATCGATTCCGCCAGCGCCCGCTCCGCCGTCGTCGCCGCCAGATCGCGGGTCACCTGGCGCCGCAGCGTCGCGATCGGCTGGTGCCAGGCGGCGACGTTCGCGACCTCCGCCGTGCCGATGATCTCGTCGACCGTCGCGAGGAAGCTGCCGCTGCGACCGCGCTCCAGATCGCGCCGAAGCGAAGCCACCATGCGCTCCGCCCAATCAGGCGGCAGCGAGGGATCCGGCGCGGGCCCGCGCGCCGCCATGCCGTCCGCCCAGGCGCGGTAGTCGGGACTGTGCGGCTCCTGCCCGGACACCGCCGGCGGCTCGGGATCCCCCCGCCGGGTTCCGTCGAAGCAGCCGCACGACCGCCGGATCTGGGGCAGCGTCTCCAGCACGACGTCGCCGCGGGCTTCGCCGCGCAGGCGCGCCAGCACCAGGCGCACGGCCTCGATGCCGAGCTGGCGGGGAGCCTGCCGGACGGTCGTCAGCGGCGGCGTGGCGAACCTGGCGTCGTCGAAGTCGTCGAATCCGACCACGGCCACGTCCTGCGGCACACGCAGGCCACGGGCCCGCAACGCGTCCAGCGCGCCCAGCGCCATCCAGTCGTTCGCGGCCACGATCGCGTCGCAGCCACCGCCGGACTCGAACAGCTTGGCGACCGCCTCCTGGCCCGCCCCGAACCGGAAATTGCCACGGATCAAGAGCTCGTCCGGGGGGCTGACGCCGAGGTCGCGATGTCCGGCGCGATAGCCCGCCAGGCGTTGCTCGGCCTCGCGGCCGTGGCCGGTCACGAACGCGATCCGCTTGCGGTCGTGGGTCTCGATCAGATGCCGGGTCAGCGCGCGGACGCCGCCGGAATTGTTGATCGCGACGCACGGCAAGCCCGCCTCACGCGAACCGATCGTGCACACCGGCAGCGACCCGAGCCGCCCCAGCATGGCGCTCACCACCTTGTGGTCATCGTCGGCGCCCATCGTGTCTCTGACGAAGACCGCCGCATCCAGGGTCCCCGGATCGGGCAGCGCGTAGAGGAAGTTGCGCGGATCGGGCAACGTGACATTGCCGCCCAGCAGACAGGTGAGGTTCACGCCCTGCGCGCTGGCTTCCTGATCGGCGCCGCTGACGATTTCGTCCTGGTAGGCGTAGCTCCCGCTGCGCAGAAACAGACCCACCCTGGGGGAGCGGGCGCTCATGCCGCGACCTACGTAGGTTTGGCCCGGCATCAGAACACGCTGCCGATCCTGACGACGTGCGACTCTTTCGCCACGGCAGACCGCCTCGCAGATTGCTATCGGCTCTGCTGGCTCCCGCCTTGAGCAGGCGCCGAGGTTCAGCTCTCCCGGCTGCGGCGTTGCCCTGATCCAATGCCGCCGTACTTTCAGTGGTATGCGCAGTGGCATGCGGCGAAGTCCCGGCCGCGCCGTCGCGGTCAACAACCAGATCTATTTCGCGCTCGGCGAGCACTGGTACGCCGACGAGGACAGCCCGGTCGCGCTCCTGCGCGCGGAATCGAAGCTCACGACGCCCTGGATCGCGGCGCGCCTCGGCGAGGCGTTTGGCGCCCGTCCATGCC
>DATBHU010000339.1:0-11076 GCA_036557265.1 Polyangia bacterium
CGAGCGGTGCCGGCGGGACGTCGACAGGCGGCGCGGCCGCGCGCGGGGGCGCGGGCGGCGCATCGGGGGCCGGCGGCGCCACCGACGGGGTGACGATGTCCGGCTGCGGCTGCGCGACCGCGCGCGCGCCGCGCGCCGGAGGCTCTCTCTGGCTGGCGGCGGCGCTCGCGCTCGCCGCGATCAGCCGGCGACGCCCTCGATCAGGCCGATGATGTTGCCTTCGGGATCGCGGAACTGCGCCAGGATCACCATGCCGATGTCGGTCCGCGGCATCACCGTCTGCGCGCCCATGGTGGCGGCCTTGTCGAGCGTGTCGGCGATGTTCGGCACCTGCACGTAGAACGTCGCGCGCGGCGCGTCCGTCGCGGGGCCGATGCCGCCGCCGATCGACTTGGGACCGGAGTCGGTGACCATGCCGTAGTTTTGCGGGTTGTTGGCGTCGACGTTCCAGCCGAACAGCTCGCCGAAGAACCGCTGCTGCGCGAC
Source organism: Polyangia bacterium (assembly GCA_036557265.1). Taxonomy (GTDB): domain Bacteria; phylum Myxococcota_A; class Polyangia; order Fen-1088; family Fen-1088; genus JADGRB01. Next base: position 487 of record DATBHU010000339.1, read on the forward strand.
CGGATCGCGCGCCTGGACCTCCCAGTGAACGACGCCCGGGCCGGTCAGCCTGGGCGGCCCGGCCACGACCTCGGTCTGCTCCGGCGCCGCTGCTCTCGCGCGGGCTGGCTGTCGTGTTTTGGCCTTTGCCTTGGCCCGGGCCGCCTTCTTCGCCGGCCGCTTGGCGGCCTTCTTCGCCTTCGCCGCGGACTTCTTGGGAGCCTTTTTCTTTGCCATGGCCTCTCCTTGGCCCCCGTTTGTACCGCCGAAGCCGGCCGAAATGATCAAGATCCGGCAAACCCCGGAAAAACGGGGCTCGGCGCGCTACGGTCGAGCCGGTCCCGGCGCAGCGTCGGCGTGGATCGGGGGGCGCCGGCCGGCCCAGGGGCGGGCGGCCTCCAGCTGGGCGGCCACCCGGAACAGCGTCGCCTCGTCGCCGAAGCGGGCCTGCAGCTGCACGCCGACCGGCAGGCCGTCGCCGTTCCAGGCCAGCGGCACGCTCATGGCCGGCTCGCCGCTGATGTTGGCCAGCGGCGTGAACGGGATGAACGCGAACACGCGCCGCACGGCGGACTCGACCACCCCGGGGAGGCGCAGCAGGAAGCCGAGGCGCAGCGCCATCAGGACGTCGTGGCCGAACGCCTCGGCGCCCCGCGGCGCCAGCGTGCCGATGCGGGGCGGCGGCAGGCCGAGCGTCGGCGTCAGCACGAGGTCGAACTTCTCGTACGTCGTCTGCACGGCCCGCACCGCCGCCTCCAGCCGCTGGCGCGCCTGCGCGGCGCGAACCGCCGTCTGCTGGCGGCCGATGGTGGCGGTGATGGCGGTGCTGGTCTCGATCTCGCCGCGCCGCGGGCGGCGGCCGAGGCCCTCGGCGGCGCGCGCCAGCAGGGCGGCGATCTCGACGGAGACCAGGACGAAGAAGTCGCGCGCGAAGCCGTCGCCGTCGATGTCGTGGTCCACCTCCTCGACGTGGTGGCCGAGCTCGGTGAGCAGGCGCGCGGCGTCGTCGGCGGCCGCCGCGCAGTCCGCGTGCGGGCGGACGCTGGTGACGAACGGCCGCTTGGTCAGCGCCACGCGCAGGCGGCCGGGCGGCGCGCCGACCTCGGCGAGGAACGGGCGCGCCGCGGGCGGCGCCCAGTAGGGCGACGTCGGCTCCGGCCCGGCCAGGGCGTCCAGCATCGCGGCGCTGTCGCGCACGCTGCGCGAGATGACGTGGGCGATCGCGAACCCGCTCCACAGCTGCGTGTCGTCCGGTCCGACGGGCGTGCGGCCGCGCGTCGGCTTCAGCCCGAACAGGCCGCAGCACGAGGCCGGGATCCGGATCGAACCGCCGCCGTCGTTGGCGTGGGCGACGGGGACGATGCCGGCCGCGACCGCCGCCGCCGCCCCGCCGCTGGAGCCGCCCGGGCTGAACGCCGGATTCCACGGGTTGCGCGCCGGCCCGAACAGCCTGGACTCCGTGAAGGGCGTGATGCCGAATTCGGGCAGGTTGGTCTTGCCGAAGATGACCGCGCCCGCCCGGCGGAAACGCTGGACGATGGTCGCGTCGCGCGCCGGCCGATAATCCGCGAGGTACCGGCTGGCGGCGGTCAGCGGGACGCCCGCCAGCGCGGCGTCGAGGTCCTTGAGCAGCAGCGGTAGACCGCGGAAGGCGCCGTCGGAGGCGGGCAGCGCGGCGGCCTCCGCGCGCGCGCGATCGTAGAGCGGCGCAACCAGCGCGTTGATGCGCGGGTTGACGCGTTCGGCGCGCGCGATCGCCTCCTCGAGCAGCTCGCCCGCCGTCACCTCGCCCCGGCGGACCAGCTCGGCCAGCGCCAGCGCGTCGAGATTTCCGTATTCGGCGATGGCCAAGAGCGTCTCCTCCGATCAGCTCCGCCGGAGCATGCGGGCCAACACGAAGGCGGCCGCGACGGCGACGATCGCGGTCGCGCCGCGCGCGACGATGTCGATGCCGTAGATGGGCGTCCAGATCACCCAGACGTCCAGCACGTGCACGGCCGACAGGCCGATCGCCAGCAGCGCCAGCAGCGTGTACCCGCCCCGCGCCCCGCGCGCCTTCGAGCGCGCCCCGGCCCGGAGCAGCGCCACGGCGATCGCGGCGGCGGCCAGCGCGATCAGCGCGTTCGACGCCAGCTCCATGACGACGAGCGACGGCGTCCAGAGGTACGAATGCCCCCGGGCCATGAACGTCTCGGTCGAAAACAGCGTCCGCAGGCCGCGCAGCATGCCATACGCGCAAGCGGGATCACGATGCCCGGCCAGAAAGTGTCAGCCAGCCTGCCATTCGTGGGCTGCCAGTTAAGTTTCGCGGGGTTGCGCCGTTGATGCGACTACCCCGATGGTGTCACGCGCGCCTGAAGAGCTCGATCCGTCCGCCGAGCCGCTGTCGCCGCAAGAGCTGCGGCGCAGCCACTCCGCCGTGTTCGTGGCGCCGGGCGAGCCCGCGGGCGGCGGCCTCGCTTCGGCCTGGCTTCCTGGCACGGAGTTCGACAAGTACCAGATCGACTCGCGCCTCGCCGCGGGCGGGATGGCCGAGCTGTGGCGCGCGAAGATCAAGGGCGCCTACGGGTTCGAGAAACGGATCGTCATCAAGACGATGCATCCGGCGCTGCAGGACAAGTCCGATCTCGTGCAGATGTTCATCGGCGAGGCGGCCATCGCCGCGCAGCTCGATCACCCGAACATCGTCAAGGTGCTCGACTTCGGGCGGCTGGAGGGCCGCTACTTCATCGCCATGGAGTACGTCCCCGGGATCACCCTGCGCGTCGCGCACAAGCGGGCGCGCGCGCGCGGCGGCCGGCTGCCGATCGCGGCGGTGCTGCACGTGATGATGGACGTGTGCGACGCGATGGATCACGTCCACAGCGCGGCGGACGGACGCGGCGCGCTCGGGCTCGTGCACCGCGACATCAGCCCCGACAACATCATCATCTCGACGGGCGGCATCGCCAAGCTGATCGACTTCGGCGCGGCGCGGGCCACGGCGCGCACGCCGGCGCCGCCCGTGTTCGTCGGCAAGTACCGCTACGCGGCGCCGGAGCGGATCCGGCGCGTGGGCGAGGACCACCGCAGCGACGTCTACTCGGCCGGCGTGGTGCTGTACGAATGTTTGACCGGGAGGCGCCCGTTCGACGGCACCGACGCGGAGGTGATCGCCGGGCTGCTCGCGAGCCGCGCCTGCGATCCGCGCGCGCGCCTGCCGGAGATGTCGACCCGCCTGGCCGAGGTCGTCGTCAAGGCGACGGCGCAGAATCCCGCCCACCGCCACGCGACCGCCGACGAGCTGGGGTCGGCGCTGTCGGGCTGTCTGGCCGACGCGCACGGCTGGAGCAAGCAGCGCGACGTGACGGCGGCGCTCGCGGAGCTGATCGTCGACGGCGACGGCGGCAGCGGCATCTGGTCGCCGCCGCGTGGGGTCGCCATCGAGGCGGTCCCGACCCCGATCGCGGAGCCGGGCTACGACGACTACGCCGTCGGCGAGCTGACGCGCCCGTCGGCCCGCATCACCCTCCGCGACAGCGGGCGCAGCGAGCGCCGGTTCCCGACCCAGTTCTGACGAGAGCGGCTAGCCGGGGAGCGAGACGCCCGCGCCGACCGGACAGGCGACGCCGGTGCCGCCGAGGCCGCAGTAGCCGTCGGGGTTCTTGGCCAGGTACTGCTGGTGGTAGTCCTCGGCGTAGAAGAACGCGGGCGCGGACGCGATCTCGGTGGTGATGGCCGGGAAGCCGGCCTCGGCCAGCGCGCGCGCATAGGCGTCGCGCGACGCGATCGCCTGGGCGCGCTGCGCGTCGCCGTGCGTGTAGATCGCCGAGCGGTACTGCGTGCCGAAGTCGTTCCCCTGCTGCATCCCCTGCGTCGGATCGTGCGACTCCCAGAACAGGCGCAGCAGCTCGCCGTAGCTGATCCGCTCGGGATCGAACACCACCTGCACCACCTCGGTGTGGCCGGTGAGGCCGGAGCAGACCTCGCGGTAGGTCGGGTTGGGCGTCGACCCGCCCGCGTAGCCGACCGCGGTGCTGGTGACGCCCGGCTGCTGCCAGAACTTCTTCTCGGCGCCCCAGAAGCAGCCGAGGCCGAACGTCGCCAGCTCGCTGCCGTCGGGGAACGGCGGCTCCAGGCGCGCGTCGTTGACGAAGTGCTTGGCGGGCACCGGCATTTTGTCCGCGCGTCCGGGCAGCGCCTCGCCGGGGCCAGGCAGCTTCGCCTTGGCTGAGCTCCACATGCCCGCGAGAATGCCCGGATGTGCGCTGGCGCGCCAGTGTCACCTGTCCGCGACAGTTGTCCGGCGGACGTCCGGCAGAGCTGTTACCGGGAGGGCGCCCTGCCGCGGAGAATCGCGGGTCAGGTTGGCCCGGGCGTTGCTGCGTAACGCGACTGATGAAAACGATCACCGCAACCATGGTTGGGCTGCTCGCGCTCGCCGGGACGGCGGGCGCCGCGCGCGCCGACATCGCGGCGCTGTTCGCGGACGGACACGGCGGCATCGAGAGCGGGGGCGGCTCGGGCGAGGCGAACGGCACGAGCTCGAACCAGTCCGGCGCCAACGCGGGGCTCGGCTACCGGCTGGGGGCGCGCCTGCTGATCTTCGAGGGTTACTACGATCACACCGGCTTCGGAGACGGCGCCGGCGTCACGCGCGGCATCGTCGGCCTGCGCGGCGGCTTCGGCTCGAACGACGTGCGGCTGGTGCTGCGCGCCGGCGCCGGCGTCGTCGAGGAGCAGGGCGGCGCGCTGACCGAGCGGCTGGTCGGCATGCCCGATCGCCGGGGCCCCGTCGGCCGCGTGGGCGCGGCGCTCGAAGGGCGGGTCGCGCCCATGCTGCTGGTCGGCTTCGGCGTGGACGCCGAGACCTTCGAGCTGCCCGCCATGAGCGGCGCGTTCGGCTCGATGCCGTCGACCGTCGGCTCCGACATCTTCGCGAACCTGCATCTGATGTTCGAGCTCGGCGTCTGAGCGCCTTCTCTTTGTTTCGCCTCGGCGCCTCGGCTCGCTGCTGTCGCTCGGCTCGCCGCCTGGCCTCGTCGGCTCGCCGTCCGGCGCCTCGGCTCGCCGCCGCCTTTCGGATCCCCGATAGCAGGCGACCCCCCGTTACGCGCGGGCGCGCCCGCCTCGCTTCGACCGAGCGCTGGGGGCCGCGCGTGGGCTTTTTCCGGCGCGAGGGCTGCCGCTCGAAAGTGAAATGCAGCCCTCGCGCCGGAAAAAGCTCGCAAGCGGACGCGAGGATCGAGCGAGACGCGAGGATCGCCGCGCGCGCGTGCAGGGTTTCGGGTGGTCGGGCTCGCGTACGGGGGGCGGGCGCGGGTACGATCGCTGCGTAAACGAAGCGGTCAGGGCGTGATCAAAAGCTGCCGCGTGACCCACGACTCACCTCCGCGATCGTCGCGCACGACGATCCAGATCGTCACGATGGCGTGCCCGTCGGGGTCGGTCGCGATCTGCGAAGCGTTCGGGGGCCGGTACTCCGCTTCGAGGTGGATCGGTCCCGTCAGGACGAAGCCGGGCGGCGGCTCGCTCGACGTGAAGGCCGGCACGAACGAGCCGGCCGTCGCGAAGAAGCGGTAGCGCAGCGTCTCGCGCGGCACGGAGAACGGCACCGCCTTGTGGGTGTCGGGATCGATCACCGTCGTCTCGAACGGCTCGGCCGTCGCGGGCGACGGCTCGATCCACATCGAGCCCAGCCGCCCGCCGACGTCGAACGGCGCGTCGGGCGGGATCGTCTGCTTGTCGCCGATCGGCTCGAAGGTCTTGTCGTCGCGCGCCGGGTAGAAGCTGACCGTGTCGACGATCGGGGTCTGGTTGGGCGTCTGCGCGGCGTCGATGCGCTGCGCCCAGTAGAGCACCCGCTTGACGGCGCGGATCTCCTCGATGCCGGTGTCGACGGTCCCGGCGTCGACCTTGATGTCGAGGGTGAGCGGCATCCCGAGGTCGAAGCCGCCGTGCAGGTTGCCGAACTGGTCGGGGAAGACGTCGGTCATGAACGCGACGGCCAGCTGGTCGACGGTCGGCTGCACGGTGACGCTGTCGCCGGCCATGACCGGGCCCGATGTCAGCACCCAGGTCTTCGGGCTGTTCTCGTCGCACAGCGCGCTGCCGACGGTGGTGCGCGCGCCGCCCGACGGGAGCGCGCCGCCGCCCTGACCGCCGCCGGGCGCCGCGGGCGCGAAGGGATCGTTCGGGCAGGCGCTGATGGTGTAGCTGACCGGGCGCCCGCCCCCCGCGGGATCGACGATCAGCGGCGTCACGACGAGCGGCGGGTTGTTGGCGACGGTCGGCATCGACGGGTCGGACAGGTCGGCGTCGAGGATGATCTCGGACGGCTCGACGTCCACCGCCAGCATGCGCAGATCGACGACCGTGGTCGGATCGGCGAAGTTCGTGCACGCGCCCGCGCAGAGGCAGAGCGAGAGGCACGACGCGCGCGCCAGCATCCGCCGCATCAGAACCGCCCCCGCACGCCGAGGATCGGCAGGATCGGCACCCCGCGCAGCGGCGCCGACTGGCGCGAGCGGTAGTCGTACAGGATCCCCTCCGGGTTGTTGGAGTTGAGCACGTTGATGACGTCCAGGTAGATGCCCAGCACCCAGTAGTCGAACGTGAAGCGGCGCTCGATGCGCACGTCGAGCTGGCTGAAGGTCGGGTTGCGCGCCGAGCCGGGCGCGCCGTTGAGGCGCGTGTAGGTGCCGAAGTCGGCGTCGAAGAACGACCCGGCCACCGGCGTGCGCGGCGTGCCCGTCGTCAGCTGGTAGCTGGCGCCCGTCTCCCAGTCGCGGAAGCGGTAGCTCGCGACGAGGATCAGGTTGTGCGTCTGATCGAACTGGCCCGGACGCCACGACAGGTCGCTGCCGTTGCGGGGCATGCCGTTCATCATCATCGGGATCCCCTCGGCCAGGTTGCCCGCGGTCTCCGACTTCGACAGCGTGTAGGCGAGCCAGCCGTAGAAGTGCTGGGTGATGTTGTGGCGGAGCAAGAGCTCCAGACCGTAGGCGCGCGCCCGGCCCGTGCTGGAGAAGTGATCGACGCTGGCGACCGGCAGATCGTGGCGGCGGACGAAGAACACCGTCGCCGTCGCCTCGTCGGCGTCCGTGAAGCGCCGCTCGACGCCGACCTGGTACTGGTCGGCCCACGGCAGCGCGAGGTTGGGGTTGCCGTAGACGCGGTCCAGGAACTGCGGCGTCGGCAGCTCGTGATAGAGGCCGACGGCGCCCTTGAGCGCCAGCCGCGGCGTCAGCACCCAGCGCGCCGCCAGCCGCGGATCGAACGAGAACTTGTCGGTGCCGACGACGTGGTAGTAGTCGAACCGCAGCCCGGGCGTCAGGCGCACGCGCGGCGTCGGGTTCACCTGCGCCTCGACGTACGCCGCCGGCGCCACGTCGTAGAGCGAGCGCTCCAGATCCATCCCCGGCGGCGTGGTCTGGCCGATGGTGCGCCCGTCGCGCGGGAAGGGGATGTTGTCGTAGTGGGCCCAGTCGTAGCTGAGGACGAAGTCGAGGCCCGCCGACAGCGCCAGCGCCGGGTTGAAGCGGCGGTTTATCTCCTCGCGGCCGTAGAGGCGGTGGTAGCGCTGATAGCCGCTGAACAGGCCGGTGTCGAAGCTCTGATCGCCGTAGCCGTAGGTGCCGGACAGGCGCGAGCTCCAGGCGCCCAGCGCCCCGACCCATTCGCCCATCACGTGGTGGAAGCCGATGTGCGTGTTCGAGGCGAGATCGGCGCTGGGATCCTGGGCGATGATCTTGAGCGAGTCGCTGCTGCCGTAGGCGATCAGCGCGACCCGCCCGCCGCCCGCCAGATCCTTGTCCGCGCGCGCCTGGTAGTCCCAGTAGACGGGCGCGACGGTGACGAACGTCGAGCCGACGCGGTTCGGGATGAAGTAGGGCAGCAGCTGGTCGATGTAGCTGCGCCGGACCGCGAAGCTGGTGTGCACGCCGCCGGGCAGCGGCCCCTCGACGAACGCCGACGAGTCGCGCAGGTTGACGTCGACAGCGCCGTGCAGCGTGCGGCCCACCTCGCTGTTGATGCTGACGTCGACGACGCCGCCGATGAAGCGGCCGTAGCGGACGCCGAAGCCGCCCGGGTAGAAGTCGATCTTGTCGATCAGGTTGCCGGTGAACACCGACGGCCCGGCCAGGAAGTGATAGAGCTGCGGGATCGGCTCGCCGCCGATGAAGACGCCGGTGTCGGTCGGGTTGGCGCCGCGCACGATCAGCAGGCCGAGGCCGAACGGCGCGCGCGCGACGCCCGGCAGGTTCTGCAGCACGCGCAGGGGATCGCCGATGGTGCCGGGGACGGTGGTCAGCTCGGCCTTGCTCAGCGTCTGCTTCGTCTCCTCGGGGCGGTCGGTGCGGGCGCGGACGCGCGTCTCGTTGATCTGGCCGGCGAGGCGGCGCGCGAAGCAGCTCCAGTCGGCCGGCTGCGGGCCGGCCAGCTCCGCGGCCGAGAAGTCGCGCACGCACGGCTCGTGCGCCGAGTCGGAGACGGTCACGCGCAGGCCGCCGGGGCCCGGGTCGGGGACCTCGAAGCGTCCGTCGTCATCGGTGGTCGCCACCACGCGGGCGGGCAGGTCGCCGCCGCCGGGCGCCGCCCCGCGGCGGATCACGGCCACGTCAGCCGCGGGGAGGGGCTCGCGCGTCCCGCGCTCGCGGAAGCGACCGCGCACGACGACACGCGTCGGAGAGGCAACCTGCGGCGGGCCCGCCTCCTCGCCCGCGCCGCCCTCGGGCGCCCCCCCGGCGTCGGCGGCGCCGGCGTCCGGGACGCCGCCGTCTGGCTCCGCGTCCGCTCCGCCGTCGGCACGGCCCGCGTCGGCCCCCGCCCCGGCAGGCTGCGTCCGCGGCCGGAAGTGGATGGTGTACTCGATCCGGATCGCCGCCGGCTTGCCGTCGACCTCGGCCGGGGTGAACTCCATCTCGCGCGCGGCCGCGGCGGCGGCCTCGTCGAAGCCGTGCCCGGCGGAGCGGGTGACGGCGACGGCGGTGACCCGGCCGTCGGCGCCGATGTCGATGGCCAGCGTCACGTCCCCGCCGACGCCGCCGTCGAGCGCGTCGGGCGGGTAAGCCGGCGACACCTGCTTCTTCACGACGGGCGGCTTGGTCAGCTTGGGGGCCGGCTGCGCCCGCGCGGGCGGGGACGGCAGCGGCTGGTCCAGCTGGCCGACGGCGCGCGTCGCGATCGTGACGCCTGCCGCCGTCACGCAAGCGGTCAGAATCCCGATTCGGAGCGAGGAGCGCCTCACCTAAACGCGCGGAACTTTAACCGATGGCGAGCGTTTCTTCGACGTGACATACCCCCTGGCCGCGCTTGCTGCCGGCGGCCAGATCGGATTCAATCATGCAGTTGCAAACAGACGGGGGGACTGGCGCCGCGGACGCCAAACCATCGCAGACGCTCGCGATCGGCGAGGTGGTGGCTGACAAGTACCGGATCGAGCGGCTGCTCGGCAGCGGCGGGATGGCGGAGGTCTACGCGGCGGTCAACGTCCGCACCGAGCGGCGGGTCGCGCTGAAGTGGATCCTGCCCGCGCTCGCGACGAGCAAGGAGGTGCTGGTGCGCTTCCGCCGCGAGGCGCTTGCCGCCGGGCGGATCAACCACCCGAACGTGGTCACCATCTTCGACGTCGTCGAGCACCAGGGATCGGCGTGCATGGTGATGGAGCTGCTGACAGGCGAGACGCTGGCCGAGCACATGAAGCAGAAGGGGCCGGCGGATTTCGTGGAGGCGGTGGCGATCATGCTGCCCGCGATGCGCGGGGTCGCGGCGGCCCACGCCCACGGCGTCATCCACCGCGATCTCAAGCCCGACAACATCTTCCTGTGCATGGTGGCGGACGGTTCGATCCGCGATTGCAAGGTGCTCGATTTCGGCGTGTCGAAGCTGACCGTCGCCGACGCGGCGACGACCGGCGACATCACGCTGTCGGGCAACGTCGTCGGCACGCCCGAGTACATGGCGCCCGAGCAGGTGCGCGCCGGCAAGCACGCGGACCACCGCATCGACATCTACTCGTTGGGCGTCGTGTTCTACGAGATGCTCGCCGGGCGGCCGCCCTTCGTGGGCGAGCACTTCTCGGGCTTGATGCTGGACATCATGCAGCGCGATCCGCCGCCGCTCGCGAGCTTCCGCCCCGACGTGCCGAAGAAGCTGGCTGGCGTGATCCACCGGGCGATCGCGCGCGATCTCGATAGGCGCTACGCCGACATGGGGAGCTTCATCCAGGCGCTCGAGGCGGTCGGTCGCGACGAGCTCAAGCTGGCGATGGGGACGCCGCCCGAGGGGCTGATCACCCAGCTCGCGGTGCCGCGGTTGACGCCCGACATGCAGTATCCGGCCCCGAAGGATCGGCGCGGGATCAGCGTGGTGGTCGCGGTCGGCCTGGCGGTCGTCGCGGGCGTGACCTGGCTGTGGCTGGACGCGCGGCACGAACCGCCCCGCCGGGAGGCCGCGGCGCCCGTGACGGCGCCTGCCCCGGTGACGCCGCCGGCGGCGACCGCGACGCAGATGCCGCCCGCGGCGCTGCCGACGGGCGAGCGTCCGGCGGAGGAGGTGGCGCGCGCGCCGTCGGCGGCCGCGCTGGCCGCGCCGGCCCAGAAGCCATCGACCGAGGCGGCGCCGGAGCCG
>DATBHU010000340.1:0-4076 GCA_036557265.1 Polyangia bacterium
GCCCAGTTGTCGCTGTAGTGGAAGTCGAGCAGCAGGCCCATGCCGGCGGCCTTCACCTGCTGGCCGAACGACACCGTGTGCGTGATGTCGTCGTAGCCGCTGGTCTTGTCGTAGCCGTCGGCCGCCTTCGGATCGACGAACGTGCGCAGCCGGATGTAGTTGAAGCCGTGCGACTTGAGGAGCGACAGCAGCGTCGCCCGCGTGGTCGTCGACTGCGTCTCCTGATCGGTGACGTCGGCGCCGATGTAGAAGCTGAAGGGGAGGGTGGTGCCGCTGCCGCCGGTCCCCGTCGTGCCCGCGCTGCCACCGCCCGCGCCGGCGCTCGCGCCGCCCGCGCCGCCCCGACCGGCCGCGCCGCCCGCGCTTCCGGCATTGCCCGCATTGCCACCCGCGCCGCCCCGACCCGCGGCGCCGCCGCCCGCGCCCGCGCCGCCTCGTCCCGCGCTGCCGCCGCCCGCGCCGCCGCTTCCCCCGCGACCCGCGCTGGCCGTGCCGCCGGTGGCGCCGCCGTTGCCGGCCGCGCCGCTCGCGCCCGCCGTGCCGCCGCTGCCGCCCGCGCCGCTGCCCGCCGCGCCCGCGCTGCTGCCTCCCACGCTTCCTGCGACGCCGGTCGTGCCGCCGCTGCCCGTAGTCCCGCCGCTGCCGCCGCCGCTCGTGCCCGCGTTCCCGCTCGCGCCCGCGCTCCCCGAGCTGCCCGCCACTCCGGGCCCGCCCGCCGAACCGCTCATGCCGGCCGTCCCGCCCGGCTCTCCCGATCCCGACCCGCACGCAGCGAACAGCAAACCCAAGCCCAGCCACGCGGATCGGTTCAGGAGGCGCTTCAAAGTCATCGCCGCATTAGATGTCGCCAGCCCCCGCATCCTTCGCCCCATCAGCCTCCCCATCCTTCGCGCCATCGGCGCGCGCCATCAGGGGTCGCGCCATCAGATCGCGTGCAAATCGGGGAGCGCAGGGTGGCTTTGCCAGCCCGGAGCGAGCGGGGGCGCGGGGGGCACCGAGCGAACGAAGTGAGCGAATGCCCCCCGATTAAGTTGACAAGGAACATCTGTTCCGTACGATACGTGTGTTCAGTGGAACCAGGCGGAGGCAAAACATGGGCTCGTTGACGTTGGTTCGCGACGACACGCGCGGCGCTCTGACGGATCGCCAGCGCGAGATCCTCGACTTCATCACGCAGTCCATCCGCGAGCGCGGCTACCCGCCGACCCTGCGCGAGATCGGCCTGCACTTCGGCATCAAGTCCACCAACGGCGTGAACGATCACCTGCGCGCGCTCGAGAAGAAGGGTTACCTGCAGCGCGAGGATCTGAAGTCGCGCGCGCTGCGCCCGGTCGGCGCGCGGGGCCCGATGCGCGCGCCCAGCCGTGAAGAGGACATGGTCGATGTGCCGCTGGTCGGGCGCGTCGCCGCCGGCGTGCCGCTGCTCGCCGTCGAGAACGTCGAGGACACGGTCAAGGTCGACCGCTTCTTCATCGGCCAGACGCGCGAGGTGTTCGCGCTGCGCGTGAAGGGCGACTCGATGATCGAGGACGGCATCTTCGACGGCGACTTCATCTTCGTGCGCAAGCAGCTGCACGCCAACCGCGGCGACATCGTGGTCGCCATGATCGAGGATGAGGCGACGGTCAAGCGCTACTACCCGGAGGGCGACAGCATTCGCTTCCAGCCGGCCAACAGCCAGATGCAGCCCATCATGGTGAAGAAGCGCGACTTCAAGAGCGTGAACCTGATCGGTATCGTCGTAGGGGTTTATCGCAAAATGCGGGTGTGACCCCGATCGCAGGGAACGCCTGACTCCCGAGCGCCCCCTCAGAATGCCCATGCTACGCTGAGGCCCCATGTCGCAGCGGCCCGCCTCACGCGCGCGCGGATTTTTGTCGCGCGGCGCGCTGCTGTCGCTGCTGCTGCACGTCCACCTGCTCGCGCCCATCGGCCTGGCGGCCTGGATCTACGGCGGGCGCCAGCAGCGGGAGCGTGAGGCGCAGAAGGCGCAAGAGGTCGACGTCGAGTTCAAGGATGTGACCGCGGCCGAGCTGCCCCAGGATCTGCCGCCGATCGAGCCGCTGCCGGATCAGCTGGAACCGCCCAAGCCGCCGACACCGCGCGATCGTCGCAAGGCCGAGAAGAAGCAGGCGGCCAAGCCGCCCACGCCGGAAGAGAAGGTCGCCGAGAAGATCGAGAAGCCGAAGCCGGAGCAAGAGGTCGTCGTGCCGCCGCTGCCGCCGATGCCGAAGCCCCAGCCCAAGGCGCACGAGAAGGTGGTCGACCTCGACAACGACAAGGAGGTCGAGCCGAAGCCGGACGCGAAGTACCTGGCGCAGAAGAACAACCGCGCCGAGGTCGAGACGCGCGCCAAGGACACGAACCTCGAGAAGGCGCAGAAGGGCGAGGGGGCGGCGTCGGAGAAGTCGGATCGCACCGACCCCGATCCGGGCTCGGACAAGCAGAAGATCGCGGAGCTCAAGGACGAGAAGTCGGCGCTCGGCCGCAAGGCGCCGGACGTCACGCCGCACGACAACCCGGAGACGGCGCAGGCCAACGACGACGCTCACAAGAAGTCGCTGCTCGCGCTGCGCGATCCCGCCAAGAAGACGCACGAGCTGACGCCCGAGACCGCGGATCCGTCGCTGCCGCGCGCGGCGGACGGCGACGTCGCGCAGCCGCGTCCGCCCGTGCGGGGCGCCAACAGCGATCCCTCGCGCAACCCGAACGGCGAGCGCGTCAAGCTGGCGCTGTCGGACAAGGACTTCGAGTACCTGTTCGGCGCCGACGCCGAGGCGGAGCGGCGGCTCGCGCAGTCGCAGAAGTCGACGCACTTCGGAAAGTTCCGGCAGAACGCCGCGCGCGTGCGCGCCGCGCTCGAGAACTTCATCCCCGAGGTGAAGCCCGGCAACCAGACCGCGCTGAACACGCGGGCCGCGCCGTTCGCCGCCTACATCGCCAAGATGCACCGGAGCATCCACAAGCTGTGGGGGTTCGGCGCGCTCGAGGACTGGGACGAGCTGTCGAGCTCGAGCCCGCTCAACAACCCGAACTTGTCGACCACGCTGGAGATGGTGCTGAACCGCGACGGCACGGTCGACAGGGTGGCCGTCGTGCGCGCGTCGGGCTACCTGCCGTTCGACGCCGCCGCGATCGACACCGCGTACAACGCCGGTCCGTACCCGGATCCGCCGCGCGCGATCCGGTCGGCCAACGGCAAGATCTACGTCCACTGGCAGTTCCACCGCGACGAGCGCCAGTGCGCGACGTCGGGCGTCGACTACTTCATCCTCGACAACCCGCCCACCGGCGCCGACCGGGCCGCCGTTCCCGACGCGCCCTCCGAGGGGCCGAAGCCCGTCGGCGCGCGCGCGGGCAGCGGCAGCGGCGCGATGGCGCCGGGCACCAACCTCGGCGCGCCGGCGACGCCCGCTGCGCCGGCCGCGCCCACCACCGCCGGCGACGGCGGCCTGCGCCGCCTGCGCCGCTTCGACGACAAGCACCACGACGCGAAGATGCGCCAGCTCGACGAGGAGGTCGCGATGGCGGAGGAGCACGACGGTGCGTCGTCCTCCGCGGCGCCGTCCCCGCCGTCTTCGCCCGCGCCGGCCACGCCCCAGGCGGCGTCGCCGAAGGCGCGGATCGCCGATCCCGCGGCGCGCGCGGTGGCCGAGCGCTGGTTCAAAGCCCTGGCGGGCGGCAACAGCGGCGCGCTGGTGGCGATGGCGACGCTGCCGTTCAAGACCGCCGGCAAGGACGTCACCAAGCGCAGCGCGCTGACCGCCATGCTGGCCGACCTGGTGGGCGAGGAGACGGCGAAGCGCACGCCCGACGTCGAGGTCTACACGACCGCCGGTCTGCGCGCCGCGATCGGCAAGCTGCCCGCCAACGTCGACGACGGCAGCGGCGAGCAGCTGTACGGCCTCGCCGCGACCGGCCCGCGCGACGCGCTGATCCTGATCCTCGCCAAGCGCGGCGGGGAGTGGAAGCCGGTCGGCCTGGTCCGGCGCTGACGGCCGCCCGTCCGCGCCCCCTGCGGCCGGATATTTCTGAGCCGTGCGCGCGCGCACGCCGGCACTTGGGGGCATGGCCGG
>DATBHU010000341.1:0-4492 GCA_036557265.1 Polyangia bacterium
GTCTCGAGGCGCAGGCCCGAGGTCTCGGCCGTCGCGAGCGGCCCCGCCCCTCTCGCCCGCGCCAGCGTCCGCCCGAGCGCGCGCCCGCCGTCCCCGGCGGTGGCGACGTCGCCGATCGAGACGCGCAGCTCGGACGGCACCCACTCGACGACGAGCTCGACCACCGCGACCGCGCCGGCCGCGGGCGCCGCCGCGAGCCGGCGCGCGACGTCGTCGGGCCTGGCGCGGCAGTCGTGGCGCTCGAGCGCCGGGAGCGCCGCGCCGCCCGCGTCGGCCGGACGCAGCGCGCCGATGAACCGGCCGCGCCCCGCCTCCTTGCCGGCGGCGCCGCAATAACGCGCGTCGACCAGCGTGACGTCCTGGGCGCCGATGCCGGCGTCGCGATCGCCGCGCACGGCGAACGTCGAGGGCAGCTGCTTCGCGACGAAGCGGTCGATCGCCGCGCCGCCCAGCAGCGCCTCGGCACGTTCCGCCGGATCCGGGGCCGCGGCGACCGCCGTCGCGCCGGCGAGCGCCACGGCGACCGAGCCGGCGACGAGCGCGCGTCCGATCATGCGCGTAGTTAACCCCAATCCACCCGCTTCGCGAGAAGATCAACGTCGCGCGATCCCGAAGGTGGGATACTCTCCTCCAAATCGTCGCCGCCGTTGGCGGATTTCCGATCGAACCGAGCCACGAACGCCCTAATCTCGTAGAGCACCTTTCCGGCGCCGCCGCGCTTCCCCTCGCGACCGCCGGCCTCCCCGAATGAAGCTTTATCGCCGCACACTTACGCTGCTGGGCTGCGCGGTGTTCGCCCTCGGGGCTGGCGCGTGCGGGGGCGGCTCGCGCCCGGAGCAGACGGGCACCGCCGGCGACGGCGCGGCGGGCGACGCGGGGCCCGGGGCCGCGGGCACCACGGGGACCGGCGGCTCCGCGGGGAGCGCCGGCTCCACCGGGACCGCCGGCACCACGGGGAGGGGCGGCACCACGGGGAGCGCCGGCTCCACCGGGACCGCCGGCACCGGCGTGCCCGCCGGCGGCATCTTCGCCTCGCTGCTCGGCAAGTCGCAGACCGACATCGACAGCAAGGTGACCACGGCCGTCAACCGCTACTTCGGCATCGGCACCAGCGAGTCGGCGACGCCGACCGCCGCCAGCGGCTACCGCTGCTACTACGAGCTGCCGCAGGATTCGTCGATGGGTTTCATCTGGGCGGCCGACTCGGACGACGTCCGCAGCGAGGGGATGTCGTACGGGATGATGATCGCCGTGCAGATGAACATGCAGACGCAGTTCGATCGGCTCTGGAAGTTCGCGAAGACGTACATGCAGTTCCCGAGCACCAGCTCGATCACCGCCTGGCGCGGCTACTTCATCTGGCAGGGAAAGGTGAACCGCGGCAGCACCACCAGCTGGACCGTCACCTTCAGCACGAACACCGGGCCGGCGCCCGACGGCGATCAGTACTTCGCGGCGGCGCTGTACCTCGCCGACAAGCGCTGGGGCAGCGCGGGCGCCACCAACTACAAGCAGGAGGCGGACAACATCGCGGCGGCGATGCTGCACAACCCGTCGACCGCGTCGGACGGGCGCCAGCCGATCATCAGCGCCAGCCAGAACATGCCGGTCTTCTATCCGCAGGGCGCGTCGGCCGGCTTCACCGACCCGAGCTACCACCTGCCCGCGTTCTACGAGCTGTTCGCGGCCAGCGGCCCATCGGCCGACGCCGCCAAGTGGCGCACGGTGGCGAGCACCAGCCGCGGCTTCTTCGTCACCTCGGCCAACGCGACCAGCGGGCTGCACCCCGACTACGCCACGTTCGCGGGCGCGCCGACGACGGCGGCCGCCGGCGACGGCCACGACACCTTCGGCTACGACGCCTGGCGGGTGGTGATGAACATGGCGGTCGACTACGTGTGGGGAGCCGCCGACAGCCGCGAGAAGACGCAGATCGAGAAGATGCAGACCTTCTTCAACTCGTACCTGACCACCGGCAACGTCAGCCAGTGCCTGTTCGCCGTCAACGGCAGCAACGCGTCGGGCGGCGGCTCGACGGCGCTGACCGCGACGCTGGCGGCGGGCAGCATGGTGTCGACGACGTCGAACCGGACGATGTTCGCCAACAACCTGTGGCTGATCCAGCAGCAGTCGGGCACCTACCGCTACTACCAGGAGTCGGTCTACCTGCTCGGCCTGCTGAACGCGGCGGGGAAATTCCAGAAGTCGTTCTGATGGTGATCACGGATGATCCGATCCCCGCGGCGCGGGAATCGAGACGGCGCCAGAAATGATAAAACGGCGCCACCGATGCAAAGACGCCGAAACAACCAACGTGTGAGTGTCGCGCGATGTCGAATCCAGGCAAGCTTCTGTTGTTGATCGGGGCCACCTGCTACGGGCTGCTCGGCTGCGGCGGCGGCGGCGGCGGAACGCCAGGCGCCGGCGGCACCAACCCGCAGGGCAGCGGCGGGAACGGGACCGGCGGCAGCGCCAGCGGTAGCGCCGGCAACGGCGGGACCACCGGCAGCGGCGGCAGCGCGGCGGGCAGCGGCGGCAGCGGCGGCAGCGGCGGATCGACAGGCGGCAGCGCGGTGGGCACCGGCGGCAGCGCCGCGGGCACCGGCGGCAGCGCCGCGGGCACGGGCGGCAGCGGCACCGGCGGAAGCGCCGCGGGCCGGGGCGGCACCGGAGGTACCGGCGCAACGGGCGGCACCGGCGGCGCGACCGGCACGGGCGGGCGCGGCGGCACGACCGGCGCGGGCGGCAGCAGCGCCGGCGCCGGCGGACGCGGCGGCTCGTCGGCCGGCACGGGCGGTTCCGGCGGCGCGACGGGCAGCGGCGGCGCCGGCGGAACGGGCACGACCCACTGGGTCGGCACCTGGACCGCGTCGCCCTACTACGACTCGGGCAACCAGCCGCCCGCGTCGATGTCGAACGCCGTGCTTCGCCAGGTGGCGCACGTGTCGCTGGGTGGCAGCACGATCCGCGTGCAGTTCTCCAACCTGGGCGGCAACGGATCGGTCACCATCACGTCGGCGCACATCGCGCTCTGCAAAGCCACGCCGGCGGTGGACAGCACCATCGACACCAGCACCGACAAGGCGCTGGCCTTCTCGGGCTCCGCCTCGGTGACGATCGCCCAGGGCCAGGAGGTCTGGTCCGACGCGATCGCCTTCACCGTCCCGAACCAGGGCAACATCACCATCACGACCGCGTTCGGCACTGTGCCGAGTAACGTCGTCGGTCACTCGGGCTCGCGGACCACGTCGTACCTGCAGACCGGCAGCACCAACGTCACCGCGGCCAGCATGACGGGCGCGATGCAGTTCGCGCACTGGTACTACATCTCGGGCATCGACGTGATGGCGGACGCTGCGGCCAAGGGCGTGGTCGCGATCGGCGACTCCATCACCGACGGCCGGGGCACCGACGACAACCACAACAACCGCTGGACCGACATCATGGCGGCGCGGATTCAGGGGAACGCGGCGACCGCGCTCGTGGCGACGATGAACCAGGGCATCGGCGCGACCAACCTGGTCGGGACCAGCGGCACGGCGGCCCAGGCGCGCTTCATGCGCGACGTGCTCAACCAGAGCGGCGTGAAGTACGCGATCGTGTTCGACGGCGTCAACGACATCGGCGGCGGCGCGTCGTTCGCGTCGCTGCAGACGGTCTACAACTCGATGATCACCATGGCGCACAACAAGGGGATTCTGATCTTCGGCGCGACCATCACGCCGTTCGGCGCCAACAGCTATTACACGGCGGCGCACGAGCAGGTTCGCCAGCAGGTCAACACGTTCATCAAGAGCGGGGCGTTCGACGGCTACATCGACTTCGACGCCGCCATCACCGACGGCGGGAATCCGCCCAAGATCCAGGCGACGTACGCCGCCTGGTCGCAGCAGGACGGCCTGCACCCGGGTCCGGCGGGCTATCAGAAGATGGGCGACTCGGTCGACCTGACGCTGTTCACGAAGTAGCGAGCGTTACCGATCGCGGCGCGCGCTCAGGGCAGCGCGCGCGACGCGATCGGCAGACCGGCGGCGCGGATCCCCGTGACCGCCAGCTTGGCGACCTCGACCGCGCCCTGCATCGACAGGTGCGTGTTGTCGCCGGTCGCGAACATCGGCACCGAGCTGGTGGGGCCGAGCGCCATCAACCAGTTCTTGGTCAGCGTCTCCATGTCGATCACGGGCGTGCTGGTCTCCTGCCCGACCGCGAACATCGCGGTCGTGTAGGCGCCGTGCGTGCCGGTGACGGTGCTGCCGCTGAACTGGCGCCGGCAGATCGACGTGAGCAGCACCGGGAAGCCGCCGCGCGCGCGGGCGCCGCTGATGAACGTGCGCAGGTTGTCGCGGTAGGTCGTGGCGGGATCCGTGTAGCGCGTCGGATCGTCCGTCTTCTCGTCGTTGTGCGCGAACTCGACGAACAGGTAGTCGCCGGTCTTGATCTTCGCCTGCAGCGTCGCCCAGGCGCCCTCGTCGATGTAGCTCTTCGTGCTGCG
>DATBHU010000342.1:0-19103 GCA_036557265.1 Polyangia bacterium
AAGATCATGCGGCGGCTGCTGCGCGAGATCGCGACCAGCGGCGCCGTGCGCGGCGACGTCACGACGCTCGAGGACATGGGCGTCATCAACCGCCTCGCCGCCGCCCGCGGCGCGGACGCACCAGCGCCCGCGCCATGCGCGTCTGGCCACACGCCGACGAACACCGCGAGCGCGCCGGCGAACGCGAGCCCCGTCGCGCGCCGCAGCGCCCTCACTCCTCGTCGTCGCGGGCCGCGGCGAGCCGGTTGATGACGCCCATGTCCTCCAGCGTCGTGACGTCGCCGCGCACGGCGCCGCTGGTCGCGATCTCGCGCAGCAGCCGCCGCATGATCTTTCCCGACCGCGTCTTCGGCAGCGCGTCGGTGAAGCGGATCTCGTCGGGGCGCGCGAGCGCGCCGATCTCCTTCACCACGTGCTCGGACAGCGCCTTCTTCAGCTCCGGCGTCGGCGCCGTGCCCACCTTGGGCGTCACGAACGCGAAGATCGCCTGCCCCTTCAGCTCGTGGGGCGGGCCGACGACCGCCGCCTCGGCGACGCCGGGGTGCGACACCAGCGCGCTCTCGATCTCGGCCGTTCCCAGCCGATGGCCCGCCACGTTCAGCACGTCGTCCACGCGCCCCATCACCCAGAAGTAGCCGTCCTGGTCCTGGCGCGAGCCGTCGCCCGTGAAGTAGACGCCCTTGATCTCGGACCAGTACTGCTTCTCGTAGCGCTCGGGATCGCCGTGGATCCCGCGCAGCATCGACGGCCACGGCCTCTTGATCACCAGGAAGCCGCCCTCGTTGGGCGCGCACGGCGTCCCGTCCTTCTTGACCACCTGCGGATCCACGCCGAAGAACGGCCGCGCGCAGCTCCCCGGCTTGGCCGCCGTGATCCCGGGCAGCGGCGTCATCATGATCGCGCCCGTCTCGGTCTGCCACCAGGTGTCGACGATCGGGCAGCGCCGCCCGCCGATCACCTCGTGGTACCACATCCACGCCTCGGGGTTGATCGGCTCGCCCACGCTGCCCAGCAGCCGCAGCGACGACATGTCGTGCTTCTTCGGAAACTCGTCGCCCCAGCGCACGAAGGCGCGGATCGCGGTCGGCGCCGTGTAGAAGATCGACACCTTGCGCTGCTCGACGATCGACCAGAAGCGGTCCTTGGCCGGATGATCGGGCGCGCCCTCGTACATCACGCTGGTGGCGCCGTTCGACAGCGGGCCGTAGACGACGTAGCTGTGTCCGGTCACCCAGCCGATGTCGGCCGTGCACCAGAAGATGTCGTCGTCGTGCAGGTCGAACACGTACTTCGTCGTCAGGTGCGCGCCCAGCAGGTAGCCCGCGGTCGTGTGAACGATCCCCTTCGGCTTCCCCGTCGTCCCCGACGTGTAGAGGATGAACAGCGGGTGCTCCGCGGACAGGCTGGCGGGCGGGCAGTCGGCCGACGCCTTCGCCATGACGTCGCTCCACCAGACGTCGCGGCCGGCCTGCATGTTGATCGCGTCGCCGGTGCGCTTCGCGACCACGCACGACTTCACGGACGGCGTCTGGGCCAGCGCCGCGTCGACGTTGGCCTTCAGCGGCACCGACTTGCCGCGCCGCCAGCCGCCGTCCGCCGTGATGCACATCTTGGCGCCGCAGTCGTTGATGCGGTCGCGCAGCGCCTCGGCCGAGAAGCCGCCGAACACCACGGTGTGCGTGGCGCCGATGCGCGTGCACGCCAGCATCGCCACCGCCGCCTCCGGGATCATCGGCATGTAGATGGCGACGCGATCCCCCGCCACGATGCCGAGCGCCTTCATGGCGTTGGCGAACTTGCACACCTCGGCGTGCAGCTCGCGGTAGGTCAGCTTGCGCGCGTCGCCCGGCTCGCCCTCCCAGTCGAGCGCGACCTTGTCGCCGCGCGTGGCCAGGTGGCGATCCAGGCAGTTCGCCGACAGGTTGATCTGCCCGTCCTCGAACCACTTCGAATACGGCAGCTTCCAGTCGAGGACCTTCTTGAAGTCCTTGATCCAGGTCAGCTCGGCGCGCGCCGTCTCCGCCCAGAACCCCTCCGGATCGTCGATCGATCGGCGGTAGAGCTTCTCGTAGGCGGCGGCGTCCTTGATCAGCGCGCGCGCGGCGAAGTCCGCGGGCGGTGGAAACAGACGAGCCTCACGCGATACCGACTTGATGGTCCCCGATGCATTCTCGTCAGCGCTCATGGGCGAATAGTAAATCCTTCCAGGCCGGCCGGCGGCAGCGAATCGTCGATCTCGACCCCGGTCACCCTGGCCAATGAAGGCCCGCGCCGGAGCCATTTGATCAGGGCGTCGATGGCCTCGACCGTCCCCTCGGCCTCGACCTCGACGCTGCCGTCGCGCAGGTTGCGCACCCAGCCGGCGATCTTCGCGCGCCGCGCCTCCTGCGCCGTGGCGGCGCGGAAGCCGACCCCCTGGACGTCCCCGCGGACGACGGCCCGGATCCGCCTCACGGCTGGATCCGCAGCTGCGGCAGCGGTCGGCTCGCAGGCGGCGCCTCGCCCGGCCCGGCCCGCACCACGTCGAGCGGCGCGGGCGACGGAGCGGGTCGGCCGTCGACCGCCGCCGACAGCACCCGGATCGAACCGTCCGACGCGGCGACGGGCGCCAGCAGCCAGCGACCGTCGAACGACAGATCGGGCGTGCCCAGGCGGCCGACCGCGGCGATCGCGACGGAGGCGGCGTCCTCGGCGCCCACGCGAAACACCGCGGCTTCATTCGGAATCGCCGCCGCGGGCGCGCCGCCCGCCGGCGCCTCCGCGCCCTTGCTGGCGGCCGCGAAGAACACGGTGGCGCGCTCGGGCGGCAGGCGGATCGCCGCGCCGCTCACCAGCGGCAGCGCGCGCCCGACGCTGATGCGCGCAGGATCGCGCGCGGCGCCGACGGAGACGACGCGCGCCACCTCCGGGTGGGCCAGGCTCTCGGGGCTGGCGCCCAGCCGGACGGCGCGCAGCTCCGCCGGCTGCGGCCCGCTGGCCCGGCTGCGCGCGGTGTCGCCCGACAGCACCCACAGCGTGTCGCCCGCCGGCGAGAACGCGACGTCGACCAGCACGCTCTCTCGGACCTCGGGCAGAACGGCCAGCGCGCCGGCCAGCGCCGCGCGCCCGCGCGGGACGAGATCGACGAGCGCGACGCGATTGCCCTCGGCGGTCGCGATCGCCAGCAGCTTGCCGTCGGGCGACAGGTCGGCCGCCACGATGTGGGCGCGCTGGATCTCGGCCGGGAGCGCGCGCGGGGCGCTGCGCGCGGGGCGCAGCGGCGACGACGTGTCCAGCAGCAGCACGTCGCGATCGCGGACGACGGCCAGCACGGGCGCGCGGCCGGCCGCGGCCAGCGCGACGACCGGGCCGTCCCCGAGATCCAGTCGATAGATCGGCTTCGGCCCGCCCGGGGCCGGCATCTCCACGACGTTGACGACGGCGCGCGCGGCCTCGGCCAGATACGCAGCGCGCCCGTCGGATGAAAACGCCAGCCAGCGGGCGCCGCGCGCGGCGGTGGTCCCCGCCGCGATCGGCCCGTCGAGGCCGAGCTCGGTCCATGCGACCTCGCCGCCGCCCGGGGCCAGCACCGCGGCGTAGCGGCGGATCGCGATCGAGCGTTCGCCGCGCCCGACCTCGTTGCTCACCACCACCGCCTGCGCGCCCGAAGGCGTCGCGGGCGGCACGCGCACGACGATGCCGCCGTCGCGCGTCCGCCCCAGCACCGCGGCGGGGCGGCCGCCCACCAGCACGGCCGGCTGGCGCCCGAACGAACGCCCGCGGATCCAGAGCGTCTCGCCGATGACGGCGACGCCGTCCGACGACTGCATCGCCAGGTTCCCCGACAGCGCGACGTCGCCGCCGCCCACGTCGGCGACCTCGTTCACCTCCGGGGCGCCCGAGGTCTCGGCCAGATCGAATCGATCCTCGACGATCTGGTGATTCGGACCGGCGCAGGCTGCAACGACCAGCGGCAGCAGCCCAAGCCGTCTTCGCATGTCGGCTAGAGCGGACCTTCGGTGATGCGGAAGCCGACCAGGTTGTTCGGCACGAGCGGCAGCTCGTCGTAGCGGGCGATCACGTTCTTCGATCCGTCGAACACCTGGACCTTCGACAACACCAGCATCTGGACGGCGCCGCTCGGCGGCAGGCACGAAGCGACGTAGCCGACCACCCGCGATCCGGAATCGTATTCGAACGTCACGCGGTGGCTGACCATGTCGCGGAGCTTCTTGTAATCCATGGCCGCGGAACGTATCACAAGTCGCGTTTCGCGCGGCCGCGACCCGGCGCCCGGGAGACGGCGGCGCCTACGGATGACCGGGCGGCAGCCCGCCGGGCGCGCCCGTGCTCGGGTGGCCGGGCGGCATCATCGGCGGCCGGCCGCCCCCCATCGGTGCGCCCGCCAGCGACTCGTCCTCCTTCTGGACCTGGTCGAGGCTGAGGCGCACGTTCTTCGAACCGACGCGCACCTTGGGCAGCGCGCCCAGCAGGTCGCCCTTCTGATGGCTGAGCGGGTCGCCGTCCTGATCTATGCGCGCGGTCAGCGTCAGGTCGCCGTCGAAGGCCCCGTTCTGGAACGGCATGTCGGCCGCGCTGAGCGTGAACGGCAGCGGGAACGAGGTGGCGGGCAGCTTCTTCACCGCGATCAGCGTGCCGCGCGCGCTCGGGTTGTCGGAGATGCGGCGAGCCACCAGAAACAGGGTCCCGTCCGGCTTCTTCTTGGCGAGCGCGGCCGGCAGCTCGATCTTGCCGGTGATGGTCCCTCCCGGCCCCGCCGGGGCGGCCGCTTCGGGCGCCGCCGGCGGAGGGGGCGGCGGCAGCGGCGGCGGCGGCGACGGCGCGGGCGGCGGCGGCGCCACGGCCGGCGCGGCTGCCCCGGGCGGCAGCGGCGGGACCGACGAAGGGGCTCCGCTGTCGTCCTTCTTCGAGCACGCGACCATCGAGGCGGTCACGGCGGCGACGAACAGGAAGGCATGACTGCGCAGGCTCGGCATGGCCCGCACCCTAGCAGATGTGCCGCCTCGGCGGGCAGCCCGGGATCGCGCGGGGAGCCGGCGAGCTTGCTCGCCGCGCACCATCGCGGGGTTCGGGGCCCTTTGAGGGTCCCGAGAAGATATGCTCGGGCCATGGCCGGACCGCTGACCGCCGAGCTGCAGGCGCGCGGCATCATCGCGCCCGGCATCGCCGAGCTGGCGTTCGCGATGCGATCGCCCGCGCGCCTCGCGTTCCGCGCCGGCCAGTTCGTGTCGCTGGCGCTGCCGTCCTCTCCCGAGGAGGGGGCGGGCGCCATCCCGCGCCGCAGCTACTCGATCGCCTCCCAGAGCGACGCCGGCGACGTGCTGCGCTTCATCATCAGGGTGATCCCCGAAGGCAAGGCGTCCGACTACCTGATGGCGCTGCCGCTCGGGGCGACGATCAACCTGACCGGGCCGCACGGGTTCTTCGTCCTGGATCAGGCGCACTCCGGCGACGTCGTGTTCGCGGCGACGGGCACCGGGATCGCGGCGGTCATGCCGATGCTGGGCGAGCTGGCGAAGGCGAGGCGGGCCGGGACAACCTCGACCGGCCCGCGGGTCGTCGTGTACTGGGGCCTGCGGCATCAGGCCGACATCTTCTCGCGCGCCGAGATCGACGGGCTGGCCGCCGCCGCGGACGCCGAGCTGCGCATCCACCTGACCGCCCCCGAAACGGACTGGGCGGGCGGCCAGGGGCGCATCACCCCCGCCCTGCTCGACCGGCTGCCCCACCTGACGGCGCCGACGTTCTACCTGGTCGGCAACGGCGCGATGATCACGGAGCTGAAACGTGAGCTGATTTCCCGCGGCGTGAATCGCAAGACTCAGATTCGTACAGAAGCCTTCTTCGATTAGAATCGCCCCGATGACCGCCAGGAGTCGCGCCGCGGCGACAGGGTCGCTGGCGGTCGCCGTCTGGGGATGCGGCGCCAGCAGCGAGCAGCCCGCCGCGCTGATCGCCGTCTCCCCACCGATGGCGTTCAACGACAGCCCGGCCGCGCTGGTGATCGAGGGCGGTCCGTTCCGGCCGGCCTACACCTTCGACACCATGAGCTCCACCTCGACGATCGAGGTGGCCGCCTTCTCGGCCCGGCTCACCCCGGTCCCGGGCAGCGCCATCGCGGGCTCGCCGCCGATCTCGATCGATCCGGTGACCTGGCTGTCGCCGAGCGCGCTGCAGGCGACGCTGCCGGCCGGCATCCCGGCCGGCCTCTACAACCTCGACGTCCTCGACCCGCGCGGCCAGCACAACGAGCTGGGCGGGGCGTTCCAGTCGCTCGGCCCCGATGACCAGGCGCCCGTCCTCAGCGTCGTGGCGCCGTCGACGAGGGCGGTCTTCGGCGCGCAGGCGACCGCGCCGATCATCCTGCGGGCGGACGACGGCGCCGGGTTTCTCGCCTCGTTCGACGCGACCGTGACGGCCGCCGGCACGATGACGACCCAGACCTGCACGGTTCCGGCAGGGTCGCACAGCACCACCTGCTCGATCGTCTTCCTGGCGCCGACGCCGGCCGGCGACCAGGACATGGTGCTCGTCGACGCCCATGCGACCGACAGCGTCGGCATGACCGCCGCCCTCCACGCGAGCTTCCGGCTCGCGCCGCAGCCGACGCTGGCCAGCCTGATGCCCATGGTCGGTCCGGCGGCGGGCGGCACGCGGGTGGACGTGCGCGGGAGCGACTTCGCCGTGCCGGACGACACCTCCGACGGCAGCCAGCTGCTGGTCGACGGCGTCCCGCTGGATCCGGTGCGGGACATGGTGACGGTGGTCAGCTCGACGGAGATCACGGCAGTCCTGCCCGCCCACGACGCCGGCTTCGCGATCCTGACCGTCGCCACCGGAAACGCCACGACCATGCAGATGTACTTCGACTTCGTGCCCGCGCCCATCGTCAAGATGATCAGCCCGAACCACGGGCCGGTCTCGGGCGGCACGCAGGTCACCGTGGTCGGCAACCACTTCCGCGACGGCGGCACCACCGTCCTGATCGACGGCATGCCGCTGGTCGGCGCGCAGGTGACCAGCCCCAACCGCATCGAGGGGATGGTGCCGGCCGGATCCGCGCCCGGATCGGTGGCCGTCACCGCGTACGATCCGATCGGCGGCCCGGGCACCGTGATCGACATCGACGGCACGATCGACTTCACGTACGACCCGGTGCCGGCCGACGCGCCCGACGGCGGGGCCGGCCCTGGCGCGATGGAGGGCGGCGGCACACCGTGAGGCTGCGGACCAAGCTGACCCTCCTCGCGCTCGCCGTGTCGGCGCTGCCTGTCGCGCTGGCCGGGTACTGGTCGCTGCGCATCGGACAAGGCGCGCTCCGCGGCGCGCTGGAGCAGAACGAGCTGACGGTGGCCAAGCAGGTCGCCGGCTACGCCGGCAGCCACATCGAGAACATGCTGTCGATGTTGCGCGTCGACGCGCGCATCCTCGATCTGACGCGTTCGGCGCAGAACGAGCCGCCCTCGCCGCAGGCGCTGAACCAGGTGCTGTGGCTGGTCTATCACCAGAACGACGACTTCTGCGCGGTGGCGATGTTCGACGAGCACGGCGCGCTGATCGGCAAGCCGGCGTCGCTGGAAGATCCGGGCCGCTACGACTCGCTGAAGAACCACGAACCGATGCGCCCCACCGACGTCGAGGGCGTCGGCCTGATGGCCCCGCTCGGCGCCGCGCTGTCGGCGGGCCAGGGGATCGGCCCGATCTTCCTGGGCGGGCCGCTGCGCCTGCCGCACGTGGTGCTGGCGGTCGCGTTCGATCCGAGCTACGGCGGCGGCAAGCGCATCCTGGCCGCCGAGGTGTCGCTCAAGCGCCTCGCCAACTACGTCGCGTCGCTGTCGACGCCCGACATCGACGTCAAGCTGCTGGACGGACGCGGGCGGCTGTTCGCGGCGGGATCGATCCCGCGCGTCGACAAGCTGGAGCCGCAGCGCGTCCCGGGCGCGCGCGAGGGCGAGCTTCCGTCGGGCGAGGTCGTCACCGAGTACTTCAACGGCGGCCGCCACCTGATCGGAGCCTTCGCCCCCGTCGCGCCCTGGGGCCTGGGCGCGGTGGTCGACAAGACGATGACCGATGCGCTGCGGCCCGTCGCGCTGATCCGGTGGGCGACGCTGTTCTGGATGCTGGTGTCGATCGTCGTCGGTTCGCTGGCGGCCTGGTACTTCGCGCGCCGCCTCTCCGATCGGGTGGCGGCCCTGGCCGCCGGCTCGAAGCAGATCGCGGCCGGCAACCTGGAGACGCGCATCGCGCAGGACGGCGCCGACGAGCTCTCGAACCTGGCCAACTCGTTCAACCAGATGGCCAGCGCGCTGGACGCCGCCCGCAAGAAGATCACCCAGCAGACCAACGAGATCATGGCCTGGAACCAGACCCTGGAGAAGCGGGTCGAGGACAAGACCGGCGAGCTGCGGCAGGCGCAGGACATGCTGCTGCGGTCGCGGTCGCTGTCGGCGCTGGGCGAGCTCGGCGCCGGCGTCGCGCACGAGATCAACAATCCGCTCACGGGCGCGCTCGGGATCGTGCAGCTGCTGCTGGCGGATCTTCCCGCCGGGCACCCCGCCATCCCGCTGCTGCAGGACCTGGAGCGGGAGGCGCTGCGCATCCGCAAGATCGTGCAGAACATGCTGCGCCTGTCGCAGCGCCAGGTGGGAACCGACACCACGCAGGTCGAGCTCGCCCGCGTGCTCGACGACGCGGTCGAGCTGTGCGGCCCGAGCGAGCTGGCGGGCGCGGGCATCGAGGTCGTGCGCCGGTACGAGCCGACGCCGCCCGTGCGCGCGAGCGCGACGCAGCTCGAGGAGGCGTTCATCCAGCTGATCCAGAACGCGCGCTCCGCGATGGTCGCGCAGCGCGGCGGCAAGTTGACGCTGGAGATCAAGGTGATCGAGAACAAGCTGGTGCGGGTGGTCATCGCCGACACCGGAGCCGGCATCAACGCCGAGATCCTGCCGCGCATCTTCGATCCCTTCTTCACCACCAAGACCAGCGACCGCGCCGGCTCCGGGCTGGGGCTGTCGTTCGTCCACCGCATCGTCGAGGACAACGGCGGCACGATCGCCGTGGAGAGCACGGCCGGCGCGGGCAGCAAGTTCACGCTAACCTTCCCCGCCGACGCGGGTCGGGCTCACCGCACATGACAGCGCGGCGCTTCCCCATCCGGGCCATCATCGTCGCGGCGCTCGCGATCGGGATCGTGGTGGTCGCCACCCGCGTGTCGCGCCGGTTGTTCGAATCGCCCGAGACGAGCAGCCTGGCCGACCACCGCGGCCCCGTCGCGGCGCCGGCCGCCCCCCCGCCCCCCGCGGGCGGAGACGAGCACGTGTTCGAGGTGATGTCCGCGGCCGGTCGGGTGGAGGCGCAGCGGGGCGGGACCTGGTCCGTGATCGGCAAGGGTGACCGCCTCACGCGCTCGGACGTGGTCCGGACCTCGGCGGCGTCGGGCGCGGTGCTGCGGCTGGGCGCCGGCACCGAGATCGAGCTGCGCGCCGGCGTCGAGATCCGCCTGGATTCCTGGGACGCGGGCGGCCCCGAGCCCGGCTCCTCGGCGGCAGCCCCCGGGTCCGGGCAGCCAGCCCGGCCGGCCGGCGCCACCGTCGATCTCCGGCGCGGCAAGGTGCTCGCCCGCGTCGACCACGCCGGCACGCTCTCGATCAAGGCACGCGACACCCAGACCACCAGCGAGGGCCCGGCGCGCTTCGTCGTGCTGGCCGACGAGCACGGACGCGTCTCGGTCGCCACCATCGCGGGCACCACGCGCTTCGCCGCCGCGGGCAAGACCGTCTCCCTCCCCGCCGGCACCGCCTCGGCCAGCCAGTCCGGCGGACCTCCCGACGATCCGGAGCACATCTCGGAGGAGGTGTTCCTGAACGTCGCCTGGCCAACGCTCGATCGCAAGGGCGACCACGCCGAGATCAAGGGCCGCGCCACGCCGTCGTCTGTGGTGACCGTCCGCGCCCCGAGCGGCCTCGAGACGGCCGCCGTCGGCAGCGACGGACAATTCTCGATCACGGTCCCGGCGGGGGTCGGCAAGACGCCCATCGAGGTCGAGGCGGAGGATCTGGTCGGCCACACCAGGCAGGCGACGACGACGCTGACGCGCCGCCCGCCCCCGCCACCGGCGCTCACCCCCGAGGCGACGGACCTGTGGAAGAAGCAGGCCGACAAGTGAGCGGCGACGCGAAAGCCACGGGCGCGCCCTCCCCCTCGCCCGCCGGCGACGCCGAGTCCGCCGAGGCGGTCGCGCGCCTGCGCGACCTGCTCGCCGCGGCCGGCCGGCTGGCCGAGTTCGGCCGCTTCGCCGCCCAGCAGATCCACGAGCTGCGCCAGCCGCTGTTCGCGATCAAGGGGCTCGCCCAGCTGCTGCTCGAGAAGGATCGCGTCGAGCTGGACGAGGTCCTCGACTTCGCGCGCCACATCGTGGAGCAGTCGGAGCGCCTGACCTCCCTGGTGTCCAACCTGCGCCTGCTGTCGGTGCCGGCCTCTCACGACGCCGCCCGCCGCGCCGAGATCGGCGCCGTGCTCGTGCGCGTCACCTCGTTGCTGGACTTCCGCCTGCGCAAGGCGGGGGCGACGCTGCGCACGCAGATCGCGCCCGACCTGCCGCCGCTGGTGATCTCCCCGCACGGGCTGGAGCAGATCTTGATCAACCTGCTGGCGAACGCCCTCGACGCGGTGGCGGGCGTCGCCCACCCGGTCGTGCAGGTGCGCGCCCGCGTGCTCGCCGAGAATCCCCGCTTCGCGATCGTCGAGATCGCCGACAACGGATCGGGCGTGGCCAAGACGGTGCGCCACCGCCTGTTCGAGTCGTTCTTCACCACCAAGGGCGAGGAGCAGGGGACCGGTCTCGGCCTGGCGGTCAGCCGGGAGATCGCGCGGACGTCGGGGGGCGAGCTCGAGCTGCTCGATGATCCCGGCACCTGGAGCGAACCCGCCGGCACGGTCTTCCGCCTGACGTTGCCCGTCTCCCAGGAGCTGTAGCCACGTTCGACGCGATCGGCGTGTTGGCGCTGTCCGTCTCGACGGTGTCGAGCCTGTCGACACCGCTGCCGACGCTGGCCGCCTGGCCGCCGCCCGCCCGGACGGCGCCGCCCGCGCCGCCGGCCCCTGCCGCCGCGCCGGCGCCTGACGCGGTGCCGGAACCGGCGGCGGCCGGGCCGACGACCGTCACGCTGACGCCCGCGCGCCCGCGGTTGCTGCTCGGCAGCGACGGCGACGTCGCGGTCGAGCTGGACATCCGCGGCGCCGACGCGGCGTCGTTCCTGCCGGTGCGCGCGCTGGCCAGCGTCGGCACGCTGGAGCTGCCGCGCGCGGCCGGGGCGGCCGGCCACTTCAGCGCGCGCTACACGCCGCCCCCCGAGCGCTACCCGCAGGTCGCGCTGCTGACGGTGGAGCTGGCGAGCGGCGCGCGCCGCATGCACGTCGCCGCCCGCATCACGCTGGAGGGGTCCACGGTCGTCCCCTTCCACACCAGCGCCGGCGCGTCGGTCACGATGCGGATCGGGGAGCGCAGCTTCGGGCCGGTCGCCGCCGACGCGCGCGGGCGCGTCGAGATCCCGATCGTGGTGCCGCCCGGAGTCCGGGCCGGCGTCGCGCGCGCCGTCGATCACAGCGGCGCGGCGCGCGAGACCGAGGTCGACCTGCAGCCGGCCGCCTTCGCGCGCGTGCTGGTGCTGGCGCCGCCGACCATGGACGTCGGCAGCTTCTCGGAGATCGTCCTGCTCGCGGTCGAGCCCGACGGCGCGCCCGTCCACCCGACCCGCCTCGCGCTGAGCGCCTCGGCCGGCCTGCTCCACCCGCTCGGTCCCGGCCCGCTCGGCGAGGCGCGGTTCCTGTTCGAGGCGCCGCGCCGCCTCGGCAGCGGCGCGGTGGCGCTGACCGCGATGGCCGCCGGCACGCCTCCCAGCCGCGCCGATACGGCCGTCGCGCTGCGTGTGGGCGGGCCCGCGCAGCTGGTGATCTCGCCCAGCACGCGCAAGCTCGTGGTCGGCAGCGGCGAGCAGGCGCGCGTCGCGATCTCGGCGCTCGACGCGTTCGGCAACCCGACCTCCGCGACGGGCGTCGGCCTCACCGTCGACGGGCAGGCGCGGCCCCTGGCGACCGGCCCGGGCGGCCTCGCGGCGCTGACGGTCGATGCGCCCGCGCGCTTCGACGGCCGCGAGGGGATCACCCTCGACGCCCGCCTGGGCGGCCTCCGCGCCACCGAGACGATCCACGTCACCGGCGGCTCTCCCGCGCGCCTCACCCTCGCCGTCCGCGACGCGCGCCTCGTCGCGGACGGGCACGGCAGCACGGAGCTGCGCGTCCAGGCCGTCGACAAGAACGGAACGCCGACGGCCGTTCCGGGGCTGAGCTGGGACACGCCCGACGGACGCGTGCGGCACGTGCGGATGCCGCGCGACGGCGAGTACATCGCCGAGTACGTGCCGGATCGCACCCGCGAGCGGCAGCAGCAGGTGGTGGCGGTGATGGCCTCCGAAGCGCTGCGCGCGAACGCGACGGTCGACGTCACCCCGCCGCCCGTGCTGCTGGTCGCCGCGGCGCGCGTCGGGGTCTTCTACAACTTCGGTCATGCCGCCGGTCCGGCGGCGTTCCTCGAGGCGCTGCGGCCGCTCGCCATCCGGGGCATTCCGCTGGCCGTCGGCGCGACCGTCGGCTATCTGAGCGCGGAGCTGAGCGGCGGCGGCGCGGAGCGGCTCGGCACCAACCGGCTCGAGGTCGATCAGGCGCCGGTGCTGGCCCTGGCGCGCGCGCGCCTGCCGGTGGCGGTGCGCGTCGACCTGTCCGGCGAGCTGGGGGCCGGCGCGATGCTGGCGCGCACCCGCCTGACGGGGCCGCTGGCCGACAAGGGGTTCGACGTGACCGGGAGCGCCTACGCGCCGGTGCTGGCGGCCGGCGGGGACGTCGCGCTCACTCTCAAGCCCGGGCGGCTCGTAATCGGGCTACGCTATCTGTGGTGCCAGCTCGGGCGGACTTCTCAAGGGGACGAGATCAACGGCAACAGCGCCGGTCTGATCGGGGACATCGGTTACAGGATGACGTTCTGAGGAGCTGCCATGTTCGACCTGATTGAGAGCGCGATCGCCACGCGCACCGTCGCCGACCCGTCGTCGCCGCTGGTGGTCAGCGTGCCGCACGCCGGCCTGCGCACCGCCGGTTTCGAGCGGACCTTGAACCCCGAGCTGGACGTCCGCTGCGACGCCGATCTGTTCGTCGACCGGCTGTATCGCATCGGCGACGCGGAGGGGCCCGAGGTGTTCGTGGCCGCCCAGACGTCGCGCTTCGTCTGCGACATGAACCGCGATCCCGACGACGTCAGCCACGGCGCCGTCCCCGAGCACCCCGCCCCGCGCAACACCGACGGCCGCGGCTTCATCTGGGCGATCACCACCACGGGCGTGCCGGCGCTGGCGCGGCCGCTCGCGCTCGACGAATGGCGCGAGCGCACCGCCATCCACGCCGCCTACCACGACGCGATCACGCGCGCCCTGGCGCGGGCGCGCGAGCGCTTCGGCTACGCCATCCTGCTCGACGGGCACTCGATGCCGTCGCGCGGCCGCCAGGGGCACAAGGATCCCGGGCGGGCGCGGGCGCAGGTCGTGCCCGGGGATCGCGACGGCACCAGCTGCGCGCCGGCGCTGACCGCGCACGTGATCGATCACTTCAAGGCGAAGGGCCTGACCGTCGCCGCGAACGATCCCTACAAGGGCGGCTTCATCACCGCGCACCACGGCCGCCCGGCGGATCGCATCCACGCCATCCAAGTGGAGCTGCGCCGCGATCTCTACATGAACGAGGATGCCTTCACCGTCAC
The DNA here is from genome assembly GCA_036557265.1 of Polyangia bacterium. Lineage (GTDB taxonomy): Bacteria > Myxococcota_A > Polyangia > Fen-1088 > Fen-1088 > JADGRB01. Next base: position 13,808 of record DATBHU010000342.1, read on the forward strand.
CCAGCCCGCCTTCGACCAGCTGCGCGACGTGATCGACGGGCTGGTGGTGTCGCTGCGGGCGTTCAAGCCCTGACGATCTAGAGCGGATTCCTGACGACGAGCGGGGCCATCCGCGAGAAGTCGCGATCGGCGGAGAAGAGCTCGCGGATGCCATGATGGATCGCGAGCGCCGCGATCCGCGCGTCGTGGACCTTGGCCGCGACCACTCGACTCGAGGCGAGCAGCTTGGCGAGGGCAGCCCAATAGCCGTCGTCCTCGGCGAGCAGGCGCAACGTCGGCGACTGACGCCAGGCTTCGACCTGCGCGAGCGCGTCCGGCAGCGGCGTCGGCGATTTGAAGATCCGCCGGTTCGTGACGATGGCGAGGAACTCGTGGACGCAGGGCCACGGGATCGCCCAGGCCGCCGGGCCTTCCGCCCACGACCGAACGCAGGCGGCGGCGCGGCCGTGGAAGCTCGAGTCCCGCCGATGCGCGTAGACGAGAATGTTCGTGTCGAAGGCGATCACCCGCCCCGCCCTTCGTAGGCGAGATCGCGTATGCGCTCCCAGTCGGTCTCGTCCAGTCCCTCGGCCAGCCCACCCTCGCCGAACGAGGCGTCACGCAGCCGGAACGGCTTCTGCTGCCGGCGGCCCTGCTCGAGCACGGCTTCCAGCCCTTGAATGGCGAGATCGCGAAAGGTCGTCCGGCGCGCCTGCGCCAGCCGCTTGGCGCGCGCAAACAGCGCATCCGGAATATCTATGGTCGTTCTCACGCATATAAGCATATTCATGGATATGCTTATATGCAAACGGCAACCAAAGGGGCGGGCTCTTTGATTGCTGGTGGAGGCGCCCAGAGACCTCGCCCAAAGAAGGGAGAAAGCTGACCCCTGGCGCACAGGCAGAGGCACTCTCGCATCAGAAAGGCGTTCATGCGGCGAACAGGTCCTGCGTCATGTGAGAGACGCGCTTGGGGAGCGCAGAGTGCGCCGGCCCTGGCACTGATCGGAATGGCAGCGATGATCGGCTGCGGTCGCGGCGCGTCCCTGGGCATGAGCGCCGGCGACGCCTCCCCGGGCCTGCCCGAGGCCGCGACGTCGGACGGCGACCCTGCCGCCTGTCAAAACGAAAGCTCGGACGCCAGCCCCCGCGACGCGGCGAGCAGCGTCCGGGTCATCCTCGCGGCGGGAGGCGCCTTCAACGAGGTGACGAACAGCGGGTACGACGGCAGCGTCAGCCCGAGCTGGCGCGCCCGCTGCTTCCTGGTCTCGCCGTCCGGGCACATCAGCGCCTCCGTCGCGACGACGTTCGCGGGCAGAGCCCCGAGCGCGGACGACCACCGGGATTTCCTGTTCTCGGCGGTGACGGGCATCTACGCGGCCGGCAACCCTGAGGCCACCGGCGTGCTGCTACGTCGGCTGGCGGCGATCTCGGGCGTGGCGTCGTCGACGCGCGACGACCCGCCGGTCTTCGCGGTCGACGTCGCGTTCGATCCCGACGCGCCGGGCGCCGTGGGCAGCGGCCCGCTCGACGAGATCGACATCGGCTTCACCTGGGTGCGCGTCTACCGGACGGCCAGCGGCCTCGCGTACCAGGTGCTTCCGGGGACGAGCCGGATTGCGCCACCCAGCCTCGCGTTCGATCAGCCCGCTTCCGTGGGCAGCTCGTTCGACTACTACCCCGCGATCTCGGACAACCCTTCGCTCGGCGGCGGCGACTTCGACTACCCCGCGTGGATTCGCGACCACGTCACCTGGTAGCCGTCAGTCGCCGTAGAGGCCTTCGATGACGGCGCGGTACTTGTCGATGACGACCTTGCGCTTGACCGACAGCTTCGGCGTCAGGTCGCCGGACGCCTCGGTCAGGTCGGCCGGGAGGATCGCGAACTTCTTGATCGACTCGAACGACGCCAGCGTCTTGTTCAGGCCGTCGATCTCTTTCTGCACCGCCGCCTTCACCTCGGGCGATGCCGCCAGCACCTCGAGCTCGGCGCCGCCGAACTGCTTGCGCGCGTCGTCCGACAGCGTCACCAGCGCCACGCAGTAGGGCCGCTTGTCGCCGTAGACGAGGACCTGGCTGAACAGCGGCGAGCGCGCCTTCAGCCCGTTCTCGAGCGCCTGCGGCGCGACCTTCTTGCCGCCCGCGGTCACGATCAGGTCCTTCTTGCGATCGGTGATGCGCAGGAAGCCGTCCTCGAGCTGGCCGATGTCGCCCGAGTGGAACCAGCCGTCGGGCTCGACCGACTCGGCGGTCGCGGCCGGGTTGTTGTAGTACTGGCGGAACACCGACGGCCCGCGCATCAGGATCTCGCCGTCGTCGGCGATCTTGCACTCGACCACGTCCAGCGCCGGGCCGACCGTGCCGAAGCGAAAATCGTTCTGCCGGTTCAGGAACGCCGCCGCCATCGTCTCGGTCAGGCCGTAGCCCTCGAGGATCACCAGGCCGGCGCCCAGGAAGAACTCGCCGATCTCCGCGGCCAGCGGCGCGCCGCCCGAGATCAGGAAGCGCGCGCGATCGAGGCCGAGGCGCGCGCGCAGCTTCGAGAACACCAGCTTGTTCGCGATCGCGTAGGCGAACCCGCCCCCCGGCTGGCCGGCGCGGACCGCCGCCGAGTGGGCCGCGCCCACCTTCAGCGCCCACGCCGCGATCTTGCCCTTGAGCCCCGTCCCCTGCTCGAGCGCGGTCTTCACGCCCGCGTAGAACTTCTCGAAGATGCGCGGCACGCCCGCCATGAACGTCGGCCGGACCGCGACCAGGTCCTCCTTGATCATGGCGGTGCCGCGCGAGAAGGCCGTCTCGCAGCCGATCTGGATGGTCGCCCACTCGAGCTCCCGCCCCAGCACGTGCGCCAGCGGCAAGAACAGGTACTGCGAGTCGTTGCCCTCGATCTGCATGGCGCGGATCGCGCTGCACACCCCCGACACCAGGTGGTCGTGCGTCAGCACCACGCCCTTGGGGATGCCGGTGGTGCCGGAGGTGTAGATGATCGTGAACAGCGACTCGGGCCCGACGGTCTCGGCGTGCGCGTCCAGCTCACCCGGATGGGCGACGCCCCACTGCCGCCCCGCCGCGCGCACCTCCACCAGCGACTGGACGAAGCGCGAGGGCGGCGCCGCCCCCTGCACGGGCGGCGGCGTCAGGCCGACGGGCGGCTCGCCGGTCATCTGGATCAGGTGCGTCACCGTGAACATCTTGTCCCGCAGCGGCAGCAGCTTGTCGCGCTGGGTGGAGTCCTCGACCATGACGATCTTCGCCCCCGCGTCGCGCACGATGAACTCGCACTGCTCCGCGGTGTTCGACGCGTAGATCGGCACCGTCACCCCGCCCGCCAGCAGGATCGCGATGTCCGCCAGCACCCACTCGAGCCGCGTCTGCGACAGCAGGCAGACGCGATCGCCCGGCACGACGCCGCGCGCGACCAGGCCGGCGGCGATCTCGCGGGCCGCCGCGTCCGCCTCGCGGAAGGTCATGGTCTGCCAGGCGTCCCGGTCGTAGTAGCGGAAGGCGGCCGCCTCCGGGCTGGCGGCGATGCGCCGCTTCCACAGCTCGACGGCGGTGGGCGGATCGTCCTTGCGCAGCTCGGCGACCGCCCCCGGCGTGGAGGCAGCCAAGGTGGGCGAACCGGGCGATGTTTCAGCGGAGGCAGAGATCGCCATACCTCCATAGTATAGAATTCCTTCGATGTCGGCGAAGTCCCTGCCCCGCTGGCGGCTGGTGGCCCGCGCCATCGTCATCGGCACGTTGTTCGCCAAGCACGGGGCGCGGTTCTGCTTCGGCTGGCTGGGACTCTGGCTACGGCGTTCCGGGAAGTCGGCGCGGCAGGCCTGGCTCGGTCGCGTGATCGTGGATCTGTTCCGCCAGCTGGGCGCGACGTTCATCAAGGTCGGGCAGATCATGAGCACCCGCCCGGACCTGATTCCGGAATACGTGTCGACCGCGCTCGCCGAGCTGCAGGACCACGTCGGTCCGTTTCCGTTCGAGGAGGTGGTGCGCGCCGTCGAAGCCGACCTGGGGCGGCCGCTCGGGTCGATCTACGCGGAGTTCGCCCCCGTCCCGATCGCGTCGGCGTCGGTGGCGCAGGTCCACAAGGCGCGCCTGCCCGACGGGCGGGTGGTCGCGGTCAAGGTGCGCCGCCCGGACGTCGTCGAGATCTGCACCTTCGACCTGGTCGTGATGCGCCTGTGGGCGCGCGTCGTCGCCCGCCTGCCGTCGATCTCGACGCTGGCGCCGGTCGAGACCCTGGACGAATTCGGGCGCGCGGTGTTCGCGCAGCTGGATTTCCGGATCGAGGCCGACAACAACCGGCGCTTCCGCGACAACTTCAAGGGCCACCCCGACGTGGTGTTTCCGGACGTCGTGGCGGGCCTGTCCAGCGAGCGGATCCTGACCATGAGCTACGTCGCCGGCACGAAGATCCTGTCGACGGCGGCGACCCGCTCCGATCCGAAGCGGGTGGCGCGCCTGGGCCTGGCGGTGCTGCTGAAGATGATCTTCGAGGACGGGTTCGTGCACGCCGACCTGCACCCGGGGAACATCTTCATCACGCCGGACGACAAGCTGGCGCTGCTCGACCTCGGCCTGGTGGGCGAGCTGGATGAGCCGCACCGCAAGGGCTTCTCGCGCTTGTTCGCGGCGTGGGCGCAGCGCGACGGCGACGGCATGGCCCGCATCATCCACGAGCTGTCGACAGGCTCGTCGGATCCCATCGGCGATCCGGAGCGGTTCGAACGGCTGCGCGCCGCCATCATCGAGTTCGTCGGCCGCTACTGGGGGCAGCGCCTGGGCGACGTCCAGGTCGGCCGCGTGCTGCTGGATCTGCTGGCGATCATGCGGCGCCACCGGGTGCGGGTGAACGCCAGCTTCACCATCGTCAACATCGCGATCGCCGTGACCGAGGGGATCGGCAAGCAGCTGGATCCGGAGCTCGACCTCATGCATGAGGCCCTCCCCTATTTCCTGGCTCATCCGGTCGGCGCGGATACCGCCAAGGCCTGACACGCGCGACATTGTCGCCGGGCTTGAACCTGTGTCGGAACTCCGCGTAATATGCGGCTGTTAGCTTGGCGGTATGACACGTTCGTCAGGGTGACGGATGGAGCAGGCCAAGATTCCGGAACGGTACAAGCTCATCGAAGAGGTGGGCCAAGGTGGCATGGCCATCGTCTACCGTGCGCAGGACGAGACGCTGAAGCGGGTCGTCGCGATCAAGGTGCTGCACCAGCACCTCGCCGCCGAGCCGGAGTCGAAGGCACGCCTCGAACGTGAGGCGCAGGCGGTCGCCAAGCTTCGCCACGACAACATTCTGGAAATCTTTGATT
>DATBHU010000343.1:0-7488 GCA_036557265.1 Polyangia bacterium
CAAGAAGCTGCTGCACCCGAGCAGCGTGGCCGCCGCCGAGGACGCCGCCGCCGCCAAGCTGATCTGTTACGACTGCGGCGTCGCCTGCGATCTCGGCGCGATGAAGCAGGAGCGGCTGTTCTTCTTGCGGCGCATGAACGCGTGGCAGCCGACGACCCCGGCGCAGGCGGCGGAGCGCCAGCCGGCCGACGGGTCGAAGGCCGGCACGCGACGGACGACGCCGCCGCCCAAGCGCGCGCCCCAGGGGACGCCGCATCGCTACCGGCTGCGCTACACCAAGCTCGGGCGGGTCGCGTTCCTCGGCCACCTGGATCTGGTGCGCCACCTGCCGCGCATCTTCCGCCGCGCCGGGTTCTCGCTGTTCTATTCGGAGGGGTTCCACCCGAAGCCGGAGCTTTCCTACGGGCCGGCGCTGGGGCTCGGCATCCCGTCGCTGGGCGAGCTGGTCGACGTCACGCTGGTCGACGACGTCACGCCCGACGAGCTGCTGCAGCGGCTGGCGCGCGTCACGCTGGACGGCATCGAGTTCCTCGAGGCGGCGCGCCTCGGCGCGGCCGATCGCCCGGTCGGCGGCGTGATCGCCGAGGCGGAGTACGCGGCCCGGCTGCCCGCCGAGGTCGACGTCGGCGCGGCGTTCGAGCGCGCCGGCGGCAGCGATCCGCTGCCGGTGCTGCGCACCTCCGAGAAGAAGATCGGCCGCATGATCGACGTGCGCAAGACGCTGCTCGGCGCCACGCCGTGGAATGACAGCGACGCGCGCCGCCGCCTGGACTGGGACGGCGGCGGCCCAACCGTCACGTTCCGGATCGCGGTCGGCCCGCAGGGGAGCGCGCGTCCGATCGAAGCGCTGACGGCGCTGTTCGGCGAGGACGTGGCGGACCGCGCGGACGTGGCGCGCCTCGGCCTGCGTTTCACGCCCGCCGGCGCCGGCGCGCAGGCGGAGCCGCCCGCTTCGTGATCGAGACGGAGGGCCTCAGCAAGCGGTTCGGCGGCACCACCGCCGTCTCCGAGCTGAGCCTGCGCGTCGAGGCCGGCGAGGTGATGGGGTTCCTGGGGCCGAACGGCTCCGGCAAGACCACCACGATCCGCCTGCTGATGGGGCTGCTGCGCCCGAGCGCCGGCCGCGCCGCCATCCTCGGGCGCGACTGCCACGCCGACGCCGTCGCGCTGAAGCGCGACGTCGGCTACCTGCCCGACGAGCCGTTCCTCTACCCGTACCTCTCCGGCACGGAGACGCTGGAGCTGGTGGCCGGGCTGCACGGCTTCGCGCCCGCCGAGGGGCGCCGGCGCGCCGCCGCGGTGGCCGACAAGATCGGCCTCGAGCCCGAGGCCCGGCGCGCCTTCACGGTGACCTATTCGCTCGGCATGAAGAAGCGGCTGGCGCTGGCGCTGGCGCTGATTCACGACCCGAAGGTGGTGATCATGGACGAGCCGACCAACGGGCTCGATCCGGCGGGCGCGCGGCAGATGCGCGCCACCATCTCGGAGCTGGCGGCGGGCGGGCGCACGATCTTCCTGTCGACCCACCTGCTCGACGCGGCCGAGCGGCTCTGCCACCGGGTGGCGATCATCCAGCGCGGCAAGCTGCAGGCGGTCGGCACGCCCGACGAGCTGCGCGCCCGCTACGAGGCGCCCGGGACGACGCTCGAAGATCTCTTCCTGCGCGTCACGACGAACGGCGACGACGCGGCGAGCGCGGCGAAGGGCTGACGACCGATGGCTGATCTCGCGATCGCCACCGTCCCGGAGCGGCTCGACCTGATTCGCCTGACGCGGATCCTGATCCGGATCCGGCTCGGCTCGATGCGAAACGCGTTTCGCGTCCGGCGGCGCGGCCGGTCTGCCTTGTTCGCGCTCGTGATCGGCGTGGCCGCCAGCTTCACCTACGTCGGCCTGTTCTCGCAGGCGTTCTCCCTGATCACCCGCACCGTCGGCGTCGATGGTCAGGTGGCGGCGCTGGCGCTGGTGACCGGCACGATCGCGCTCGGCAGCCTGGCGGCGCGCGCGGCGGGCAACGAGGCCGTGCGGGCCGGATCGCCCGAGAACGAGTTCCTGCTCGCGCGCCCGGTGTCGCTGGCCGCGCTGGTGGCGGCGCGCGCGCTGGCGGACGCGGTGACCGATCCCGTCGGCGCGCTGTTCCTGCTGCCGGTGCTGATCGCGGCGGCCCAGGTCTGGCAGCTCGGCCCGGGGGCCTGGCTGGTGGCGGCGGCGATCTCCCTGCTGATGCAGATCGGGATCTCGATGCTCGCCTACGGCGTGCAGCTCTCGATCGTGCGCTGGGTGCCCGGCAAGCGGCGGCGCATGGTCTGGACGGGCATGCGGCTGCTGGCCGCGCTGTCGCTGGCGACGATCTGGATGCTGGGGACGTGGGTGATGCGCGCGCCCGCCGAGCTGGCCCGGTACGTCGCCGCCATCGCGCCCGCCATGACGTTTTCTCCGTCGATGCTCGTGAGCGCGCCGCTGGCCGCGCTGGCGCAGGGCGCGCCGGTGCGCGCCGGGCTGGCCCTGGCGGTGCTCGTCGGCACCGTGGCCGCCGCGATGCTGCTCGTGATCGCGGTGGCGCGCCGGGCCGGGATGGCGGGCTGGGAGGAGGCGGGCGCCGTCTGGGCCGAGGCGACGCAGGCGCCACGCCCGAACGCGCGCTTGCTGACGGCGGCGACCAAGGATCTGACGCTGATCACCCGGGATCGCTCGCAGCTGCTGGCGCTGATCGCGATGCCGGTGATCTTCGTCGGCGTGCAGATCTTCGGGGCCGCGGGCTGGAGCTGGACCACCGCCAGCCTCGACCGCATCTCGTGGCTCGCGTACTCGCTGGCGCTGTACATGGGCACCATCGGTCCGCTCACCCACATGCAGGCCGAGCGGAAGGCGTTCTGGATCCTGCGCACCGTGCCGGTGCCGCTGGCGCGCCTGCTGGCCGCCAAGGCGCGCGCCTGGGCGCTGATCGTGGGCGGCATCGGCGCGCTGGTGTTCGCGGTGCTGTCGGTGTCGGTGCCCAACATCTCGATCGCCGAGCGCGTGGCGGCCGGGTTGCTGGTGACGGCCGGGGCCGCGGGGATGAGCTTCGTGGCCGTGGCGATGGCGAGCGCCGGCGCCGATCTCTCCGACGAGACCAGCTCGGCCGTCGGCCCCTCGACCATCTACGCGTACATGTTCGTCGGCGGCCTGTTCAACCTCGTGCTGGGCGAGGACGGCCCGACGCGCGTGGCCGGGCTGGTGCTCTACGGATTCGCCGGCTGGACGTACTGGCAGGCCGGCGTCGAGCAGGCGGCGTTCTGCCTGGACGCCGAGGCGGTGCGCGAGCGGCGTGTGCGGGCCGCCGACGGCGCGACGATGCTGATCATCTACGCGCTGGGCGGACGGGCCCTGGCGAAGGTCGGCAAGAGCTTCAGCGGCGGGGAGGTCGCGGTGGCGAAGGCCTTGCTCGTCATCCAGGTCGTGCTGACCGCGCTGATCGGCATCGCGGCCGCGATCTACCTGGCGCGCCGGGCAGCGGCGGCGCGGCCGAGATCGGGCTGGCAGGCCTCGCTCGCGATGGCGGCGGCGGTCGGCGCGGCGGGTGGCGGCATCGCCCGCGCGGTGACCGGCGGCGGCGGCGCGCTGCCCGCCGTGGCGCTCCTGCCGATCGCGCTGACCTTGCTGGTCGACGAGGCGGTGCTGCGGGGCATCGTGCAGCGCGGGCTGCCGGTGCCGCGGGCCGCGGCGGCCGCCATCAGCGTCGTCGCGGGCGTGGTGTCGGCCTGGCTGTCGTCCTCTGGTTTTTCGATGGGGCCTGCGGCGCTCGCTGCTCTAACCATCAGTCAAGCGGCCGGCGCGGCGGTCTTCGCGCTCAGCGGGCGCGTCGCGGCGGCGTGGGTGGCGCGCCTCGTCCTCGTCGGACTTGCGGTGTTCGCATAGGTCTTCGGACTTGCGGCTTCCGCATGGAAAAAGATCGGGATACGATGATCATGATGCCATTCTTCCCACCTTTGCCTACGTCGCGCCTGCGGGGCGCGCGTCTCCTGGTGGCTCTCGCCCTCGGAGCAGCGGCGAGCGCATCCTGCGGCGTCGACAAGAGCGGTCTCGGCTCGATGCCGTTCCTGCCGCACGACGCCGGGGACGGCATGGGCACCGCGGGCGCGTCGGGCAATCCGGGCGCGGGCGGTTCGTCGCCGATGGGAGTCGCCGGAGCGCCGGGCACCGGTGGAAGCGCCGGCAGCTCGATCGCCGGCGCTGGGGGTAGCGCCGGCACCGGCGGGAACGCCGGCACCGCGGGAGACGCCGGCACGGCCGGCGCCGGCGGCACCGCGGGCAGCACCGGCGCCGGTGGGAACGACACCTCGGGCGCCGCGGGCGACGGCGCGACGGCCGGTACGACGGGCGCGGCGGGCAACCCCGGCACGGCCGGCGACACAGGCATGGCCGGCAACGACGGAACGGCCGGAACGACGGGCGCCGCGGGCGACGCTGGTACGGGCGGCACGGCCGGCAGCGCCGGCGCGATGGGCACGGCCGGCAAGGGCGGCAGCGCCGGAACCGGCGGCAGCGCGGGCGTCGGCGGCAACGGCGGCCGTGGCGGCACGGGCGGGATCGGGATCCCGTGCAACGCCACCACCTGCGGCAACGGCTGCTGCGCCGACGCCACGACCTGCGTCCGCATGCGCACGGTCACCCAGTGCGGCGGCAACGGCAGCGCCTGCGTGCCGTGTGGCGGCTGTCAGACCTGCTCCCCGATCGGGCAATGCCGGGTCGATCCCGCCTCGCGCTGGACGATCATCGCCGTCTCGGCCCAGCTCTCGGTCAGCAACTGGGATCGAAATTTCGGCGATGTCGGCGGTCCGCTTCCCGATCCGTTCTGCGAGTTCGAGAACCCGGCCGGCCAGGTCACCACCTCGACGGCGGGCGTGACCGACACGATCACCGACACGCTGAAGCCGACCTGGAATCAGGTGATCTCCCCCGCCGGCATGACGGTGGCGGCGTCGACGCTGATGGCGAACAACCCGACCTGGCAGATCTGGGTCGGCGACGACGACGGCTGCGCGACGCCGAGCTGCCTCGCCGACGTCGCCTGCACGATCAAGCAGCCGATCACGGAATCCCAGCTTCGCGCCGGCCAGCTGATCGTCACCAAGCAACAGAGCTGCGAATCGGTGACGATCAATTTCATGTGTCAGCCCTGACGGGCGCTCTCGCCTCCATCCGGAATCTGGACACTCGCGATCGTCGGCCACACGCGCGCGCGCGCGATCGTTCCGCCGTAACCGAAAGGTGGAGATCCTGTCGCAACGCGCGCGGTCGCCCGGGCGTAAGCAGGTTGCCGGAGGTTCGCATGGACACGAACGCTCATTGGCAAACGCGCGCGCAACGAATCGCTCTCTCGCTCCTTCTGGCCGGCCTCGGCAGCTCGTGCCGGACTTCCAGCAATAGCGACGACCAGGGCTCCGCCGAGGTGACCGGCAAGACCGGCGCGCTGGCGTCGCGCGCCGGCTCATCGTCGCGCTTCCTCGATTTCAGCGCGCCCGCCGGTGATCAGCCGACCGCGCTCGCGACGACGATCGACGGGCGCTCGGGCGCGATCCTCCCGAACGGCCGCTTCGTGACGCCCGCCGGTGTCGAGGTGAACGTCGGCGCGCCCAAGCCCTACGGCCTGGCGGTCTCTCCCGACGAGAACACGCTCGCCACCATCAACAGCGGCGCGTCGAAATTCTCGGTCACGCTGATTCGCAACGCCCGCACCGCCACGCCGACCGCCGTGCCGGTGATGCTGGACGCCACCTTCATGGGCGTCGTCTTCTCGCCCGACGGCGCGCGCTTCTACGCGTCGGGCGGCGAGAACGGCAACATCTGGATCGGCGACGTGGCGACGGGGACGGTGATCGGCTCGGTCAACCTCAACGGTCCCAGCCATCCGCTCACGCGCCCGCTGTCGCCCACCAGCGGTCCGACCACGCGCTTCAAGGGGGCGTTCCCCGGCAACATGACGCTGACGCGCGACGGGCGGCGCCTGTACGTCGTCGATCAGGGCGCGTTCCAGGTGTTCGTGATCGACCCGAGCCTGATCGCCACCGGCGTCGACGGCGGCGGCAACGTCGTCGAGCCCGACAACTTCGCGGCGGTGGTGGGCAAGACCAAGGTCGGACGCTACCCGTTCGGCATCAGCCTGGCGCCCGACGAGCGCACGCTGCTGGTGACCAACGTCGGCGTGTTCCAGTACACGCACCTGCGGCCGGCGGCGCCGGTCGGCGACAAGAACGTCGACTACCCGCTCTGCATCCCGGGCGTCGGCTACCCCGACGAGGTCGAGACCCCCAAGACGATCAAGATCAAGAAGATCGACGGCACCACGATCAGCGGCCTGCCGCCCACGATGCGGGATCCGGAAGGGATCCGCTGCGGCTACATCCCGGCCGACGTCACCTACACGATCCCGGCGCTCGGCAGCCCGAACGTTCCGGAGTCGTCCTCCGTGTACGTGCTGGACATCGGCGGCGGCGCGCTGCCGACGGTCAGCCACGTCGTTCGCACCGGCCGCGCCGTCGGCGAGGTCGAGGACGGCATCGCCGCCTATGGCGCCAGCCACCCGAACGCCGTCGTCGCGGGCGGCAACCGCATCTACGTCTCCAACGGCAACAACGACTCGATCACCATCCTGGACGCCGGCAATCAGCGCAAGGTCGACGAGGTCTCGCTGGCGGTGCTGCCGGGCTCGGACCGGATCCTCAAGGGCGTGCAGCCGGTGTCGCTGGCGCTCAGCCCGGATCGCCGGTTCCTGTACGTCGCGGAGGCCGGGTTGAACGCCGTCGGCGTGGTCAGCCTGCAGGGGCAGGCGAAGGTGGCCGGGCACATCCCGGTCGGCTGGTGGCCGTCCAGCGTGAAGGTCAGCCGCGACGGGCGCACGCTGTTCGTGGCCAGCGCCAAGGGGCGCGGCGCCGGACCGAACCTGGAGAACCTCGCGCCGAAGCACACCGTGATTGGGACCGTGAACGTCATCGGCGTTCCGTCCCCGAACGAGCTGAACGCCGACACGAAGCTGGTGATGCGCAACAACGGCTTCGCGCAAGCTGGGGACGACGGGGACGACGACCACGACCACGGCCACGGACATCACCGCGGCCACGGCGCCGGCGACGACGACCACGGCGGGAACCCGATCCCCGACCACGCCGGCGTGGCGAGCGCTCAGATCAAGCACGTCATCTTCATCAACAAGGAGAACGCGACGCACGACCTGATCTTCGGAGACATCACCGCGACCCGGAAGGGCGTGGCCGTCGACGCCGACCCGGCGTTCTCGCTCGGGCCGGCCGCCAGCCCGAATCATCACGAGCTCGCGCTGCGGTACACGTTCGGCGACAACTTCTACCTCGAGCCTGCGGTCTCGTCGGACGGGCACCGCTGGCTGACCAACACGTACACGACCGAGTTCGAGGAGACGCACTGGCCGGCCTCGTACGGCGGCCGCCGCAACGACTCGGGCGACGATCCCGAGGTGATCGCGAACTGGCC
>DATBHU010000344.1:0-5994 GCA_036557265.1 Polyangia bacterium
CTGGGCGGCCACGGCCGCGACGGCCCTCGTCAGACGGTCGTGGAAGATGGCGAAGGCGACGCCCGTCGCGGAGAAGACGATGATCGAGAACAGCTGCCCCGGAGAGATCGCGGGCGTGCGTTCGGGCGGCATCAAGAACCACCAGACCAGCAGGCTGGCGAGCGCCGTGGCGATGATGCCGAGCCGCCGGCCGCCGATCCAGGAGCTGACGAAGACGGCTGGGTAGAAGAGGAACCAGACGTGCGGCCGGATGAAGCCCCCCAGCAACCACGCGACGCCCAGCGCGAGGACAGGGGTGAGCAGTGCCACGAGCGCGCGTCGAAAGCGTCCGAAAGGCTCTGCCATCTCAGCACCGAGCGCCTGGCCGGTCGCCCGCCGAGCCGAACCTCGCCCTTAGACTCATGCCGAGCTACCTGACCCCATCCAAACCTGCGGACGATTGCCGAGGGATTCAAGCGGGACAGCGGGGCGGACAAATCAGCCACTGACCGACTAGCGACGCCGAGGCTGTGTCGCGCCGCTCTGGCCAGCGCCAGCTCCGCGTCCCCGGACCTGTCGCCCGCCTGTCGCCCAGACGAACCGGATTGGCGGTCTGCAGGGGATCTGTCGGCTGATCCGACAGATGTGTCGGGAGCCATATCTGACAGACGGCCAGACGGAGGTCTGTCGGGGTAACAGGGCACGATGGCGTTGCGAGAACGGCATCATGAAGCGTCATCCACCACAGCAAACTCATGAGCCCGGTCGGTCGTCCGTCTTGTCGGCGGACTTCTCCCGCCTGCCTTCCGTGCTGACGTCGCGCGAGGCCGCCAACATCCTCCGCGTCGGCATCAGAGAGGTCCGCGCGCTGGTCGATTCTGGCCAGCTCCCCGGCACGCGGGTCGGGCCCCGCAAGGTCGTGCGGATCTCGCGCGCTGCGGTCCTGGCGCTCCTCGGCGTTCAGTCCGCCGGGTGACCGCGACCACGCCCAACCCGATCTCACGCTGGTAGAATCGCCGCGCAAATCGGCGCGGCGGTTCCTACGAAGGAGTCGTTCATGGGAGCCTACCGCGACAACGAAGGAACATGGCGCTATCGCAAGTGGATCACTCTTCTTGATGGGACCGGGACGCGTGTCAAAGGTACGCCAGCGATTAACACCAGGCTGGAAGCCGAGCGCGCCGAACGGGCTCACATCGAGCGTGTGCTCCGCGGCGAACGCGAGCCCCCGGCGCGACCGCGCCCGACGGCCGCGAGCCGAAAGGAGGAATCACTCACCCTATCGAGGTTCGTCGAGGATGCCTGGTGGCCGAAGTACAGCGCAGGTGGCGGGAGGCGGGGCGTGAACAGCTTGACGACGCTGATGGAGAAGCAGACGCACCTTCGGGTGCACATTCTTCCGGCGCTCGGCGAGTTGCCGCTCGCTGGCGTCTCGAACGAGGTCTTGACCGACTTCTTCGGGAAGCTGCGGGAGAACGGGTACGGGAAAAAGGGGCGGCGCGTGACCTCGAAGGAAAAGAGGGCCGTGCAGAAAAGGCTGGAGCGTGAGAAGGGCCGGAAGGATCGGGGGAAGCCGCGGAAGGGGCTGAGCGAGAAGTCCGTGAAGAACGTCCGCACGACGCTGCGAACCATTCTCGGGTTCGCCGTGAAGTGGGGATACCTGGATCGGATGCCGGAGATCCCGGACGTCACGGTCCCGGAGCCGAGCTTCGACTGGTATCGACCGGCGGAGGTTCGGCGGCTTCTGGCGGGAGCGCGTGATGAATGGGCGAGGGCGGTTCTCTTGTTCGCCGTGCACACGGGTGTGCGCATGGGCGAGCAGCGGGCGCTGCGCTGGGCGGACGTCGACTTCGAGACGCGGATCATCTCGATCCGGCGATCGGCGCCGAAGTGGTTGGTGGTGGAGAAGAGCCCGAAGAGCAACCGTCACAGGCGCGTCGATCTCACGCCCGAGCTGGGCGCAGCGCTGGAGAAGATCCGGCACGGCGGCGAGCTCGTCTTCTGCAACCCGGACGGCTCGAAGCTGCGTCCGGGGCAGTTCCACGAGATCTTGTGGGCTGCGCAGCGGAAGAGGGGACTGCGCCGGATCAAGTGGCACGAGCTGAGGCACTCGTTCGCGTCGATCCTGACGACGGGCGGGGCGCCGCTGCGGATCGTGCAGTCACTGCTCGGTCACTCGACGATCCGGATGACGGAACGCTACGCGCACCTCGCGCCGGGGCAGAGCGCCGGCTTCATGCACCTGCTGTCGACGGTTCCCTCGAAGCCGTCGAGTTCGGGCCAACGCTCGGGCCAATTCGATCCGAAGAGCGATCCGAACTGAGGAAAAATTGGCCCCGTATTGGCCCGAGCTTGAAAAAGTGGACCTAACTTAGCGACAACAATGGCGACCCCAGCGGGATTCGAACCCGCGTTCATGCCTTGAAAGGGCATTGTCCTGGGCCGGGCTAGACGATGGGGTCCCGACGACGATTTGAAAGTCGCCCAGTCTAGGGATCGGCAGGCAAAGAGCAAGCTATCTGAGCGGTGGCGCGCGGCTGGGGCCCGCGAGCTGCGCCGCTGGGCGCGAAATCGCCGGGCCCCCTCCTCTGGGTTCGGCGCGGCCCGGCGCTAAGTTTTCATCGAGCAGGCAGGAGGAAGGCTATGGCTGATGTCGTCGTGGAACGCATGGTCGACCGCCCGCGCCTCAGCTGGGGCGCCATCTTCGGCGGCGCGGTGTCGGCGCTCGGGTTGTGGGTCTTGTTGTACGCGTTCGGTCTCGCGGTCGGGCTCTCGAGCCTCGACCCCGCGAATCCGCACAGCGCGCGCGCGTCCGGTATCTTCACGGGGGTGTGGGCGATCATCGCCCCGCTCATCGCGTTGTTCGTCGGCGGATGGGTGGCGGGGCGTGGCTCCAGCATCTTCACGCGCGGGCAGGGCGCCACGCACGGGCTGGTGGTGTGGGGGCTGACGACGCTGCTCGGGGCGTCGATGGTCGCGCTGGCGACGTCGGCGATCGTGGGCGGCGCCTTCACGGTGGGCCGGGCCGCGGTCGGGGCCGGCGGCAGCGCGGTCGGGGCGGCGGCGAGCGGCTCGGGCAGCGCGGCGCGCTGGCTGGGCATCGACGCGAACGACCTGCTCGGGCCGGTGAACCAGCGCTTGAGGGCCGAGGGCAAGCCGACCGTCACGGCCCAGCAGCTGGAGGCGGGGACGCGTGACGTGGCTCAGACGGCGATCCGGCAGGGGCGGCTCGATCGACAGACGCTGACCGCGGCGATCGTGCAGAACACCGGGCTGTCGCGCGCGGACGCCGAGGAGATCGCCAACGACGTCCAGTCCCGCTATCAGGGCGTCGCGGCGCAGGTGCAGAGCCGGCTGCGCGAGGCGGCCGGGAAGGCGGAGACCGGCGCGCTCAAGGCGGGCGACGCGACCGGCAAGGCGTTCTGGGGTGTGTTCGGGGCGCTGGCGCTGGGGTTGATCGCCGCCGTCGCGGGCGGCGCGGTGGGAGCGCCCGGTGTTCCGGGTCGTCGTCTGCCGCGCGAGCGCGTTCCGCGCGAGCGGGAGCGCGTCACGCACGAGCGGGCCACGCACCCGTCGGCGATTGCGACGCCGCGCGAAGTTCACCCCTGACCGGCGCCGCTCCGGCCAGCGCGCCGGGCAGCACCAGCATCGAGTCGCCGAGCTCGTGGGTCAGAAAGCCCGCGCGCTCGGCGTGCGTGGCCGCGGCCGCCAGCAGCTCGGGCCCCGCGAAGGCAGCCAGCAGCGAGAAGTGGCTCTCGTGCGCGGCGTGCGCGCCCGACAGGATGCCGTCGACGACGCGCGGCCGGAAGGCGGGCGTGATGACGAGGTCGGTCTCGCCCGGGCCGGCGCGCAGCACGCCGGCGTTGCGCGCGGCCGCGCCCTCCAGCGCGCGCACCACCGTCGTGCCGACGGCGACGACGCGGCCGCCGCGCGCGCGCGCCTCCGCCACAGCGTGCACCGTCGCCGGCGGGATCTCGAACCGTTCCGCCAGCGGCAGGCCGGCGTCGATCGCCGGATCGCCCGTCGCGCTCAGCCCCGCGGCGTGCGTCAGCGACGCCCAGCGCACGCCCTTGCGGCGCAGCGCGAGCAGGATCTCCCACGACAGCGGCCGCCCGGCCGACGGCATCTCGAACGCCCACGGGCGGGCCGCGTAGACGGTCTGCACCGCCCACAGCGGCAGATCGTGGGCCAGGTACGAGTACTGGACCGGGCGCCCCTCGCGGTAGAGCGCCGCCCAGAGCGCGTCGCCGGCGGCGTCGAAGCGCAGCTCCACCAGGCGCGGCGACGCGTCCGCGCGCGCCACGAGCTCGGCGGCGAGCGCGCCGAACCGCACGCGCGCGCCGACCGGCAGCGGCGCGGGCGGCGGTCGATCCTCGGTGCGCTGATGCCAGTCGCCCGCGCCGAACAGGACGGCGCCGAAGCGATCGTCGCCGCGCGCCGCGATCAGGCGCGCCTCGATCTCGTTGCCGGCGGCGTCACGCCCGCGCAGCGACGCGGGCACGGTGGCGGCGTCGTTGACGACCAGCAGATCGCCCGCCGCCAGGAAGTCGGCCAGGGCAGGGGTGCGCGTCTCGCGCAGCGCCGCCTGCGCGGGCGCCGTCGGCAGTTTCGGCAGCGTCGGCAGTGTTGGATCGATCACCAGGAGGCGCACGTCGTCGCGCCGCTCCGGATACGTCGTCGCGGGCTTCATGACGACGCCTCCCGCGCGGGCGCGGCCGCGGCGCCCGGGCCGGTGCGGACGGCGACGCGCGCGCCGGGCGCCGGTCCCGGGTCGGCCTCGAGCAGCGCCACGATCTCCGCGGCGACGCGGGCCGGATCGGCCAGCGTGGCGCGGTCGGCGTCGGGGATCGCGTCGGCGTGCATGCGCGTGTCCATCTCGCCCGGGTCGACGTTGACCACCCGCACGCCGGTCCCCGCCAGCTCCGCCGCCCACACGCGCCCGAGCTGCTCCAGCGCCGCCTTCGACGCGCCGTAGGCGCCCCAGCGCTCGTATGCCTCCGTCGCCGCGTCGGAGGTCACGTTGACGATCGTCCCGCCGCCGCGCAACAGCATCGGTCCGGCCATCGCCTTCGTCAGCCGGAACGGCCCGACCAGGTTGACGGCCAGCGCCCGCTCCAGATCTTCGCAGTCGGTGTCGAGCAGGAGGCGCAGCGGCACCGGTCCCAGCGTGCTGGCGTTGTTCACCAGGACGTCGATCGCCCCGACCGCGGCCGCGGCCTGGCCGGCGATCGCGTGCGTCGCTTCGCGGTCGGCGACGTCGGCGACGATGGCGTGCGCCTCGCCCCCGGTGGCGCGAATCGCCGCCACCGCCGCGTCCAGCTCCTCCGCGTGGCGCGCCACCAGCACGACGCGCGCGCCCGCGCGTGCCAGGGCCAGCCCGAGCGCGCGGCCGAGCCCCCGGCTCCCTCCGGTCACCAGCACCCCCCGGCCTGCGATGGTTGTCGTCGTCTTCTTCATCTTGGCGCGTCTCCTTTCGGTCCTGATCAGGAGACGCCGGCCTCGACAAGATATCGACTGCGTTGACAATATATTGTCGGGCGGCCATGTTGTTGGACATTGGTCATGGCTGGCTCCGACAATCACGCCCCGACCGAGGTGAAGACCAGCACGGCGGCGCACCTCGGCCGCAACATCCAGACGCTGCGCGAGACGCGCGGCCGCACGCAGGAACAGATCGCGCGCGTCGCCGGTATTCCGCGCGCGACCTGGGCGAACCTGGAATCGGGCGGCGCCAACCCGACGCTCGCGGTGCTGATCAAGGTCGCGAACGCGCTGCAGGTGCGCCTCGAGGAGCTGATCGAGCCGCCGCGCCGCACCGGCCGCCTGTATCGGGCCGCCGAGCTGCCGGTGCGCCAGCGCGGGCTGGTCGCGGTGCGCAAGCTGCTGCCCGAGACCATCCCGGGCCTGGAGATAGAAAGGATGGAGCTGCCGCCGCGCGCTGCGATGGGCGGGGTGCCGCACACGCTGGGGACCCGCGAGTACCTGACCTGCGAGCGCGGCCAGATCGAGCTGTCC
>DATBHU010000345.1:0-11245 GCA_036557265.1 Polyangia bacterium
GATGGCGATCGCCGGCGCGAGGCCGCGGATCGGGTTGCCCAGCTACACGCCGGTCGCCGACGCCGCCGAGCTGACCAGCGCGTCGCACACACTGTTGCGGATCGCGCCGCCCTGCAACTTCGCCATCCCGCAGCCGCCGACCAGCGATACCAGCACCGGTCACATCGACGTCTTCGTCGACGGCAATCCGATACCGCGCGACACGACCCACCTCGACGGCTGGGACTACGGCGGGCCGGGCACCTCCCTCACCATCTATGGCCCGACCTGCGCGGCCCTGATGACGGACCCGCCGCACACGGTGTCGATCAGGTTCCTCTGCCTCATTGACTGAACGCGCGGCCGCCCCTCGGGGGAGAACAGGACGGCGTAAGGGCCCACAAGGATTGGAGGGTCCGACTTTACGCTCGAGCCGTCGAAATGGCCCAGATTAGTCCTTCCTATGGCGCACCCCACAGGGTAAATAAGCGCCCATGCCAAGCCTCGCCAAGACCAAGTCCAAGTCACTGAAACCTAAGAAGGTCGCGCTCAAGAACGGCCACAAGAATGGTCACAAGAACGGGATCAAGGTCAGCGCCAGCGTCACTGGAAAGACGGCGGTCCTGAAGAAGGCGGGGAAGGCCGCGAAGCGCACGTTCTTCTTCGGCGGCGGCAAGGCCGAGGGCACGAAGGAGATGAAGAACCTGCTCGGCGGCAAGGGCGCGAACCTCGCCGAGATGGCCAACATCGGCCTGCCGGTTCCTCCGGGCTTCACGATCACGACCGAGGTCTGCACCGAGTTCTACGACGGCGGCAAGAAGCTGCCGAAGGCGCTCGACGGCGACGTGCGCGCGCAGATCGCGCGCATGGAGAAGGTCGTCGGCGCAAAGTTCGGCGACGCGAAGAACCCGCTGCTGGTGTCGGTGCGTTCGGGCGCGCGCGCGTCGATGCCCGGCATGATGGACACGATCCTGAACCTGGGCCTGAACGACAAGACCGCCGAGGGGCTGGCGGCGAAGTCGGGCAACGAGCGCTTCGCGTACGACAGCTACCGCCGCTTCATCGCGATGTACGGCGACGTCGTGCTCGGCATGAAGCCGGAGAAGAAGGAAGACCACGACCCGTTCGACGTCATCCTCGACGCCAAGAAGAGGGCACGCGGCGTGAAGCTGGACTCGGAGCTGCCGGCGGACGCGCTCAAGGAGCTGGTCGGCGAGTTCAAGGCGGAGATCAAGAAGCGCGTCGGCGTGAATTTCCCGGATGATCCGTACGCGCAGCTGGAAGGCGCCATCAAGGCCGTGTTCCAGTCGTGGCAGAACGACCGCGCCATCCTCTACCGCCGCCTCAACAACATCCCGGCGGAGTGGGGCACGGCCGTCAACGTGCAGGCGATGGTGTTCGGCAACAAGGGCGGCGACTCGGCGACGGGCGTCTGCTTCACGCGCGACCCGGCCAGCGGCGAGAACGTGTTCTACGGCGAGTTCCTGGTGAACGCGCAGGGCGAGGACGTCGTCGCCGGCATCCGCACCCCGGAGAAGATCGAGGCGCTCGGCAACGTGCTGCCGCAGGCGTACAAGCAGCTGCTCGACATCCGCAAGAAGCTCGAGAAGCACTACAAGGAGATGCAGGACATCGAGTTCACGATCGAGAACGGCAAGCTGTACATGCTGCAGTGCCGGAACGGGAAGCGGACCGGCTTCGCGGGCGTGCGCATCGCCGTCGAGATGGTGGAGGAGAAGCTGATCCCGAAGGAGGAGGCGCTGCGCCGGGTCGAGCCGGAGGCGCTGAACCAGCTGCTGCGGCCGGTTTTTCTCCCCTCGGCGAAGAAGCAGGCGATCGAGGAGGGGCGCCTGCTGGCGAAGGGCCTCCCGGCCGGTCCGGGCGCCGCGACGGGCAAGGTCGTGTTCTTCGCCGACGAGGCTGAGGCGCTGGCCGCCAAGGGCGAGACCAACCTGATCCTGTGCCGCCACGAGACCAGCCCGGAGGACATCCGCGGCATGAACGCGTCGCTCGGCTTCATGACCGCGTTCGGCGGCATGACCAGCCACGCGGCGCTCGTCGCGCGGCAGATGGGCAAGGTCTGCATCGTCGGCTGCGACGCGCTGTCGTTCGACTACCACGCGCGCAAGATGACGGTGACCACCGCGAAGGGCGAGGTGGTCGTCAAGGAAGGTGACTGGATCTCGATCGACGGGTTCGCGGGCGAGGTGATCAACGGCCGCGTCGACACGACGCCGTCGGAGGTCATTCGCGTCCTCATCGAGAAGAACCTGGACGCCAAGGAGGCGCCGGTCTTCCAGCGCTACGACAAGCTGATGGGCTGGGCGGACGCGGCGCGCCGGCTGCGCGTGCGCGCCAACGCCGACCAGCCCGATCAGTCCGAGGCCGCCGTGGCGTTCGGCGCCGAGGGCATCGGCCTCTGCCGCACCGAGCACATGTTCTTCGGCGAGGGGAAGATCGGCCCGATGCGCGAGATGATCGTCGCCGAGAACGAGGCCGATCGCCGGGCGGCGCTGGCCAAGCTGCTGCCGCTGCAGCGCGAGGACTTCCACGGCATCTTCAAGGCGATGGCGGGCCGGCCGGTGACCATCCGGACGCTGGATCCCCCGCTGCACGAGTTCCTGCCCCACGACGAGGCGGGCGTGCGCGACCTGGCCCAGGCGACCGGCAAGTCGGTCGACGAGATCCACGCGCGCATCGAGGAGCTCAAGGAGTCGAACCCGATGCTCGGCCACCGCGGCTGCCGCCTCGGCATCACGTACCCCGAGATCACCGAGATGCAGGCGCGCGCCGTGTTCGAGGCGGCCTGCGACCTGGCCGCCGAGGGCGCCAAGGTCTACCCGGAGGTCATGATCCCGCTGGTCGGCACCAAGAAGGAGCTGGATCTGCAGGCCGCGCTGGTCCGCAAGACGGCGGGAGAGGTGTTCGCCGAGAAGGGCCGCAAGGTCGACTACACGGTCGGCACGATGATCGAGGTCCCGCGCGCGGCCGTCACCGCCAACGAGATCGCCGAGACGGCGGAGTTCTTCTCGTTCGGCACCAACGACCTGACGCAGACGACGTTCGGCCTGTCGCGCGACGACGTGCCGCGCGTTCTGGCGGCGTACCAGGCGCAGGACATCTACAACGTCGACCCGTTCGTCAGCATCGACCGCAAGGGCGTCGGCTCGCTGATGAAGACGGCCGCCAGCCTGGGCCGCGGCGTGAAGCCGAAGTTGAAGCTCGGCATCTGCGGCGAGCACGGCGGCGACCCGTCGTCGGTCGAGTTCTGCAACGAGATCGGCCTCGACTACGTGTCGTGCTCGCCGTACCGGCTGCCGATCGCGCGGCTGGCGGCGGCGCAGGCGGCCCTGAAACAGTAGGGCCAACCCCGACACCAAGACAACCCGACGAGCCCCTTCCCGGTCGAACCCGAACGGCCATGAACCGCGCCCAGGCGCCCGCGCACGTCCTGCTGCTCGCAGCGTGCGCGTGGCTGCCGGCGTGCGGCCTCAATCAGAAGGGGGTCGACCCGCCCGACGACACCATCGCCTACCCGGCGAGCGCGGTCATGGACAAGAACGGCGACTGGCTGCTCGTCACGAACTCGAACGCCGACCTTCGCTACAACGACGGCACGTTGATGGCGCTCAGCCTGGATCGCGCCACCAGCGACCGCACCCTGAACGACCCCACCGACCCCAATCCCCCCCACCCGGACTGGGTCCCCTGCGATCGCGTCGATTACGACAACCCGCGCGACGATCCCAACCATCCGTCCTCCCACTACTGTTGCTGGGACCGGGTCGACAACAACATCCTCAACTGCGACGAGCGCTACTACGTCGGCACCTTCGACGACGCGACGGCCTTCGCCAACGGCGACAAGACCGTGCGCCCGGGCCGGAGCAACGTCCGCATCGGCAGCTTCGCCGCCGCGATTGTGCGGCAGGAGATGCGCTGCCCGGCGAACTGCGACTGTGGGGCCGACGCCACGAACGATCGCCTCCTGCTCGGTGTGCGCGGCGACACGTCGCTCACCTGGATCGACGTCGCGGCGCCCCCCGCCGACGCGACCGAAGCGGCCCGAACGCCGCCCGCCTTCAACTGCACGGCGCCCTCGGGGGATACCCCGCCGTCCGACCCGTTCCAGGTCTGCGACGACGCCCACCGGATCATCAACACGCCGACGATGCTGGCGGCGCCGATGGAGGACTACCGCAAGACACAGCCGGTGCCGCTGCCCGACGAGCCGTACGCGCTGGCGATCGACTACGACAGCGGTCTCCTGTACATCGGGCACCTGACCGGCGTCACCTCGCGCCCGTTCAGCGGCGGCTTCTCGCTGTTCGACATCGCGCCGCGCGGCGCGGGGCCGGTGGACCAGCCGCGCTTCGTCGCGCCGTTCCCGAGCCCGTTCCCGCCCACCAGCCTCGGCTCGGTCGGCATCACCGCGCTGAACGTGCACACGAACAGCCTCGGCCAGACCCTGTCGGTGCTCGCGTCGTCGCGCTTCACCCCGCAGGTGAGCGGCCTCGGCTCGACGGCCACCTGCCCGAACGCCCAGGACACGGTGCGCGAGATCGCGGCGTTTCCGAACGGCATCACGTACACGTCGCCGCTGGGCGGGGCGGAGACGCGCGGCATCGCGTTCATCGACAACGAGCAGGACGGCAGCCTCAGCCGCGCCTTCGTGCTGCAGCGGTCGCCCCCGACGCTGATCGGCTTTCTGGCCGCCAACATGGCGCCGACGGACCTGCTCGAGACCTGCGGCAGCCCGACGTTCCTGGACAAGTGGGACACCGGCGTCGGAGATCGGCTGTTCGTCACCTGCTTCGCCGACGGGCAGATCTACGTCTACGATCCGGTGCTGCCCGGGCTGCTCGAGACGTTCACCGTCGGCCGCGGCCCGGCCGGCCTGGTGTTCGATAAGAGCCACGGCCGCAACGTCGCCTACGTCGTCGGCTTCGGCGACAACAACATCTCGGTCATCGATCTGGTGCCCGGCAGCCGGACCGAGTACCACGTCATCCAGCGCCTGGGCTTTCCGAGGACCTCACCGCGATGACCGGTTCCCGCTCACGCCGCTTCGGCTTCTTCGCGCGCGCCGGCCTCGCCCTGGCGGCGCTGCCGGCGGTGACCGCCTGCAGCCCGACGCCGAACATCCTGCCGACGAACGATCTCAACCGCCCGACCGACATCGCCTTCATGTGCCTGGGGGCGTTCCAGAACGGCGCCGGCACCTACGACGTCTCCGGCCGCCCGATGCGGGTCTGCCGCCCGCTGCCCGACGCCAGCGGCAACCGGACGGCGCCGCCCGGCCCGGCCATCGGAACGCGCACGTTCGCGTTCGTCTCCAACAGCGCCAGCGGCGATCTGTCCGTGATCGACGCCGACACCTGGAAGCTGGTCGACCTCGACAAGGCGACCGGCGGCTTCGGCCGCGCGCCCCTCGGCACCTTGCCGGAGCAGATCTCGGCCACCACCGACGGCTGCCGCCTGATGAGCGCCAACCGCGGCTCGTGCGATCTGTCGCTGGTCGATCCGTCGCAGCTGCTGGCGTCGACGCTGGCGACCCAGTTCAACAGCGACACCGTCTCGGTGAACGTCCCGGCGGGGAACGGCATCCAGCGGATCACGCCGGTGCGCGCCGACGGGACGCCGCTCGGCGCGGCCCCCTACGAGGCGGTGTTCTTGCCCGTCAACACCCAGGACATGGACCAGCCCGGGGCCCCTCTCTGCCCGATGGGCGGCAGCTGGCAGGCGCTGGTGACGTTCCCGTCCTGCAACCTGGTGGCGCTGCTCGATCTGCCGTCGGGCAAGATCCTGGCGTCGGCGCGCGCGTCGGTCACGACACCGGTGGATCAGTTCAACGGCGCGCAGGTCACCTTCGTCGACGCCGGGACCTCGCCGGTGTGCGCCGACGAGTGCGGCGGCGACCGCGGCGCTGCGGCGGACGCGGGCGCCCCGGACGCGGGCGGCGGGGGCGGGGGCGGGGGCGGCACCAGCGCCGACACGCCGCGACCGACGTCGATCGCGCTCACGCCGCGCGGCGACCAGGCGTACGTCTCGTTCAGCAACGTCCCCGCGATCATGTCGCTGCTGGTGTCACCGGCGTCGCTCGCGTCCGGGGCGAGGACGAACGGGATCCAGCTGCACGACGGCGCCATGGGCAGCAACCGGATCCGCCTGGGCGTCGATCCCTACGCCTTCAAGAACGCCCTCGACTTCCCGGGCAAGTTCGTGGGCGACGACGAGGGCCGCGCCTACCTCTACGTCATCGCGCGCGACGGCTCGCTGCGCATCGTCGACGTCTTCCTCTCCATGTCCGGCGACGAGATCGAGTGCGAGACCAACTTCGATCCGCTGAACAATCCCCAGCTCGACCTCGCGACGGCGGCGGGCCAGCGCTGCATTGCCTACGGCACCGTCGCGCGTCGGCCGAACTCCGCCGACGCCACCTCCGGTCTCCGCTTTCCGTCCGTGCCGATCGACGTCGCGGCCGCCGACATCACACGCGAGACGCAGGACGAAGACACGGTCCTGGGCGGCTACGCCTGGGTGCTGACCAGCGGCGGGCCGATCTACCTCATCAACATCAGCCCGCTGGGGCGGTCGATCAAGGCGGTCGTCCACGACGGCCAGTCGGTGCTGTTCGATCCCGACCCGACGAGCATGGCCTCGTACGTCAACAATCCGTTCGTCTATCGCGCCGGCACCACCCCGGACGACCTGGTTCGGGAGCCGACGCCGTACCCGAACCGGCCGCGCGATCGCAACTTCGACAGCTATTCGACGGCGCTCGACCCGACGCTCGGCCTGCCCCGTCTGGACGTCCCCCCGGTCGCGCTGGCCAGCGGCCCGTACATCGAATCGCTGTGGACGCAGGGGACCGAGACCGACACCACCGCGCTGGACACGAGCGTGCGCGAGACCTCCATCTTTTTCCCCGATCGCGAGGCGGCGGTCCAGCAGAGCTGGGACGTCGTCTGGCAAGGGACGATCATCAGCCCGCGCTACTCCGGCACCTTCGACACGGGCACCGACTCGCAGCTGAACGACTTCGGCGGCGGCTTCTGCTCGTCGGGCGTGTTGCGCGGGGACATCGTCACGCTGAACGGCTGCACCGCCGACGCTCAGTGTCCCCTCGGCATGGTCTGCCTGCAGGATCCGACGCTGGACCAGGTCCCGGGCGGCCTCACCGTCACCGGCCTCTGCGTCGCCGACAACCTGCGTGACAACAAGTCGCGCGAGTGCGCGGCGCTGACCGGAAGCGTGCGCCGGTACGAGATCACCGATGCCCACGAGGGCACCCTGAAGCTGAAGCCCCACCTGGACGAGATCGTTCGCTCGAGCCTCAGCCCCTGCCGGATCGTCGACACCGGCACCGCCGGGACCAGCGGCGCCGCCGGCATGGCTGGCGCCGGCGGCACCGGCGGCATGGCCGGCGCCGGCGGGACCGGCGGCACCGGCACGGGCGGGACCGGTGGCATGGGCGGCGCGGGCGGCACAGCCGGCGCGGGCGGAGCCCCCCAAGACGACTGCTTCGACCCGACGGACGGCACCACGCGCCAGTTCGCGTGCGTCCAGTTGCCCGGTATCGATGGCCCGCGCTGCCTCAATCACTGCACGAAGGATCAGGACTGCCGCCACGGCCGCACCTGCCAGCCCTACACGGCCTGCACCCCCGCGGATAAGTCGCGCTGTCCGACCGGTACGACGGACTGCCTGTGCCTCGACGGCGCGTCGTGCGCGCGGGGCGCCGGCCTCTGCCTGACGGCCGTCGTCTGCCAGGATCAGAAAGAGTGCGCCGACGACCAGGTCTGCGCCGCCCTCAATCCGAACGACCCGAGCTCGCCGAAGCAGTGCGCGTTCACCATCCAGAACTACTGCGCCGACGGCCCGCCGCTGGATGTCCAGACGGAGATGTCCTGCTTCCCGCAGCTCACCGCGTACCAGGTGAACGCGAACGCGAGCTTCTACGTGACCGGGTCGCTGTCGGGCTCGCTCGCCGCCGGCCAGGATGACGCCACCAACGGCTGCCAGGAGATACCGACGCGTGACAAGCGACTCGTCGCGCGCATCCCGCTGCGGCCCGCGCCGGGCGCGACGCCGCTGGCCCCTGGCACGAAGGACGACACCAACGAGTGCAGTCACGGCGGTCAGGTCGTCTTCCCGACCCTGCAGACCGACCAGTCGGCGCCCGCCGTGGACGGCTTCTTCATCGATCGCTTCGACCCCCGCATCCAGCCGAGCGTCATCAACAACACCCAGGCGCCGGTGCTGTTCACGAGCCCCGACGCCAGGGGAATGCCCGCCGCGATGATGGCCAGGCCCGAGGCGCCCCAGCTCGTCGACTGGATGGTCGGGACCGGGGTGGGCGGGCAAAAAGGGTGGACCAAGGACATCACAGCGCAGAACGCCTGCCTCTATCTGGGCGGTCCCGTCATCGGCGATCCGCCCAGCAGCCCCGATCCGACGACCCGACCGGAGCGACTCCAGCACGTGCGCGCGCGCTTCCGCAACACGCAGATCGCGTTCATCCTGGCCAACATCGATCGCGGCCCGCCCGCCGGCAACACGATCCATTTCGACGTCCACGGCGGCTTCCGCCCGGAGTCGGTGCTGGTGCTGCCGACGGTGGAGATCTCCGCGCCCGCGCGCCTGGTGCTCAGCCCGATCGACTCGAACCAGGTGAGCACGGTGACGATGAAGCCGGTGCCGTTCTTCTTCGTGGTCGACCAGCGGCGCCTCGGGACGGGGCAGGGGGGCGGCCCCACGCGCGGTCAGATCCTGCGCGTGAACCCGTTCGGCCAGCCGACCACGGTCGGCTACCTGCCGGCCTACGAGGACTACCAGCGCAGCGGCGGCCTGTTCCCGATCCAGTAAGGGATCTGGTCAGTCGCCGGAACGGCAGTAACTTGACGCATCCAGCGGTATGCGTAGAAACTACATGTAGGTGATGCACGTGCAAGCTCCGTCGAGCGCCCGCGAGACCGTGCGGGATCTTCTGGCCCAGGCCCTGGCCGCGATGGCGCGCGACGGGATCATCCCGGCCGCACCCGCCGCCGTCCCCGTCGAGCGCGCCAAGCGGCCCGAGCACGGCGACTTCGCGTCCAACGTCGCGCTCGCGATCGCGAAGGGCGCGGGCAAGCCGCCGCGCGAGGTGGCCGAGGCGCTGCTGGCGCGGCTGGCGACCGGTGGTGACTCGCCGCTCGCGGAGGCGACCATCGCGGGCCCGGGCTTCATCAACCTGCGCCTGTCGCCCGCGTTCTGGCTGCGGATGCTGCCCGCCATCCTCGCGGCGGGCGACGACTGGGGGCGGGGCGCCGCGCGGCCGGGGCCGAAGATCGTCCTCGAGTACCTGTCGGCGAACCCGACCGGACCGATGCACGTCGCGCACGGGCGCCACGCCGCCGTCGGAGATTCGCTGACGCGCCTGCTGCGCTTCGCCGGCATCCCCGTCACGCCCGAGTACTACATCAACGACGCCGGCAACCAGGTCGAGATGCTGACGCTGTCGGTCTGGACGCGCTACATGGAGACGGCGCGCGCCGCCGATCCGTCGCTGCCCGAGCTCGCGTTCCCGGAGAACGGCTACAAGGGCGAGTACATCCGCGGCTTCGGGCGCGATCTCTACGCGCGCGACGGCAAGCGCTGGGTCGGTCCGTCGCTGCCCGCCGACAGCGCGGCCATCAAGCAGTTCGCGATGGAGCGCGCGCTCGCGATGATCCGCGCGACGCTGGAGCGGTTCGACGTCGCGTTCGACGTCTGGCAGAGCGAGCGCGCGCTGCACGACGCCGGCGACGTCGACGAGACGCTGCGGGCGCTGGACGCGAAGGGCTACATCGACCGGCACGACGACGCCGTCTGGTTGAAGACGACGGCGCTGTGGGGCGACGACAAGGATCGCGTCGTCGTGAAGTCCGACGGCCTGCCCACGTACCTGCTCGCCGACATCGCCTACCACCGCAAGAAGCTGGCGCGCGGCTTCGACGTGCTGTGCGACATCTGGGGCTCCGACCACCACGGCCACATCGCGCGCATGCAGGCGGCCCTGAAGGCGTTCGGCTTCGACCCCGGCGTCCTCAGCGTCATCCTGATCCAGAACGTCAGCCTGCTGCGCGACGGCGTCGAGGTGAAGATGGGGAAGCGGGCCGGCGAGTTCGTCACCCTCGATGACGTCGTCACCGAGGTCGGCCGCGACGCGACCCGCTACTTCTACCTGATGCGCCGCCACGACACGCCGCTGGAGTTCGACCTCGAGGTCGCCAAGCGGCAGTCGATGGACAACCCGGTCTACTACGTGCAGATGGCGCACGCGCGCTGCGCGGCGGTCCGGCGCCGGGCCGCGGAGCTGGAGGCGCCCATCCCGCGCCTGGATCCCGAGCTGGCGGCGGAGCTGACGCTGCCCGAGGAGATCGGGATCCTGCGGCGGCTGGCCGACTTCCCGGACTTCGTGGCCGACGCGGCGACCGCCCGCGAGCCCCACCGCCTGACGACCTACCTGACAGAGCTGGCGGGCGACTTCCACAGCTACTACACCCGGCTGCAGAAGGTGCACAACGACAGCATCCTGCCGCAGGAGCGCCAGCGGACGGGCAACTGGCGCGAGAGCTGGAACTGGCGCAAGACCGCGGCCCGCCTCTACTGGGCGGACGCCGTCGCCCAGGTGACCCGCAACGCGCTGGCGCTGCTGGGGGTCTCCGCCCCGGACAGCATGGCCAAGGCCAGCGAGACGCCGAGCGGGGCGCCCACGGATCCGACGACCGAGGACCCTCAGTGACGAAAGAGGACGATTCATGACGGTGCGATACACTGCGGTCGAAGGCATGGACGATCCCGCCCTCCGGGACTTCGATCGGAACGCCGAGCGCTGGCGCGACAAGATCGAGCTGCGGCTCGACAACCGCCAGGTGTTCTTCCTGTTCTTCGGCAGCGCCGTGGTGGCGTGCATGCTGTTCGTGCTCGGCGTGATGGTCGGCAAGCGCATCGAATCGCGCGGCCAGGCGGCGTCGCCCGAGCTGCAGGATCCGCTGGCGGCGCTCGATCGCGTCCACAAGCCGGCGGCGGGCAGCGAGGCACCCGCGCCGCAGCTGACGTTCGCGAGCACGCTGATCGCGCCCGGAGGAAAGTCCGGCGCGCCCGGCGCGAAGGCGAAGGTCGCGATGGTGAAGCCCGCCGCCGCGCTCGCGGCGCCCAAGCCGCCCGCGCCGGCGCTCGCGCCGCCCAAACCGGTCGCCCTCGTGGCCGCGCCGCCCAAAGCAGTCGCCCCCGTGGCCGCGCC
>DATBHU010000346.1:0-19699 GCA_036557265.1 Polyangia bacterium
AAGATCACCTCGAAGTGGGCCATGTCGAGGCTGCCGATATCGAGAGCGCTGTCGAAGGGTGGCATAGATGTCAGGCCGCCATGACCGTCGGGTTCAGGTTTGCGCCGGTGACGATGCCGGCGGCCTGCTTGAGGAGCGAGATGTTTCCCGGGAACAGCGACAGCGCGCGCTGCAGCAGCTCCTTGCCGCGCGCGCCGCTGACCAGGACGCCCAGGCTCTTGATCGCGCACGACGGCCAGATCTCCAGGTAGCTGTCGCGCAGCTCCCAGGCCGTCGGGTGATCGAGCCCGATGAGCGAGTCGAGCGCCTCCCGGCAGCTGGCCGCCATGGCGACGCGCATCGCCCAGGCCCGCCCGTCGTCGACGCCCGCGATGGTCGACAGCACGGTCTTGGGCGCCCGCCCGAGCATCCTCTCGCGCCATTTCCAGGCCCGGTCGCTGGTCACGCCGGCCAGCGACGCGATGGCGACCACCGGCGCGGCGGTGCGGGCGGCCTTCCGGATCGCCCAGGCGCGGTCGGTGTCCAGCCCGGTGACCGAGCGGGCGGCGGCGCGCGCGCCGAGGTAGCTGGCCACCGCGGTCTCCAGCGTTCCGCGCTCGCGGATCCAGCGCTCGCGCCACTGCCAGGCGCGCGGGCTGTCGAGCAACGTCAGCGACGCCAGCACGGCGTCGGGCACGCGCTCGTAGAGCTGCTCGCGCAGCGCCCAGGCCGTCTCGTCGTCGAGCCCGCGCAGGCTGGCCGCGACCTCGCCGGGCGCCGCCTCGGCGAGCAGCTCGCGCAGCGTCCAGGCGGGGGTCGCCTCCGCCGCCTGCTCGGCGAGCGACATCGCCACCTCGGCGGGCGCCGCCTCGGCGAGCGAGCGCCGGAGCCGCCACGACACCGCGTCGGACAGACCGCGCAGGCCGCGGGCGATCACGCGCGGCACGCGCGCCGCCAGCGCCAGCCGCCGATCGTCGATGCCCGGTCCGGCCAGCCCGGCCAGCACGTAGGCGGCCAGCGACGGCTCGCGCTGCGCGCGGTCGTCGACCCAGGAGAGGAAGGCGGCCAGCGCCGCCTCCGCGCTGGCGATCTCGCCCGGGCGCTGCGGCGGCGCGGGCGGGGTGCCGGCCGTGCGCGCGGCGCGGGCGCGGGCGATCGCCGCCGGGACGCCCTGGGCGCGCGCCTCCAGGATCGTGTCGCAGATGTCGGCGACGACCTGATCGAGATCGGCGTCGGTGTTGTCGACGACCACCCAGCGGACCGGATCGGTCGCCGCCAGGCCGAGGTAGCCTTCCCGCAGCCGCTGGCCCAGGCCGCTTCCGGCCAGCCCCTTGCGCGAGGCGGGCCGCTGCTCGCGCGACATCAGCTTCGCGACCTTGCGGCGCCCGCGCGCCACCGACGGGTCGACGTCGACGAGGAAGACCATGTCGGGCCACAGCCCGCCCGCCGCGTCGTCGATGATGGCGCGGATGGTCCCCTCGGGGAGCTGGCGGACGTAGCGCGCCAGCACCTCCGCCGTGTACAGGTAGCGATCGGTGATGACGACGTCGGCGCGCGACAGCGCGGGCGCCACCACCTCCTCGGCGAGCTGGACCTCCCGCGCGACGTAGAGCAGCAGCTCGGCGCGCGGCACCAGCGCCAGGTTGCGCGCGTCGCGGCACAGATCGCGGATCGACTGCGTCACGCGCGACGCGAACCAGCCGCCTTCGCGGGCGTGCTCGACGGTGACGCCGCGCTCGCGCAGCGCCGCGGCGACCCGGTTGGAGACCGTGGTCTTGCCGCTGCCGTCGATCCCTTCGAACGCGACGAACATCCCCGGTGACATCGCGAGGTCGCTCACGCGGTCCCCGGGGTGGGCGCGAAGTAGGTGGTGACGTCGTCGACGGCGCCGTCGGCGTCCGCCTCCAGGTCCGCGGCTGCGGCGACGGCGGCGTCGGCGTCCGCGTACGGGGGCACGAACGGCTGGAGCTTGCGCGCCATCGCCGCCATGCCGATGCGGAACTTGGAGAAGTCCGGCGCCGGCTGGAGCCCGTCGAGCGCCCAGGTCAGCCAGAGGGGGCGGTCGCCCCAGTACTTGATCTCGAGGATGCGCGCCGGTCCGGGCGCGATCACGTCGGCGGGGCTGGGCGCGACCTCGGCGCCGACGACGCCGACCACCTGGGGCCGGCAGAACGTCAGCCGCTCGTCGAGGGTGATGCGCAGCCGCCCCGATTCGGCGGTCATCGCGGCGCGCCGGTACCAGGTGGTGAGGCGCGGCGCCATGCTCGCGATCCCGAGCTGGTGCGCCAGCGTCGCCAGCGCCGACAGCGGCTCCAGCGACGCGAACTCGGGATCGCGCTGGCCGCGCCGCTCGATCAGCTGGCGCAGCAGCGTGGGCGTCGCCTGCAGGCGCACCTTCGAGCGCGCCGTGCCGGCGTTCTGCTTGAGCTCGAGGCACGCCAGCGACGACAGGATCGGCACGTCCTCCAGCGAGGCCGCCATCGCGTACTCGCGCAGCCGCAGCCGGCGCGCGATCGGCCCTGCGCACGACTGCAGATACAGACAGTCGTCGGTGTCGAAATAGGTTGTGCGCGTATACGCGATGGGACGCGCCCTGTCGTAGGTTTCGACGGTCGCGCGCGCCCCGATGGCGGCGAAGAAGCGCGTCACCTGCGCGCGCGTCAGAACGAAGCGTTCCTCGTGCTCGGCCGAATCGACGACGCCACCCATGTCATCTCCCCCAAGAGTCGAAGTCCCGGCTTCGACGGTTTCGGTTTCCGACAACTTGCAATCACGATGCCGCCCGGGGGGCGCCGCCGTGGGAGCTTTGACGGAGGCGCACTCGGGGGTCGTTACCGGCGCGTAATCGGGGGCCCGAAGGCGAGTTACCGCGTGCGCATCGAGCGCCCCGCCACGAGGCGCTCGGCGAGGCCCGACGATCGTTCCAGCGGGCGGGCGACCGCATGCTCGAGCAGGGCGCGCCGTCCGACGACGGTGATCGAGCGGCGGACCCGGGTCACGGCGGTGTAGATCAGCTCGCGCGAGGAGAGCGGCAGATCGGCGTCGGGGAGGATCAGGGCGGCCTGATCGAGCTCGCTGCCCTGCGCCTTGTGCACCGTCGACGCGTAGGCCACGGCCAGCGCGCCCTGCAGCGCCGGCAATGGAAACGGCACCAGGGCGCCCGCGCGCGGAAAGACAGCGGTGAGGGCGGGCGGACCGCCGTTGCCGGGAACCACCGACAGCACGATCCCCTGATCGCCGTTATAGAGCCCGCGATCGTAGTCGTTGCGCGTGATCATCACCGGCGTGCCGGGGAGCAGCGCGCCGGGCGCCGGCGCGGTCAGGCCGGCGTCCGCGGCGGCGCGCCGGACGAGCTCGTCGTTGATCCGGTCGGCGCCGGCGAAGCCGCCCCGCGTGACGGTCAGCAAGCGCGACCGTTGTTGCCGGCCCAGGGCGGCCGCGACGGCCGCGGCGGCGTCGTCGTCCAGCTCGCCGTCGCGCCCCCGGCGCAGCGCGTACCTCTGCCGGGCGGCGTCGGCCCCCGGTCGGATCCAGGTCGCGTACCAGAGATCGATGAACGCCGCCACCAGCCGGCGGCCGGCGACCGGCCCGTCACCCTCGGGCGCGAGGCATTCGAAGCCGCTCCACCGCAGCTCGTGGGGGGCGTGCGCCGCGGGCGCGCCGCGTCCGGCCAGATCGCCCGCCGCGATCGCGCGCGCGGCGTCCAGCACGGCGGCGCCGGCGGGATCGTCGGGGTTCATCCGGTGGCTCCGGGTCAGCCGGAGCGCGGGGCCGGCGGCGACCAGATCGCGGAAGACGCTGCCGACCTCGACGGCGGGCAGCTGATCGCCGTCGCCGATCAGCACGAGCCGCGCGTCGGGCGCCAGCGCGCGCGCCAGCTGCTCCATCAGCCCGAGCCCCACCATCGACGCCTCGTCGACGATGACGGCGGCGTGGGGGAGGGGGCGGTTCTCGTGGTGGCGGAAGCCGCCGCCGCGCAGGTCGAGCGCGCCGCCGCCCATGCCGAGCAGGCGGTGCAGCGTGGCGGGCGGAGGCGCGCTCGCCGCGGTCGGATCGCCGGCGAGCAGCTCCGCGATGCGGTTCGCCGCCTTTCCCGTCGGCGCGGCGATGGCCATGCGATCGCGATCGATCCCGGAGGCGGTCCAGGCCCGCACGATGCCGCCGATGAGCGCGGTCTTGCCGGTGCCGGGGCCGCCGGAGATCACGGTCAGCGCGCGCCGGCCCGCCGCCTCGATCGCCGCCGCCTGCTCGTCCGTCCACCGGCCGGGGGCGGTGGGCGCCGGGCCCGCGCGCTCGGGCGCGGCGAGGCGTTTCGCGAGCGCGTCCGCCAGCCGCTGCTCGAGGCGCAGATCGCGCTCGTGATAAAGGAAGGGGCCGTCGACGATGAACGGGCGGTAGTCGCCCGGCCGGCCGACCAGGGGCGCCAGCATCGGCTCGCCGGGCGCGCCGCGCAGCGCCTCCGCCAGCCGCGCGGCCGCGGCGCGATCCTCTTCGGCGACGCCGATCCGCCCGAGCCGCGGGCCGACCGTGGCCAGCTCGAGCCGGGTGGCGCCCGCCGCGCGCGAATCGAGCGACGCGAGCACGACCAGCGCGAAGGCGCGCCGCTCCGCCCGCGGCAGCGCGGGCGCGGGCCAGCCGCCGACCTCGATGGCGAGGTACAGGGCCGCCTCGTCGACGTCGGCGGCGCGCGGCACCAGGTCGCGCGCCCACGCGGGCGGCCAGCCGGGATTGTCGGCGGCCGCCGTCACGTCGGCTCTCCGCCGTCGAGGGTGATCGCCAGCTCGCCCTGCCAGCGCTGGATCTCTTCGAAGCGCGGGCGGCTGCCCCGGATCGCGTCGGGCGAGCGGCCGAGCCCGCGCACGAAGACGTAGAGCGTGCCGCCGAAGCGGGCCTCGTAGGCGGCGGCGTCGGCGACGCCGAGCATGCGGACCAGCGCCAGCGCGTAGAGCCGCTCCTGCACGGCGTAGTTGGCCGCCACGTGGGTGCCCACGGTGGCGGCGTCCCAGGCGGGCAGCCGATCCGTCTTCCAGTCGCCGAAGTAAGACCGCCCCTCGTGCTCGAAGATCATGTCGACGAACCCC
This sequence comes from Polyangia bacterium, assembly GCA_036557265.1. Lineage (GTDB taxonomy): Bacteria > Myxococcota_A > Polyangia > Fen-1088 > Fen-1088 > JADGRB01. Next base: position 5,061 of record DATBHU010000346.1, read on the forward strand.
TTGACGAAGCCGCGCTCGGGGCCGCCCGCCTCGGGCGGAAACGGGAACAGGAACTCCATCTCGCGCACGCTGCGGGCGGCGTGCGCCAGGCCGGGCAGCGCGCCGCCGACGACCGGAAGCGGCGCGGTCAGCGACGCGTAGGCGAGCCGCAGCGCCGGACCGAGCTCGTCCGGATCGCGCCCGTAGCGCCGCAGCACCGGCTCGGCGATGGCGCGCACGTCCTCGCGCCCGCACCAGACGTCTCGCTCGGGAACGGGCGTCGCGCGCAGCGCCTCCAGCGGCAGCTCCTCGAGCAGGGCGTGGATGAAGATGCCGGTCTCGGCGCCGCCCGCCAGCTCGCCTTCGTCGTCGGCGGCGTGCGGCTCCGAGGCGACCTCGTCGGGCATCTCGGTCGGCGGCTGGTAGCCGCCGTGCGCCTGCTTGATCCGGCTGTAGGAGGTGGTGATCGCGCCGGCGCGCGCGCGGCGCAGGCGGGCGAGGGCGGGGTCGGGCTCGATCGGCGCGACGTCGCCCCGTTCGGGGCGCCAGCCCGCGCGCGCGAGCGCGGCGGCCGGCCCTTCGCCCTCGCCGCCCTCGGCGCGGGCATCGATCTCGATCTCGTGCGGATCGAGCAGGCGGCGTGTGTCGGGCTCGTTGACCAGCTCGCGCAGGCGGCGGTTGACGTGCCGGTAGCCGCCGACCAGCCGCCAGTACTCCTCCTTGGCGGGCGGATCGAACAGCGAGGCGTCGCCCTCGGGCACCTTGCCCGAATAGGGGAGGTAGAGCCGCTTGCGCGCGCGCGTCAGCGCGACGTAGTAGAGGCGCTGGTCCTCGCCGTCGCGATCCAGGCGGATGAGCTCGGTGATCGCCTGCAGCCGCGGCCGCCCCGCCAGGCGGCGGCGCCGCCCGCCGCCGTCGACGTAGCTGCGCACGCGGTCGTTGGGGGCCGGCCCGAAGCCGCCGTAGACGAACACGAAGTCCGCCTCCAGCCCCTTGGCCCGGTGCATGGTCATGATCTGCACGGCGTCGCGCTCGCCCTCGGCGCGCAGCTGGTTCCCTTCCTCCGGCTCCGGCACCGCCAGCTTCGCGACCAGCCCGGCCAGGCGGCGCACCACGTCGCCCAGCGGGCGCGCGGCGCGCGCGGCGTCGGCGGCGAGCAGATCGAACAGCTGCTGGAAGTTGGTCAGGCGCCGCATCGCCTCGCCGGCGAACAGCTCGCGCCGCGCGACGCCGCTGTCGTCCAGGATGCGCCCGAACAGGCTGGCCAGGTCGCCGCCCTCGGCGGCGGCGTGCCAGGCGAGCAGGCGATCGACCAGCGGCTGGTCGGCGCCCGCCGCCGCGCCCGGCAGATCGGCCAGCGACAGCGCGAAGAACGGCGTCAGCCAGGCGCGCAGGCGCTTGGCGGGGTCGTGGGGATCCGCGATGGCGCGCAGCAGATCGCGCACCTGCCGCGCCTCGTCGGTCTCGTAGAGCCCCTCCTGCACGGCCAGCACGGCCGGGATGCCGCGCACCGCCAGCGCGTCCGCGACGCTCTGCGACTCCCGGCGGGTGCGGGTCAGGACGAAGATCTCGCGCGCGTCCGCCGCCTCCCCGCGCGCGAGCAGCGCCGCGATCTCGTCGGCGATCGACCGCGCCAGCCGCGCCCGCACCACCCGCATCGGCAGGCGCTCCTCGTCGTCCGCCTTGACGGTGAGCAGCGTCAGCGGGCGCAGGCGATCGACGGTCTCGCTCTCCTTGCCGCCGTAGCTGACCGGGTGGTGGTAGCCGATCCCCGTCGAGAAGAAGGGCGCCTTCGCCTTCTGGTCGAAGATGGCGTTGTAGGTGTCGATCACCGCCGGCGTGGAGCGGAAGTTGCGCTCCAGCGGGTGCACGCCGCCGAGCGGCGCGATGGCGTCGCGCGCCTGCTCGTAGGTGCTGACGTCCGCGCCGCGAAAGCCGTAGATCGCCTGCTTGGGATCGCCGACCACGATGAGCGGGCGCGCCTCGCCGCCGGCGCCGTCCAGGAAGATGGCGCGGAAGATGTTCCACTGCACCGGATCGGTGTCCTGGAACTCGTCGATGATCGCCAGCCGGTAACGCCGCCGCAGCGCCGCCGCCATCTCGGCGCCGCGCGGTCCGCGCAGCGCCTCGTCGACGAGCGACAGCATGTCGTCGAAGTCGTAGAGCCCGGCGGCGCGCTTGCGGGCGTGCAGGCGCTCCTCGACGGGCGGGCCGAAGCGCTGGGCGACGGCGGTGGGCAGCGGCACCGCGGCGGCCACCAGCTCCTCGAGGCTGTCGAGCAGCGGGCCGATGCCGGGCTTGCCGCGCACGCCCGGCAGGCGGTCGTCGCGGAACAGGTACGAGAACGTGTCCTTCGTCTTCCTCACGAGCGCGTCGAGGTCGGCGAGCAGCTCCGCGGGGATGCCGTGGCTGACGAAACGGCTCGCCGTGGCGTGGATGTCGTCGAGGCGGGTCGCGATCGTCTTCTGCGTCGTCTTGTGGCTGATCGCGCGCACCACCGCGGCCTGCATCTCCTTGAGGGGCATCGCGGCGAACGCCTGGGCGGCGCGCGCCACGCGCGCCGGATCGTAGACCTCCGCCCATTCGCAGCGCACGCGCCGCGCTTGATAGAGGAGCTGCTCCAGCGACGCGGCGTCGGCGCCGGAGCGCAGCCAGGCCGCGAGCAACGCGGCGGGCTCGCCGTCGAGGCGGCTGCGGATCACCTCGTCGAAGGCGGCCGTGAAGGCGGTCCGGCTCTCGACCTTGGTCTGCGCGAGCAGGCGCCCGCTCGCGAAGGCGTGCTCCGTCAGCACCCGCTGGCAGAAGGCGTGGATGGTCGAGATCGGCGCGGTGTCGAGGCCGCGCACCGCCGCTTCCAGGCGCTCGCGCGCCACCGAGTCGATCGTCCAGACGTGCGGCGCGCTCTCCTCGTCGGCGGCCTCCTCCTGCGCGCGCTCTTGCTGATGGCGGAGGACGGCGCGGATCAGCGCGCGGATCCGCCGCACCAGCTCGGCCGCCGCGCGCTCGGTGAACGTGACGACCAGCATCTCGTCGATGCGCGTGTCGCCGCGCACCAGCCGATCGACGACCAGGTGCTCGATCAGGTAGGTCTTGCCGGTGCCGGCCGACGCCTCGATCACCGCCGCGCGATCGCGCGGCAGCGCCGCGAGCTCCGCGGGGAACGGATAGCGCGCCGGCGCGGTCATTTGCTCTTGAGCTCCTGAAACGCGTCGAAGTAGCGCTGGAAGCGGCGCGCGACGATCGCCTCGGCGTCGCGATCGGGCGGCACCGGATAGCGGACGGCGTCGGCGACGGGGCCGTAGCGCGAGCTGAGGCGGGTGACGCCGTCGTCGCGCACCAGCAGCACCGCGTCGCGCACGGACATCGCCTGACCGCGCCGCTGGCGCCGCTGCCAGGTGAACACGCCCTCGCACGGCAGCAGGTAGGGGTGGACGTCGGCCAGCATCTCGGCGGCCAGCCCGGCCAGCAGCGCGCGCGCGTCGTCCGTCGCGATCGGCAGGAAGATCCCCTGGCCGCGCGTGGCCGGCTCGCCGTCGGAGGACGCGGCGAGCGCCAGCGAGCCCATCGGGCGCTCTGTCCCGACGCCCGAGGCGGCCAGCGCCAGCTGCGTCAGCCAGGCGCCCAGGCGGTCGCGCTCCGCGTACTGCCGGTTGCCGACGACCAGCGTCACCGCCACGCGTTCGCCCTCGAGGCCCGCCAGCGCCTCGGTCTGACCGGTGAGCGTGACGGCGCGCGGCCCGTCGGGCAGCGCGACCGAGAGCGGGATGGCGGGGTCGATCGCGACGTCGCGCCGGTGCTCGGGCGCGGCGCCGTACCAGATCCGCGCCAGCCCGGTGGGCAGGCGCCCGGCGCAGGCGAGGCGCAGCCCCTCCCGCCACGAGCGCAGCAGGCCGAGGTGGCGGGCGCGGACCGCCCGGCCGAACAGGCCCGAGGGGAGGGTGCCGTCGAGACGCAGCGTCGCCAGCGCGGCGTCGTAGCGCTCGGCCAGCGCGCCGTCGTCGCTGGCGCCGGCGTCGATCGCGCGCGCGAACACCTCGCGCAGCAGCGGCAGCGTCGAGGCGCGCGCGTCGCCCAGGCTCTCGCGCTCGCGCAGGGCCGCCTCCGCCTCGTCCTCGGCGTCGTCCTCGTCGCGCATCGGCAGCAGCACGCGCACCGATCCCTGCAGCGGGCACTCGAGGAACCGCCGCAGGTCGGTCAGGGTCAGCGTCGTGACCGCGCGCCGCTCCCCCTCCGCCGCCGGCGCCAGCGCGATCTCGCCCAGCGGCGCGGCGAGCGCGGCGGAGACGGCGCCGCCCAGCGTCGCGCGCACCACGGCCGGCTCGGGCAGCTGGATCAGGCCGGCGGCCCGCCGCAGCGACTCCCCCAGCGTCGCGGCCTGGCGCTCGCGCGCGGCCGCCGGGATCACCGCGCAGACGGCGTCGTCGCGGTGCCGGCCGAGGGGCGGCGTCGGGCGGGTGACGTGGCGGACCAGCGCGTCCCCGCCCGGCCCGCGCCCGAGCAGCTCGAGCAGCGCCAGCACGGTCGCCGAGGGATCCTTGCGCTCGCCGGTCGCCGCGTCGCGCGCCAGGTAAGACAGGTAGACGCGCTCGCGCGCCGACAGCAGCGTCTCGAGGAACAGGTACTCGTCCTGCTCGCGCGGCGTGACGTCGCCCGGCTGCGGCGCCGCCCCGCGCAGATCCAGCGCGCCGAACCCCTCGGCCGACGGGAAGACGCGCTCGTCCAGGCCGGCCACGAACACGATGCGGAACGGCAGCGCGCGCAGCGACGTCAGGCTGGCGACCGTCACCCCCTCGGGGGAGCGCCCGCCCCGCCGCGCGGCCGCCAGGCGCGCGCGCACCAGCTCGGCGGCGATCGCGAACCCGACCTCGAGATCGGGCGGGGCGGCCTCGGCCACGCCCTCGAGCACGCCGAAGCAGCCGCGCAGGCTCGCCTGCTCGTCGGGCCCCTCCGGCCGGATCGTCGCGGCGATCGTCCGCTGCAGCAGCGCCATGAACGCGGCGATCGGCGCGCGCATCCCGCGGGCGGTGCGCGCGAAGTCGCAGAGCTCGCGGGCGATGAGGCCGAGCGCGCGCGCCGCCGGCTCGGCCTCCTCCGGCAGCTCGGCGGCCAGCACCGGCTCGCCGTCGTCGCCCGGCGAGAACGGCCGCTCCTCGCCGCTGCGCCGCCCGGACAGGAACGCGCCCAGCGCCAGCCGCCGCAGCCCCTGGTCCCAGCTGACCCGATCCTCCTCGAGGTAGGTGTCGGCGATGTCGGCGCGGTCGGCGCCGCGCACGATGCCGAGCCGCTCGCACAGCGACAGGAACAGCTCCGGATCGACCTCGGGAAAACGCCGCGCCACGGTCGGGTGCATCGCCAGCCGCAGCAGATCCCGCCGGCCCAGCGGCCCGCCCGGCAGCGCCAGCAGGAGCTCGATCGCCTCGCGCACGTGCCCCTCCGCCGGCGAGGGAAGCTCCAGGACGGTGTGGGGCAGCTCGCCGGCGGCCGAGAACACCTCGCGCGCCAGCGGCAGGTAGGTCCCCGCCGACCCCGCCGGGACGACCACCGCGACGTCGTCGAAGCGCAGCGTCGCGTCCGCGCGCACCAGCGACCAGATCTCGGCGGCCACGTCCTCCAGCTCGCGGCGCGGATCGGCCGCGCCGGTCAGCCGCAGGCTGTCGTCGTGGGGCGCCGGTTCGGCGGCGCGCGGCGCGCGCTCCAGCACCTCGCGTTGCAGCGTGGCGAGCAGGCTCGGCCGCGCCGCGCCGGCCGCCGGATCCTCGAAACGCGCGTGGAAGTCGCAGTCGGAGAGCTCGTTGTAGAGGCGGACGCTGTCGCGCCCCGGGCGCCCCCACAGCGCCAGCAGCGGGTTCTCGTCGCTGGCCGGCGCGTCTGGCGCGGGCGCGGCCGGCGGCGCCGCCTCGGCCAGCGCGAGGGCCAGCTGGCGCGAGGGCCGCGCGGCCGCCGCGCGCGGCTTCGGTCCGCTCCGCCGCGCCGGCTGCAGATCCTCCCACAGCTCGCGGCACGGGTTCAGCGTGTAGATGAACAGCGAGCCGGCGCGCGCCAGCGACGCGAAGATCGATCGGTAGAGGCGCGCCACGAACGAGATCCCGAAGACGTGCGTGGGTCCCGGGACGCGCAGCGCCGCCGGTGACGTGCGGGCGAAGAACTCCGGCAGCGTGGCGCCGCCGTTGCCCGACAGCTTGCCGGTGCGGCCGAACAGCGCCAGCCAGAGCGCGCGCTGCCAGATCTGCAGCGGTTCGTCCCACCCCGCGACGAGGCCGCCCTTGCGCCAGGCGGCCAGCATGTCCGGGCGCGAATAGCCGTACTCGTCGAACAGGTCGGCCATCTTCGCCGCCAGCTGGGCGCGCCGCCGATCCAGCGCGTCGCGCTCGCCGTCGCCGTCGCCCTCGCCCGGGGCGCCGAGGTACGCGCGCACGGCGCCGAGATCGGCGGGCGCCAGCCGGCGCCCGTCGTGGAAGAGGGCCAGCAGCTCGCCCTCGATCACGTCGCGATCGACGACGCGCAGCCCGGGCGCGCTCGCCTCCGCGACCTCGCGCAAGAAGCCGCGCAGGAAGCGCGACTGCACGTTCGCGGCGATGCCGCGCCGCCGCGCCAGCCCGCGCTGCACGTGGTGGGCGACGAAGGTGTTCGGCACCAGCAGTGTGACCGGGTCGTACAGCGTCGCCTGCGTGGCCGTGACGTTGGCGGCCAGCGCGTCCAGCAGCGGCTCGGTGCGGTTGGAGTACGACAGATCGATCACGGACCTGCTCAGCTTGCCTCAATCCGGCGGCCGACGCGCAGAGTCTTCGAACGACGCCGCGAGCAAATCGAAAATCCGAAATCGATGACGCGCCAGTCGATCGACACGGTCGAGCTTCTCACCGTCGAGACGCGCGCGCGTGGTCGGGTACAATCGAGAGCGTGGAGGATTTCACGATCCTTCTCGTCGAGGACGACCTGGACGTGCGGGAGGCCCTGGCCGAGACCTTGCGCGACGAAGGCTATGGGGTCGAGTGCGCCGCCGACGGCGAGCAGGCGCTCGGCTACCTGCGCCGCGGCGGGCGGCCCGGCCTGATCCTGCTCGACCTCATGATGCCGCGCATGAGCGGATCGGAGTTTCGCATGGTGCAGAAGATCGATCCCCTGCTGTGCCACCTGCCGGTCGTGCTGCTGAGCGCGGACGGGCGCATGGAGGAGAAGGCGCGCGCGCTGGAGACGGCCGGCGCGATCCGCAAGCCGATCGATCTCGACGTGCTGCTCGCCACCGTGCAGCGGTTCGCGCGCGTTCAATAGAACAGGCGCATCAACCAGCGCAGCAGGCGCTGGGTCCGCGATCGGTAGGGGAACGTCAGCTCGCGGTCGACCAGCGGCGACAGCCAGCCGAGCAGCGGGTGGTCCTCGACGATGGTCTCGACGCGGCAGAACTGGCGCAGCCCCTCCGGGCCGTGGCGAAAGCCGGTGCCGCTCGCCTTGACGCCGCCCAGCGGCGCCTCGACGCAGAAGTAGTTCACCAGCGCGTCGTTGACGCAGACGCTGCCCGCCTGCAGCCGGCGCGCGAGGGCGGCGGCGCGCTCGGCGTCGCCCGACCAGATGCTGCCCGACAGGCCCATCGGCGTGTCGTTGGCGACGCGCAGCGCCGCGTCGGCGTCGGGGACGCGCATCACCGGCAGCACCGGCCCGAAGGTCTCGTCGCGCATCACCGCCATCTCGGGCGTCGCGTCGGCGATCAGCGTCGGCGCGAAGAATTGCCCCGGCAGGTCGGCGCGCCGCGCGCCGCCGGCGACCACGCGTCCGCCCCGCGCCACGGCGTCGGCGATCTGCTGCTCGGCGCGCGCGATCTGCGGCGCGAAGGTGATGGCGCCGACGTCGACGTCGGCGGCGTCCGGCTTGCCGAGCGCGGGCGGCCCCTGGCGCAGGCGCGCGATCTCGGCGGCGCACAGCTCGACGAAGCGGTCGGCGACCTTGTCCTCGACGATCACGCGCTCGGTGCGGATGCAGACCTGGCCGCTGTGGGCGAAGCCGCTCCAGACGGCGGCGTGGGCGGCGCGCGGCAGATCCGCGTCGGCGAGCACGATCATCGGCGACTTGCCGCCCAGCTCCAGCACGTACGGGACCAGGCGCGCGGCGGCGGCCTGGGCCACCTGCTTGCCCGTGGCGGCGCTGCCGGTGAAGAAGATCATGTCGGCGGCGGCGCTCAGGGCCGCGCCGGCGTCGCCCCGGCCCGTGACGACCTGGAACACGCCGTCGGGCAGGCCTGCGTCGCGCGCCAGCTCCGCCACCCGCAGCGACGTCAGCGGCGTGTGCTCGGACGGCTTCAGAACGACGGCGTTGCCGGCCACCAGCGGCCCGATGCAGTCCGCGTAGTTGTTCAGCAGCGGCCAGTTCCAGGGTCCGATCACGGCCACGACCCCGCGCGGGTGGTGGACGACGCGCGCCCGCTTGTTGGTGAACACGAAAGGGTGCCGCAGGTCGTCGCGGAGGGCGCGCCGGCCCGCCCGCCCGGTGTAGTAGCGCGTCAGCTCCAGTGTGTAAAAGAGCTCGATCCCCTCGGCCTCGTAGCGCGGCTTGCCGCTCTCGGCCGAGAGCGTGTCCAGGAACGTCGCGTCGTCACGCAGGGCGCGGGCGACCTGGCGCAGGATGCGGGCGCGCTCGCCGAAGGGCAGCTCGCCCCAGGCGGGCTGGGCGGCCCGGGCCCGGGCCATGGCGGCCGCGGCGGCGGGGGCGTCGGCGGCCGGGACCTCGCGGATCAGCTGGCCGGTGGCGGGGTTCTGGACGCGGAGCGGTTCCATGACCTGCCGTTCTAACCCGAGGGCACTGTAATGTAGACTCTTCCGCCATGCGCTGCTCGCCTCGCTTGTCTTCTGTTGCCTGGGTCTCGACCCTTGCTTCGCTGGTCGTCAGCGCGGGCGCCTGCGGGCGCAGCGACCTGTTCAGCGAGCGCCACAAGGGCGGCGGCGGCGACATCGGCATCGAGGTCGACGGCGGCGCCGGGTCGGGCGGCGGCGGCGGCAGCATCGGCCCGGGCCACGGCGGCTCGCCGGCCGGCAACGCGGGCCACGGCGGCGTCGGGGGGAGCAGCACCGGGCTGGCCGGGCGGGGCGGCTCCGGTCCGGTCGCCGGTCGCGGCGGCGCCACCGGGACAGGCGGTCGTGGCGGCACCACCGGGACGGGCGGTCGCGGCGGGATAGGCGGCGGCATGGCAGGCCGCGGCGGCGCGGGCGGGGGCGGCCGGGGCGGCACTGGAATGATGGGGGGGCGCGGCGGCGCCGACTCCTGCGTGTCGCGTCCGGAGATCTGCGACAACGGCATCGACGACAACTGCAACAACCTGGCGGACTGCCAGGATCCGGGCTGCTTCGGCGCCGCGCGCTGCGCGCCGCCCGGCCAGGAGATCTGCAACAACAACCTGGACGACGACGACGACGGCAAGATCGACTGCGCCGATCCCGACTGCATGACCAGCCCGGCCTGCCGGCCCGTGATGGGCCGCGAGATCTGCGACAACGGCATCGACGACAACCGCGACAACCTGGTCGACTGCGCCGACCCGCAGTGCACCACGTTCCCGGGCTGCCTCACCGTCGCCTGCACCGCGGACTTCGACTTCGGCACGCTGGCCGCGCACGGCGCCAGCGTGAAGCGCGTCGTCGACACGACCGGCGGCAACTCCAGCTACGTCACGTGCGCGCCGGCGGGCGGCCTCGGCCGCGTCATCCGCTTCCAGCTGGACGCCACGGCGGACGTACGGCTCGACTTCACGCAGGGGCCGACCAGCGCCCACGTCGTCGGGCTGTTCCGCGCCGGCGCCAGCCAGCGCTGCGACCGCAACCCGGTCGACTGCGTGAACGCGATGGACGACCCGACCGCGACCCGGACCTTCTCCGCGCTGGCGCCGGGCGTCTACTGGCTGATCGTCGATTCGTACCCGGGCCTCCCCGGCCAGACGACGGTCGCGCTCTCGACAGGAACCATCGGGACGCCGGAGATCTGCGCCAACGGCCGCGATGACGACGGCAACGGCCTGATCGACTGCCAGGACGGCGCCTGCAAGAACGATCCGTCGTGCATCGGCAGCCAGTGCTCGCCCGACATCAACCTCGGCACGCTGGTGGTCGACGGCCCGGCGCGAACGGTGCCGACCCAGAACCTGGCCACCGCGATGGACCGCTATCAGTCGACCTGTTCGGCGGGACAGCCGGGCGGCGACGTGGCGATCGAGTTCACGCTCGCCGAGGCGGCGGGCGGCGTCGAGGTGCAGTACCAGCAGCCGACGCAGGCGCGCAGCATCTTCGCGCTCTACCGCATGCCGGATCCGGGCCTGGCGTGCGACGCCAGCGAGATCACCTGCGACTACGAGGACGTCGCCTCCAAGGCGGTCGCCTTCGTCCAGCTGCCCGCCGGCCGCTACCTGTTCACCGCCAAGGGGCAGGGCGCCGCCGGGTCGACGATCAGCCTCCGCTTCTCGGCGTTCAGCGGCCGCCGCATCGAGATCTGCGGCAACGGCATCGACGACGACTCCAACGGCCTGACCGACTGCGACGATCCGGCCTGCTTCGGCGTGGTCGGCTGCCCGGCGCCCGCCTGCATGCCCGACCAGGATCTGGGGACGTTCATGTGGGGGACGCGGCGGACCGTCGCCGTCGACACCCGCAACGGCGGGACGCTGTACCCGACCTCGTGCAGCCGCGGCAACGGCCGCGAGCGCGTGCTGCGGGTGACGCTGGGCCAGGTGATGAGCCTGGGCTTCGACTGCACGGACGGCGGCTCGCACGTGCTGGCGCTGGCGCGGCAGGTGCAGCCGCTCGACGCCTGCGACCAGACCGAGATCGTCTGCGTCGATCCGGCGGTGCTGCCGTTCGGCTGCGGTTACTCGCTGCCCGATCTGCAGCCGGGCAACTACAACGTCATCGTGCAGGCCTTCCAGTCGGGCGGCGAAGGGACAGTGAACCTGACCCTGACCGGCATCCAGGAGACCGTGCGCGAGATCTGCGACAACGGCGTCGACGACGACGGCGACGGGTTCACCGACTGCGCCGACCGCAAGTGCGTCACCGAGGCGATCTGCGCCAAGTTCGCCTGCCGCGCGGACACGAACGCGAACATCCTGCCGCTGGACGGCTCGGCGACCTCGGTCGTCGTGCAGACGTCGATGGCGGGCGACGATCAGACGCAGACGGCGTGCGTGAGCCAGCCGGGCGGCCAGGACGGCGTCGTCGACCTCCAGCTGCCGGCGACGGCCGACCTGACCCTGCAGTGGGCGCAGGTCGGCGATCACGACTTCGCGCTCTACGACAACGAGGGCGCCTTGCTCGCCTGCGACGCGGGGACGCAGCGCGCCTGCGTGACGTCGATGGGGCTGGCGACGGGCATGCACGTGTTCTCGGCGCTGCCCGCTGGCCGCTACCACCTGGTGGTCGACGCCGACCGGCCCGGGAAAGAGGGCGGCGTGGTGCTGCAGCTGAGCGCCGTCGCGTCGCCGATGCCGTGACGGCTCCGGCGGAGCTCGATCCGCGAGATCAGGACGACCAGCAATTCGTCGCCTTCGTGCTGCGCGCGCGCGCGTTCGTCTGCAACGCGCTCGTGCTGGGCGGGCTGGCCGCCATCGGGTACGGCGTCGTCTACTTCTGGAAGGGACTGGCGTACCGGCTCCTGGTGCTGATCGTGTGCGTGGGGCTCGGCTGCCTGCCGCTCGGCGCGGGCCTGTCGCTGCGGCGCCGCCCGGGCGTTCCGACGCTGGTCGTGGCGACCGTCTGCTTCGCCCTGTCCGGCGCGCTGCAGCTGCTGCTGCTCGGGGGCGGGGCTTTCGTGCACCCGCTCTGGATCACCCTGCAGGTGATCTCCTGGGGCGGGGCCGCGCGCAGCTTCGTCCGCGCGCGGGCGGCGCGGCGGAACAATCGCAGCTCCGGCATGCGCAGCTTTTGAGATCGCTGGTAGACTTTCCGTCGTGAAACGCAAGCTGCGTATCCTGGTCGCGAAGGCCGGGCTCGACGGGCACGACCGTGGCGCCAAGGTCGTGGCGCGGGCCCTCGCCGACGCCGGCTACGAGGTGATCTACAGCGGGCTGCACCAGACGGCCGAGATGATCGCGGCGGCGGCGCAGCAGGAATCGGTCGACGCGGTCGGGCTGTCGATGATGTCGGGCGCCCACATGACCCAGTTTCCGGCCGTGCTGGAGGCGCTCAAGGCGCGCGGCGCGGGCGACGTGGTCCTGTTCGGCGGCGGCATCGTCCCCGACGAGGACGCGGCGGCGCTGAAGGCGATGGGCGTGGCGGCGATCTTCACGCCCGGGACGTCGACGCAGGAGATCGTCGGCTGGATCGAGCGCGAGCTGCGGCCGCGGGTCGAGGGAGCCGCGGCGTGACGCGCAACGTGAGACGACGGATCGGACTGGCCGCCGTCGCGCTGGCCTTCATCGTCGTCGCGCCGCCCGAGGCGCGCGCGAACGCCTACGCCGAGACGGAAGAGGCGCGCGTGGCGGGCATCCTGCAGTCGGCGCTGGTCAAGCACGGCGGCGAGGTGAACCGCTGCTTCGAGAAGGCGCTGGCCGACACCCTGGACGTGGCGGGGAAGATCGAGCTGGCGGTCGACGTCGGCGACGGCGGCCGGGTCGTCAAGGCCGCGCCCGCCAGCGACGGCGTCAAGTCGCCGGTGCTGCTCGCCTGCCTGACCGAGACCGCCGCCACCTGGACGCTGGCCGGCATCGATCCGGGCAGCACCGTGATCGTGCCGCTGGCGTTCGAGAGCCAGGCCGCGCAGTTCTCGATCAAGGTGAAGGACGCGCCCGAGCACGGGCCGCCCGCGCCGCCGAGCAAGAAGAGCGGGGCGGCGGCGCCCACGCCGCCGTTCTCGGTGAAGCTGCTGGTCGACGGCGCGACGATGCACGCCCAGAAGGCGGCGCTGACGCAGCTGACCGTCGGGCCGGCCAACCGGATCGCGATGCACAAGCACCCGGGCAACGAGGTGCTGTACGTGCTCAAAGGTCACGCGCGCGTCCTCGGCCCGACGGGCATGGGGCCCGAGAAGCTGGACGAGGGGATGGCGATCCTGATCCCGGCCGGCATGCCGCACGCGATCGAGAACATGGGGCGGACGTCGTCGGCGGTGATGCTGGACGTGTTCGCGCCGATGGGCCCGGAGCGCGTCTACCGCGATCCCAAGGACCCGGCCGGGCGGGCCGCGTTCGAGGTGATCCGCGGCGCGCCGCCGCCGGCGCCGGCGGGGGCGAAGTTCGTGGTCGGGTCGGCGGCGGACGCCGACACGCTGCCGGTGTTCGGCGGCAAGGGGAAGATCAAGCCGCTGCTCGAGCCGGCCAGGACCGGCAACAAGGCGCTCTACGTCGGCATCCTGGAGGCGGAGCCGGGCGCGGAGGTGCCGCGCAACACGCACCCGGGCTCGGCGGAGATCCTCTACGTCGTCTCGGGCAGCGGCGGCGAGCTGACCGTCGGCAGCGAGAAGATCCCGTTCGGCGCCGAGGAGGCGCTGCACATCCCCGAGGGACAGCCGCACGCCGCGAAGTTCAGCGGCCCCGAGAAGACAGTCATGGTACAGGTGTTCGCGCCCGGCGGCCCGGAGGAGCGCTACCGCGTCCCCCAGGCCGGGGCGGGCAACAAGCCAAAGACGAAGTGACACGACGATGATCGATTTCGAGCTGTCCGAGGAGCAACGCGTCCTGCAGGCGTCGGTGCGGGAGATGTGCGAGCGGCTGATCGTGCCGAACGCGCGCCGCTGGGACGAGGAAGAGAAGTTTCCGCACGAGGTGATCCCGGCGCTCGGCGAGATGGGCCTGCTCGGGATGCAGATCCCGGAGGCGTACGGCGGCGCCGGGATGAAGTTTCACGACTACGTCATCGCGCTGGAAGAGGTGGCGCACGCCGACGCGTCGATCGGCCTGACCATGGCGTCGCACAACTCGCTCTGCACGGGCCACATCTACCTGGCCGCCAACGAGGCGCAGAAGAAGAAGTACCTGCCGCGGCTGGCCAGCGGCAAGTCGCTGGGCGCCTGGGGGCTGACCGAGCCGGGGTCGGGATCCGACGCGGGCGCGGCGCGTACGCGCGCGATCCGCAAGGGCGACAAGTGGAGCATCAGCGGCACCAAGACTTTCATCACCCAGGGCTCGGTCGCGGAGATCTACGTCGTGCTCGCCTCGACCGACCCCGACAAGAAGGCCAAGGGGCTGACCGCCTTCATCATCGAGAAGGGGACGCCCGGCTTCCGGACCGGCAAGCGCATCGAGAAGATGGGGCTGCACGCGTCGGATACGACGGAGCTGGTGCTGGAGGAGGTCGAGGTCGGCGACGAGCAGCGGCTGGGCGAGATCGGCCACGGCTTCTTCGACACGCTGCGGATCCTCGACAAGGGGCGCATCGGCATCGGCGCCTGGTCGATCGGCATCGGGCGGGCGGCGTTCGAGGCGTCGCTTCGCTACGCCAAGGAGCGCGTCCAGTTCGACAAGCCGATCGCCGAGTTCCAGGCGATCCAGCACATGCTCGCCGACATGGGGACCGAGCTGGACGCCGCGCGGCTGCTGGTCTGGCGGGCGGCCTGGATGCAGGACCAGGGGCGGCGCACCACCGCCGAATCGTCGATCGCGAAGTACTACGCGGCGCGCGCGACGATGCGGGCCTGCAACGCCGCCGTCCAGATCCACGGCGGCTACGGCTACACGCGCGAGTTCGACG